>JBAQGA010000082.1:0-3382 GCA_049287565.1 Candidatus Aminicenantales bacterium
GTTCCAAGGGGGTATACCCCCTTGCTCGCAGGGCGAGGGTTCATGCCCTGCCCGAGAAGAACAGCTTTCAACTCTTCATCAGCCCCCTTCCTATATCCTGAGGAGAATTTAAAAAAAATTGATATCCGCGACCTCGGAATTAAAAACGCAGGTACGTCTTCCGCCTGTTTTAATATAACTGAACTCTTTCCGGATTAGGCCTTAAAGCAGGCTGTGCTGCTTAAATTTTCTTTAGATAGATGAAATTTCAACGGGAATGGTGCGGCAAATTGAGGCAACACCCGGCTAAAAAATATCTTGAAGTCCGCGGAAATTATGATTATATTATTGCCGTGAATCCGAAGGGAAGAGTAGAAATCAGCGTCAATTATTTCAAAATAATATCTCAATTATTTCAAAATAATATCAAAGGAGGGATCATGAAATTTCTGCGAATTTGTATTTTGGCATCTCTGATTCTGGCGGTTTTTGGAGCCGTTTCACTCCAGGCTGAAGGCCCGCTTTCGAGCAAAGATCTGGATATCTTCACCTGGCGTCATATCGGCCCCTGGACCTTTTCCGGCCGCATTACGGATTTTGCGGTTCCCAGAGGCCAGAGTCAGGTCTATTATGTGGCCACGGCCTCAGGCGGCCTGTGGAAGACCGAGGACGGAGGCATCTCCTTCGCCTCGATATTCGACAACTACGGCAACCTGAGCATGGGCAATGTCGAAGTGGCGCCTTCCGACCCGAATATCGTTTACCTGGGGACCGGTGAAGCCATGCATGCCCGTTCGTCCGCCCACGGCAATGGAATGTGGAAATCGACGGACGCCGGGAAGACCTGGACTCACCTTGGCCTGGAAAAAAGCTACTACATTCCCCGGATTGCAATCGACAGCAAGAACCCTGACATCGTCTATGTGGCAGCCGAAGGCCAGCTCTTCGACAATGAGGCGAACAGCCTGCGCGGCCTTTTCAAGACCATTGACGGCGGAAAGACGTGGCAACAGGTCCTCGACCTCAAGGACCGCGGCGTCGGCGACTTCGTTATCGATCCCGAAAATTCCGATATCATCATTGCCTCCGCCTATAAGACCTACCGGAGAGCCTGGACTTTCATCGACAAGCAGCCGGGCAATCATCTCTACAAATCCGTCGACGGGGGCAAAACCTGGAAGAAACTGACCAGCAGCCTGCCTCTGGATATCAAATCGGGATGGAACGGCCTGGTCACCTATCCCAAAAATACGAAAATCGTCTACGCCCGGATAGATGAAGAGGTCAACTTAGGATTCGACCTGCAGGAAAACCGGAGCAACTTCCGGGCCGGGAGGGTCTTCAAGGACGGCTTTTATCTCAATAAATTCAAATCCTTTAAAATCAATCCTCAACTGGCCAAGATGGTCAAGTTCGATCCGGTCCAGGCAGATAACGAAAGGCAGCTGGCCGACAAGCTGAACGCGTTGATCCAGGACAAGGAGTTCCAGACCAAGATCGGAATCGATCTGGCCTCCTTTACCAAAACGGCCCGAAAGGTTTATCAAAAAGACGAGGATCTCCTGAAGTTGATGGACGAAATGCAGAAGGTCCTGGAGATGAAGGAACCCGCTGCCGGCGAACAAGCAAAGAAAGACACGGCTACGGCCGGCCGCTACCAGGTCATCAACCGCTACATCCTCCAGCTCCTCTACGGCGGCGCTCTCGCCGTGATGGAGCCCGTCAAGAAAAGCGGTGTCATCTACCGCTCCGACGACCAGGGCGAAACCTGGAAGCAGATGACCGAGTACAAGATCGTCGGCGGCAGTACCGCTATCAACCAGATCGAAGCCGGATATTCCGGGCGAATCGAGATCGATCCCAACAACGAAAACAAGCTTTACGCCGTGGAAGTCCGGGTCCTGGTCTCCGAGGACGGAGGCAAGACCTTCAAGAACACACCCTGGACCGGCAATCAGCAGTGCCACGTCGACACACGCGGCATCTGGATCGATCCCCTCAACTCCAACCATATCCTCAACGGCAACGACGGCGGAGTCAGCGAGACCTGGGACGGAGGAAAGCACTGGTCCCAGAAAGAGACTATCAGCGCCCAGCAGTTTTATGACATCTCGGTCGACAACGAATTGCCCTACAATGTCATGGGCGGCACCCAGGATAACGGCTGCTGGATAGGGCCTTCCCGAAACCGCAATTCCTACGGCGTCTTTCCCGCCGACTGGATCTACCTGCCCTCAGGTGACGGCTTCTATGTTGTGCGGGACTGGTGGAACCCCGAATACATCTATTTTGAGAGCCAGTTCGGCGGCTCGAGGCGGATGAACTTCAAGACCGGAGAAATGACCAACCTTGCCGTCCGCAATACGGATGAGGAGCAGGCAGCCGGAAAGCCGGATCAGCGTTATCAGTGGGATTCCCCCATCGTCCTCTCGCCTCACAACCCGGGAATTGTTTATGTCTGTTCCCAGTACGTTCACCGCTCCCTGCAGCGGGGTGAGACGGGCACCTGGCAGACCATCAGCCCCGATCTCAGCAAGAACGACCAGAAACGGATCGCCGAATCCAAATTGACCAATCTCCAGTATTCGACCATCTACACCTTCGCCGAATCCCCGGTCAAGCCCGGCGTGCTCTGGGCCGGCACTGACGACGGCAACCTTCATCTGAGCAAGGACGGAGGCGTCAGTTGGATTAATATCACGGCCAAGTTCTACGATGGCAGTGGAAAGCTGAAGAAAAATCATCCCCAGGGCGCTGTCCTCCCTTATGACCGCTGGGTGACACGGGTCAAACCCTCAAGCCACGATGTTAATGTCTGTTACGTCACTTACCTGGGCTATCAGACTCACAGCGAAGATAACTCCTACATCTTCGTCACCCGCGACATGGGAGAGACTTGGGAGGATCTGAGCAATGAAATGATGAACCCGGTGCGGGACATCGAGGAAGATCCGGACAATGCCCTCGTTCTCTATCTTGGAACGGACTACGGACTGTTTGTCAGCATCGATGGAGGAAAGAACTGGCTGAGGATGTCCGGTAAGGCCCCTGACGCGATTATCATGGATATGGCCATCCAGAAACGGGACAGGGATCTGGCTATCGCCACTTACGGCCGGGGTTTTTACATCGCCGACATCTATCCCTTCAAAGAGTTCAAGCGCGAGGTGTTCGAGAAGGAAGCCTATCTGTTTGACACGCAGCCGACTGTGAAATTGGCGATGATCGAGCGCAGGGGGCAGAGCCTGGGAGAATTCGCCCGGGCCGCGAATCCGCCCACCCAAGCTGTTTTCTACTGTTTTCTGAAGAACAAAGCCAAGTCGGCGAAACTGGTGATCAAAGACCTGGAAGGGAAACTTCTCCAGGAAGTCAAAATCGGAGCTGATGCGGGCCTCCATATGGC
>JBAQGA010000083.1:0-2777 GCA_049287565.1 Candidatus Aminicenantales bacterium
AATCAAAAAACGCCCGTGTCTTTAGAGGGGATGCCTTCCCATCCCGTGCTCGTGGAAGATCTGATTATCGGCCGATCGCGCGCAGACCAGACATATATTTTTTCCAGTGTACGCTGGCTGGGAGTTGATGATGAAGAAAACATCGTTGTTTATGATGGAAAAGAAGTTTGCTTCAAGGTCTTCGATAAAAGCGGAAAATTTGTCCGGAAATTCGGGAAAAAAGGGCAGGGCCCTGGTGAGATCATGAGTCCTATGGGAATCGGGATGGTCGACCATAAACTCATCACCGTGAACGACAGCGGTAACAACCGATTTGCCTACTATTCGATAACGGGCGAATGTATGAAGGAGACCAATCGGGAAAAGTTCCGGCTCTTGCAGGGGTTCGCCGATCAGGACGGGAATATATATGGAATTACTCTGAAGTTCGGAGACACAGTTAATCAGGAGCTGATTAAGTACGATTCGCATTTCATGCCCCTGAAGACAATCGCTTCGATCGTCCTGCCCAAGGAACCCCCAGCCGCCGAGTTGATGGAAAGAACGCTTTTTTCCGTTCAGGATGATGGATCTCTCTTGTGGGCGAGCACCTATGCCTACGAACTCTATCTTCATGACGGAAACGGCGATTTGGCACGCAAAATTAGAAAAGATTGCGACCGAACCAAGATCAACGAAGAGAACTTGATAAAAATATTTCCCAAGTTCTATCCTGATCGCCCCATCCCTTCGTCGTTTCGTATTCCCAGCCACTGGCCGAAGCATTATCCAGTCTTTACTGATCTACTCCGCGATGACACGGGACGGATATATGTCCACCTCTTCCCTCTCGATGGCGGGGACTCGGCTCTTTATGACGTGTTTGACCCCGAGGGCCGATATTTCGCCGTCCTTCCGCACTTCTACAAGGAAAAAATCGTTCTCATTGAAAAGAACAAAGTCTACTGCCTGGTTGAGTCAGATGATGAGGGCAATCCCCTGGTCAAACGCTACCTCCTCGAGTGGAAATGACCTGCCCGCCCTTGCGCTGGCAACGGGCCTGCGTCATAGAAGTGGGGTAAGTCACGCTGCTCGGGACTCCCAGTAGTCTTCGAGCCGGTTGGATTTCATCACACAGCGCAGGGCAAGGATGGCGTTGGCGCCGCGGACAGTCCACTCCATCCCTGATTGCTTGAGGCGTTGGCCTATGACTGTTTTACATCCGGCCTCCACCACTCCGGAACCGATGAACGACCCTTGCGCCCGGAACTTATTGTAGCGCATCCGCTTTTTATTCTTATTCAAGTATCGGATTTCAGCCAGCGCGATCTTCCTTAGATCGGGATCTTCGGGGAGGGACCGACTGGCCTGGGAGACGATGGTTTCTACCTTCCCCTTGTCCAGCAGCGCCCACCAGTGCCGACGACGTCGCTCCATTTTCTTCTCGTTCGCTCCGAACAGTGCCCGGCATAATCCCGAGATATGTTCGCGGGCGTGATAGAGGTCGATGATCATGAGGGCTTGAGGGAAGTGCATCTCGGCCAGGTTCTTCACCCACTCCGCGCCGTCCCCGATGACGACGGTCCGCCGGGCGCGCAGTACGCCCCGCCGTCTCGCCTCCCCATAAATCCGCCACCCGAACGCCTCGGCCCTCTCGATGGCGCCGACGAACGTGGTGGAGTCCGGATCCCGAATCGGATAACCCGCCTCGTCGACCCTCGTCTGGGTAAAGACACAACCCAGCTTCGCCTCGCGGGTTTTGGCCGTGCCGTCGGGGTGTTTGCCCTTGACGCCGATGAGCTCCTCCGGCCTCATCGGCACCCCGGTCCCGTCGTAGCTGACGTACATGACCGGGATGTCTTTTTCCGGCTCCATCTCCCAGTCCGGCCGCAAGAGCGCCTGCCGTTCCCGCTCTCCCCAGATGTCCATCTCTTGCCCGATTCTCTCCGCCACCCGCTCGACATCCTTGGCGCTGACCTCAAGTCCGGCATAGATGCGGAGATCGTCCCGGCCGTCTTTAAATGTGGATTGACTTCCGGCCCGGGCCATCATCCGGCGCACCCCGGGCGACCGCGTCGTGCTCACCACATCCAGCGCTTCATCCCCCGGATAGCGCGTCGCCCGACACGACGGACACTGGAACATCGACCGCTCATAGCTCACCGGCCCCAGGATCGTCAACAACTCCTTTCGCCGCACCCCCTCGCTGGCCATTCGTTCGCCGCACCGGCAAACGATCTCCTCCTCTCTCCGGCCCGAGCCGTGTTCGGCCAACATCCCGGCCAGGACCTTGGCCCCGCAGGCCAAGACCGCCACCCGCAAGGCCGTTTCCCAGGCCTCCAAGTCGGGCTTCTCCGACTTGACCGCAACCTCCAGAAGCCGTTTTACTTCTCGGTTTTGCTCGACCCCGATTTCGAGCGTTTTTTTTCCTGCTCTGTTTTCCGCTCGAGCTCACCCAACTTCTCGGTGAGGCGTTCGTAATCCCGACAGAGAGTCTGGAAACGCTTGAAGGCCTCGACATCCTCTCGCGCTTCTTGGAGAGCTCCGGCAGTGGTCAGACGCCGGCTGACGGTCTTAGAGCCACGATGCCGGGTGAAGACATAGTAAGGACCTCGACGAGCGGCTTGCTTTTGACCTTTGCGCTGAACCGGAAAAAACTGTTCGGTGATGGAGCCGCGACGCATCGACCGAATGGCCTTGAGACTGTCGAGGATGGCCAGACGCTGGGCTTCGATTTGTTGAAGGAGATCCATTGTCCCTCCTGATAATGTAGCACTATTGCTACACTAACAGAGATC
>JBAQGA010000084.1:0-12706 GCA_049287565.1 Candidatus Aminicenantales bacterium
GTCCGTGGGAATGCCGATCTGGACGAGCTGCCAGTCTTTATCGCGGTCGCGGATAACCCGGCGGATGACCTCCACCTTGTTTGTCGTCTCCTGGGCATAATCCTGCCAGGCGACGATCTCCACGCGGTAGTGCAGGGCTCTCTTCTTGCCGTTGATCTTGACCTCGATATCGATGTTCTGTTCCGATTCGAAGGTGGGGATCAGGAGCGATATTTCTCTCATGACGACCTCCCGCTTTCTGGGTTCGCTCCGGCTCAGATCTTGAACTGCTGCTGGAGGTTCTCGGAAACGATGTTCCCGTCGAAAAGGTGAATGATTCGTTGGCTGTACTCGGCGTAGGACGGAGAGTGGGTGACCATGACGATGGTCGTTCCCTCGTCGTGGAGCTTGCCCATCATCTGCATGACCTCCTCTCCGTGCACCGAGTCCAGGTTTCCCGTGGGTTCGTCGGCCAGGATGAGCTTGGGCCGGGCGACCACGGCCCTCGCCACGGCCACGCGCTGCTGTTGGCCTCCCGATAACTGCTGGGGAAAGTGGTTCTTCCGGGGGACGAGTTGCATATACTCCAGGACCTCGTTGACTCTCTTTCGCCGCGCCGAGGCCGAATAGCCGAGATAAAGGAGGGGAAGTTCGACGTTTTCGGAGACGGTGAGCTCATCGATCAGGTTGAAGCTCTGGAAGACGAACCCGATGTTGTTCTTCCTCAGGCCGGCCCGCTTCCGTTCGGAGTACCCGGAGACGTCCTCGCCGAGGAAGAGATATTCTCCGGAGGTCGGCTTGTCGATCATCCCCAGCACGTTGAGCAGGGTCGATTTCCCGCAGCCCGAGGGGCCCATGATGGCCACGTATTCGCCCTCGTAAACCTCCAGGTTGATGTTGTTCAAGGCCGTGGTCTCGACCTCTTCGGTCGTGTAGACCTTCTTGAGACTCTTGGTTTTGATCATCGTTCTCCTCCTCGAATGTTTTTTCTTATTTCAAAATCAATCGTTCGATATCGCCGAAGCTCTCGTAGGACGAGGTGATCACCCGGTCGCCTTCTTCGAGGCCCTCCAGAATTTCATACACCTGGGTGTTCTGACGTCCCACCCGGATCCGTTTCTTTTCGGCAAAACTCCCGGACCTGTCGACGACATAAGCCCAATTGCCCCCCGTGCTCTGGAAGAAACCGCCTTTGGCCAGGAGGAGTCCTTCCGAGACATCGCTCAGAAAGAGACGGATATGATAGGTCTGCCCGCGGGTGATCCCCTCCGGCTCGGCGCCGTCGAAGGCCATGTCCACCTCGAACCGGCCCTCGCGCACTTCGGGGTAGATCCGGTTGACCTTCAGCCGGTAGGTCTTGCCGGCATGGTCAAACTCCCCCGGCTTGCCGACTTCAACCCGCGGGAGATAGAGCTCATCGACGGGGGCCCGCACCCTGAACCCTTCCAGGATGTCGACCTGCCCCAGCCGCTCTCCAGGCGCTTTGGACTGACCGATCTCGACCATCAAGGCGCTGAGGAGCCCGGAGACGGGGGCCCGGATGGTCAGATTTTCCTGCTTTTCTTTGACGATCTCGAGGTTGGTCTGCATGCGCTTAAGGGACCCTTCCAGGGCGTCGATCTGGGCCTGCCTGAACTTGAGCTCGTTCTCCATACTCTGTTCGGTCAACCCCTTCTTCCTGACCAGGTGTTCGTAAAGGTCCCGGGACAGCTCAAATTCTTGCTGGGAAATCAGCTTCTCCTTGATAAGTCGCGCGTAGCGATCATAGGTGCGTTTCTGTCTCTGGAGCTCGCTGTCGACGTCCTCGAGCGCCTGACTGAGCTGGAGCCGGTACTGTTCCAGAGCCAGCCGGGTGTTACGGAGGTTGTTGCTCTGCTGGAAGAGCTCGGCCTCCCGCCACATGATGTCGAGGAGAAGGTTGGTATTGGCCAGCTTGACGATGCTGTCGCCCTGCTTGACCATCGCGCCGGCGCGAACAAAGATCTCCTCCACCTGCCCCCCCTCCATAGCGGTCAGGTAGTGCTGGTAGATGGGCAGGACGTTCCCCTGGACGGGAATGAATTCCTGAAAGGGGCCCCTCTCGACGGTGGAAATGGTCAGCCTTTCTGTCTGGACGTTCAGGGCGGAGCGGTTCAATTTGAAGATGAAAAGGTAGAGCATGAAAAGGACGAAGGCCGCTGAAGCCGTCCAGATGGCTATCCTCCCGGGAGTCCACTTTTTCTTCTTGATCTTGCGGTCCATGCCGCTGAGCGGGGTATCTTTTTTTTCTTTCTCCAGTGCCATTTTGTCCTCTCCCCTATTTGAGCAATAATCGTGCCATTCCAAAAGGACTGGCGCAACAGGCAATAAATTCGGACCGGGGCGGCCCGATCTGTCCGTCTACAAAACATCAAGTGTCCGCTTCCGGACACCTTTGCCTTCCTCATCCGATCGCCTCCGCCAGGATAATACCCTTGAAATATCCAAACGCGCGCATAGGCATGTTATTTGCTATAGTTCAACCATGAGGTGCATCCAACTTCGCGTTCTTCCGGATGGTCGCTGGAGGCCGACCTAGAGCCCCCGTAGCGGAGGGGGGACCCGTCGTTTCGACGGGGGGAACCGACGGGACTGGTTCCCCGGGGTGCGGGGGCAGAGGGCGGCGTCCTGCGACCATCCGGATTAGGAAACCGGAGATGTTCTTGGTCGAACGAGACAAATGAATTGCCATCCGGCTTTTGATATAATGAAAAATCCCAGCTAAGGACGGTTCCATGGACACAAAATTCGGGAAGATCCTGATCATCGACGACGACGAGGACATCCTCCAGGCGGCACGCCTTCTCCTCAAAAGGCACGTGGCTTCCATCCACACCGAAAAAAGCCCTGATGCCGTCCCCTCGCTGCTCAAGAACGAGTCCTACGACGTCATCCTCCTGGACATGAATTTCGCCCGCGGCGCCACCTCGGGCCGGGAAGGCTTCAACTGGCTTAGCCGGATCCTCCACTTCGACCCGTCGGCCGTCGTCATCTTGATCACCGCCTTCGGGGACGTGGGAATGGCCGTGCGGGCGATCAAGGAAGGCGCTACGGATTTTGTTCTCAAGCCCTGGCAGAACGAAAAGTTCGTCGGCACGATCTCGGCCGCCCTCAACCTGCGCCGTTCCCGTCTCGAAGCCAGCCACCTGCGGCTGCGCCAGAAACAGCTCAGCGCCGACCTCGACAAGCCCTTTCAGGATTTCCTCGGCCACAGCCCGGCCATGCGGAGCGTTTTCGAGACGATCAGGAAGGTGGCTGACACGGAGGCCAATGTCCTCATCCTGGGAGAGAACGGTACGGGAAAAGAGCTGGTCGCCCGGGAGCTCCACCGGCAGAGCCGCCGCGCCGGCGAGGTCTTTATCGCCGTGGATATGGGCGCCTTGAGCGAGACCCTCTTCGAAAGCGAGCTCTTCGGCCACGTCAAGGGCGCCTTCACCGATGCCCGGGAAGACCGGGCCGGCCGCTTCGAGGTCGCCTCCGGGGGAACGCTCTTCCTGGACGAGATCGCCAACCTTCCGCTGACCCTCCAGGCCAAGATATTGACCGCCCTGGAGAACCGGAAAGTGACCCGGGTCGGCTCGAACAAGGAGATCCCGATCGACGTCCGGATCATCTGCGCCACCAACCGGCCGATCCTCGACCTGGCCAACCAGGGCAAGTTCAGGCAGGACCTTCTTTACCGCATCAACACCGTCGAGATCCACCTTCCTCCCCTGCGCCAGAGGGAAAAAGACATCCTTCTGCTGGCCGAGCACTTCTTGAAGATCTACGAAAAAAAATACGGCCGGGAGAAAAGGAGGTTCACTCCGGCCACCTTGAAGAAGCTGGAATCCTACGGCTGGCCCGGGAACGTCCGCGAACTCCAGCACGCCATCGAACGGGCCATCATCCTGAGCGAATCGGAAGCCCTGCAGCCCGCCGATTTCTTCTTCCCCGCGGAGACGGCCAAGGAGGGCTCTCTCCTCGCCGTGGAATTGAACCTGGGGAAAATCGAAAACCTGGCCATCCACAAGGCGCTGACCAAGCACGGAGGAAACATCAGCCAGGCGGCCAAAGAGCTGGGCCTGTCCCGGGCCGCCCTCTATCGAAGACTGCAAAAACATGATATCTAGACGCTTCCGCATTCAGTGCCTCATCCGGGTGCTGGTCCTGGTCCTCTCGATCGGCGGCTTCGTCCTGGTCGTGACCAAGACGCGTCTTTACGCCGTTTATATTCTCCTCGGGCTGACCGTCATATACCAGGTCATCTCCCTCGTCCTTTACGTCGAGAAAACAAACCGGGAACTGGCCCGTTTCCTGCTGACCCTTCGCTACCACGATTTCTCCCAGACGTTTAAGGACGAGAAACTCGGCGGTTCGTTCGATCGGCTGCGCCATGCCTTTACCGAGATCATGGACAACTTCCGGAAGATCCGGATGGAAAAGGAAGAGCACTACCAGTACTTGCAGATCATCGTCCAGCACGTCGGGATCGGTCTGCTGGCCTTCCAGAGTAACGGCGATGTCGAGTTGATCAACCCGGCCGCCAAGAAACTGTTCAAGGTTCCCTTCCTGAAGAACATCAAGGCCCTGGAATCCTTCAGTCCGGAATTTCTCCAAACGCTCCAGACGATGAGGCCCCACCAGAGGGCGCTGGTCAAGATCGAGGCAGCCGGCGACGTCCTCAACCTGGCGCTCTATTCCAGGGAGTTCAAGCTCCGGGACCAGGGGTTCACCCTGGTTTCCATCCAGAACATCCAGAGCGAGCTGGAGGAGAAGGAGATCGAATCCTGGCAGAAGCTCATTCGCGTCCTCACCCACGAAATCATGAACTCGATCACGCCCATCGCTTCGCTCGCTTCCACCATCGACGACCTGATCGGGGAGGGATCCCGTCAGGATCGCCCGGCGGAGCCGGAGGAATCGGCCCGGCGGGAAGCCCTTTCGGACATTCATCATGCGGCCCAGACCATCCAGAAGAGGAGCCAGGGACTGCTCCAGTTCGTCGATGCCTACCGGAACCTGACCCTGATCCCCCAGCCCCGCCCGGAAACGTTTCCGATCGGAGAGCTGTTCCAGAGGGTCGAGAAACTCATGGCCCCCCAGTTTGGAGAAAAGGTTCGGGATTTTCGTTTCTCCGTCGAGCCGGAGGACCTCAAGCTCTTCGCCGACCCGGCGCTCATCGAACAGGTGCTGATCAACCTCCTGTTGAACGCGGCCCAGGCGGTCGCAGGACGGGACGTCGCCATGATCTCACTGGCCGCCTTTCAAGACGGCCAGGCCAGGACCCTGATCGAGGTCAAGGACAACGGCCCCGGGATCTCCGCCGAGAACATCGACAAAATCTTTATCCCGTTTTTCTCGACCAAGGACGGGGGGGCCGGGATCGGCCTCAGCTTTTCCCGGCAGGTCATGCACCTCCACCGCGGCTCCATCAGCGTCCACTCCCGGCCGGGGGAAGAAACCGTTTTCACCCTGAGGTTCTGATTCTCCCGAACCGTCGACTCATTCGTATCTCAACGCCTCAATCGGATTCCTGTTCGCTACCCGCCAAGTCTGCCAACTGACCGTGACTATGGCTATGCCTAAGGCGACAATGCCGGCCAGGGCAAAGAGCCACCAACTGACGGCCGTTCGATAGGCGTAGTTTTCGAGCCAGCGGCTCATCCCGTACCAGGAAAAAGGGCAGGCGATGACAAAGGCGACCCCGACCCATCTTAAGAAATCGCGGTTGAGCATGATCATGACGTCGTTGACGCTCGCCCCGTAGACCTTGCGGATGCCGATCTCTTTGACCCGGCGCTGACAGGCGAAAAGGGACAATGCCAGGATGCCGAGACAGCACAGCAAAATCGCGCAGCCCGCAAAAAGGGAAAAAGTGCGCCGGAACCGCACTTCGCTCTGGTACATATCCTCTACGGCGCTATCCAGAAACTGGATCTCAACGGGAAACGCCGGAGAAAGCTCGGCGCCTATTCCCCGGATTTTTGTGATGACACCGTGCAGGGTTTCAAAATTGTCGGCCTGGACCCGGATGAGGGCATGCATCGGGAAGAATACGGCCATGTCCTCCACACGGGAACAGACAATGGCCAAGGGCGTGATTGGTTCGTCCATCGGCTTGAAGTGGAAGTCCTTGACGACACCGATGATCTCGTATTGCCGCCTCGGATTGCCGAAGGTGGCACCGATGGGATCCGCGATTCCGTTCTCCGTCAGGAATGTTTCGTTGACGAGGACTTTGCCTCTTTCTGATTCACGGTCGCCGGAAAAAGAGCGGCCCTTGATCAGTTTTATCCCGAGGATATCCAGAAAACCGGCTTCGGTGTCCAGGGTGTTGAAGTCGGCCCTTTTTTTCTCTCCGTTGAGGAGAAGCTCGGTCCCCCAAACGTTAAGACCCGGCAGCCCCGGAAAAAACTGCGAGAACGCAACCTTTTGCACCGCCGGCAGTTCCAGAAGCCGGCTCCTGAGCACGTCACTCTTCTCCCGGAGCTCGTCGGTCATCTTTATACCGACGATATTCTCCTTCTCGAACCCCACGTCCCGGCAGGCGAACCGGACCTGCTTTTGGACCAGCAGGGTGAAGGCGATGAGCATGATGGCCGTTGAGAACTGGAAGATAACGAGCATTCCCCGGAAGGTCGACCGGCCGGCCTGGGCGGCGACCGTTCTCTTGAGATTGTCGACCGGATGGGACCGGGAAATCCTCAGGGCGGGGAAAAAACTGGAGGCGATGCCGAGAACTACAGCGCTAAGAGCCGACAGGCCAAGAAAAAGCGGGGAGACCAACAGCCCCCGGGCGAATCCTATCCCTGTATAGTTGTTGAGGTCAGGAGTTGCCGCATAGGCAACGGCCACGGCCAGCGCCAAGGACAAGAGAAAGATGAGGCACGCTTCAGAAACGATATTCCTGAAAATGCGAAACCGGCTGGCCCCGATCACCTTCTGCACCCCCATCTGCTTTGTCCTCTCCAGCCAGTGGGATGACGAAATATTGATGAAGTTGATGACGGCAATGACCAGGATCAGGAAAGCCACCGTCAGGAGAATCATGACTCTCTGTTTATCTCCCGTCCGGACGTAACTGAGCCAGGGATTATGGCCGGCTTTGGACAAATAGATGTCTCTCAGAGGAACGAGGGTGATTTTCCACCCCTTTTTTACTTCAGGCGGAAAAATATCGGTCAGCGTAGCCGCGGTCTCCGCGACCCCTGCGCCTTTTTCCAGGAGCACGAAGGTCAGGAAATTTCTTTGCTCCCAATTCGTGAAATCACCGCTGTTTTGCTGGAGAGTAGGCATGAGGGCGACCGGAGCTACAGCTTTGACCGAAAGACAGGACTTTCGCTCGGGTTCGGCAACGACCGCTGTCACGGTCAGCCAGTGCTCATTGTTCACTTTAACCGTTTTGCCGACGGCCTCTGACGTGCCGAAAAGCCGGATGGCCTCTGATTTCGTCAGGACCAGTGATCGGGGGTTCGTCAGGGCGTCTTCAAGGCGGCCGGAGATCGGCCGATAGGTGAACAACTCGAAGAACGATGCGTCCGCGAAAACGAGTTCCGAGGACAACGGTCCGCGGTTTTCGGCATCAAAAACCGGCGGCTTAAAGGCGTGCGCCACACGCACCGAGGCCCGGACCGCCGGGACCTGTAGGTCCAACTGCTCCTTGAGTATCCCGGGAGTGATGGCCGCGTAATTGGTCGTGGCCAGTTCCTTCTCGTTGGCCAGCAAAAAGACACGGTCGGCATTTTCCTGGTGGGAGTCGGCGGTCAGCTCGCTGTAACAATAGGCCGATAGGATGATCACGAACGCCAGGCTCAGCGCCAGGCCGAAAATGTTGATCAGGCTGGTGACGGGCCTTTTCTTGAAGTTCCGGTAGGTCAATTTTATGATCCGTCTCATAAAACGGCTCCTCTATCGCGGATATAGTTTCTCTCTTCCTCCACTTCCCCATTGTGGAGCAAAAAGCATGCCAATCCACTGAATAAAAAGAATTCAGAATGGGCTGAGCCGGCGATTTAAGTGAAGGTGGATGCGGAGGATTGACGGGATCAGGGCCTGGCTTTCACCCGGTAGAGGATATGGCCGAGGTACCCGGCATCGTTGATCTCGGCGATGTAGAGGCCGGGCTGGAGGTAGGCCTGCTTTTTCAGCATCGGCGCCGAAAGTTCCCCCAAGAGAGCGCCGGCTTCCCAATCCCTGTTGTCGCCGTCACAGAGCAGAACGTGGTCCCCGTTGTTAGCCAGTTTTTCCAGGATTTCTCTTAAGCACATAGGCGCCTCTCTCTGATGAAATCGACCTCTCCATATATATTAGACGCTTTTTCCGGGCTTTTGGTTACCTCTTCGCCCAAAAAAGTTTGAACTGGTCCTTTCTGAGCTCCTGAGGATTCAGCCGAAAGCCAAGAAAAGGAGGCCCAGAAGGACAGCCAAAATCCACAACACAATCTTCATTATCTACAGCCTTCTCCGATAGGATAAGCAAAGAGCGTGCCAAGACGCCCAGCCGGGGGGATTTATTGGCAGAGGGAGAGATATAACTGGCGGAGCGTCCGTTATTGTGACATGGATTGCCCGGAAACGGACACCGGAAGGATCGCAGCCGGGCTGTGTCGCAAGCATTCCCAAATCTGTGATTTTCGCGATGGGCACAGGAAGCCGCCCATTGCCCCCGCACCCCGGGGAACCAGTCCCGTCGGTTCCCCCCGTCGGCTCAGCCGACGGGTCCCCCTTCCGCTACGGGGGCTCTAGGACGGCTTCCTGTGCCTTTTGGCGTCACGGAAAAAGAGCTGCTCAAGGCTGTGCCGAAAGTGTTGCGGATAGTATGGACTTAAGCTATAGTCGTTTTCGCGATGATCCGATAAATTCAGTTCTGTCAGGATGAACCATGGAAGTCAAAATCCTCAGGGAAACGGAAATCCGGCAATGCGTAGGGATGAATCAGGAGGCCGTCGATGCGGTGGCGCTAGGGTTCACCCGCCTGGCTGAAGGCAGGGTCAGCCTGCCGCCGATCATCCGTGTCGACGTGAAATCACGGCATGGCGAGGTGGACGTCAAGACCGCTTATATCGATGGTCTGGACAGCTTCGCCATCAAGGTAGCATCGGGATTCCTGGACAATCCGGCCATCGGCTTGCCCTATGGCAGCGGAATGATGGTCGTGATGAGCGCCAAGACCGGGTTCCTGGAAGCCGTCTTACTGGACAACGGCTATCTGACCGACCTTCGCACCGGCATCGCCGGGGCGATCGCCGCCAAACACCTGGCCCCTTCACAGGTGGAAATAGCCGGTGTCATCGGCTCGGGCATGCAGGCCCGCTACCAGATCCGAGGCCTGCGGATGATGCGGCCTTTCAAGCGCCTCTTGGTCTTCGGAATCGACTCCGATGGAGTCGACCGCTACGTCAGAGAGATGACCGGGGAACTGGGCGTGGAAGTCGTCAAGGCCGGCGGTCCCGAGGAGGTCGTCCGGGAGAGCGGATTTGTGGTCACGACGACTCCATCCCGCGATCCCTACCTCCGGGCCGAATGGCTCCATCCCGGCCTGCACATCACGGCCATGGGCGCGGACGGAGAGCACAAGCAGGAACTCTCTCCCGAGGTTATCGGCCGGGCGGACCGGCTGGCCTGCGACAGCAAGACGCAGTGTTTCCGCCTCGGCGAGCTCCATCATGCGTTGAGCGCAGGCCTGATCAGTCAGGAGGCCGAAATCACCGAATTGGGTGATCTGACAGGAGGGCGCAAACCCGGCCGGAAAAGTGACGATGAGATCACCGTCTGTGACCTGACGGGAGTCGGTGTCCAGGATACGGCCATCGCCGTGCTCGCTCTCCAGAAGGCACTCGTCAAGGGACTCGGAACAAGCTTGACGGTCTGATCGATCTCACTCGTACTTGAGCGCGTTGGCCGGGTTGGCGACGGCCGCCCGGACGGCCTGAAAGCTGACCGTCAGGATCGTGATGATCATAGCCGCTGCTAAAGCGAACACAAAGACCAGCGGGCTCAGGGGGATCCGGTAAGCATAGTTTTTCAGCCAGTTCTCCAACACCCAGTAAGCCAGCGGCCAGGTCAGGACATTGGCCAGGAGGACGAGGAAGATGAACTCCCGGCAGAGAAGAATCGTGATCTGGGGCACCGAAGCGCCCAGGACCTTCCGGATTCCGATCTCCCGGGTCCGGCGTTCGGCCATGAACGAGGCCAAACCGAAAAGGCCCAGGCAGGCGATGAGGATAGCCAGGACGGCGAAGGTCCGGAGGAGACGGCCCGCCTTTTCCTCCGTCCTGTACATTTCGTCGATCTGCTCGTCCAGGAATTTGAACTCGAACGGGAAGCCGGAGAAGACATGGCTCCATGTATCACGGATGAAACTCACCGCGCCCGGGATGTCCGCCGGAGAGACTCGGATCAGGGCGAAATTAAAGCCGCGGCGCCCCTGCTCGGGAGGCCCGATGAGGAATATGGCCAGGGGCTCGATCTTGGACTGAAGGCTCCCGAAGTGATAATTCTTCATGACGCCGACGATCCGGCCGGTCCGGCCGACGAAGCTGAACTCCTCCCCGGCCACGGCCGGCTTCACCATGAGCTTGCGGACTTCCTCGTTGACCAGGAAAGCCTGAGTTCTGTCCGACTCGAACTCCCTCGAAAAATTCCTCCCCTCGAGAAGCTCGATATTGAGGACGTCGACATAATCATAGTCCACACCGCTCAATCCGATCAGGACTTTCTGCTGGGGATCCTTTTCCTTCCATTCCGCTCCCGAGGAATTGCTGCCGATGGCGGAAGGGAGATCAGTCGCAGCCGTGACCCCCAAGACACGGGAGTCCTTCCGGAGTTCGTTCCGGAAAGCCTCGTAGGAAGTCGCCGTGTTGCCCCTCAGGCGGATGGTGAGGACCTGGTCTTTATCGAATCCCATGGACGTCGTCCTCATATAGTTCATCTGCCGGAAGACGACCACGGTGCCGATGATCAAGAATACGGACAGCGCGAACTGGATGACCACCAGGACCCTCCGGAAGAGCGCGCTGCCGGATCCCGCTTTCAGGCTGCCTTTGAGGACCCGGACGGGTTGGAAAGACGAAAGAAAAACGGCCGGGTAGCTGCCAGCGAGAAGGCCCGTCAGGAGCGTGATGCCTGCGATCCCCAGGAGGATTTGTCGGTTGCCCCAGAAGTTGAAGGAGATCCCCTTGCCCGTCAAGGCGTTGAACCAGGGCAGGACGAGACGGACCAGAAGGAGCGCCAAGAAAAGCGACAGCAAGGCGTAGATCATGGACTCGCTGTAGAAGCGGACGAGGAGATGCTTCTTCAAAGCCCCGACCACTTTCCTCAGGCCGACCTCCTGGGCCCGGCCGGCCGAGCGCGCCGTGGCCAGGTTCATGAAGTTGATGCAGGCGATGAGGAGGACGAAGGCGGCGATGAGGGAGAAAATATAGACATACCGGATGCCGACCGAACTTTTTTCATAGCCGAAATACTGGTGCAGATGGATCTTCGTATAAGGGAAGAGCTCGAGTTCAGTGACGCTTCCCTCGGCCCTTTTCTTGATGAAATCGCGGATCTTGCCGTTGACCGCCGGGAGGGAGGCGCCGGGTTGGAGCTCTACGTACGTCCCGATGGAATTGGACCCGAATTCCTCGTTGGTCCGTCCTCTCGCTTTTAAGAGATCGTAGGGGAATAGCATGTCGAAGCGGATGGTCGAGTTGAGGGGGACTTTTTTGGCGATTCCCGTGACCTTGAGCTCAAGCTCGTTGTTGACGGAGACTACTCTGCCCAGCGGCTCGTCATCCCCGAAGTATTTTCTGGCCGCGTCTTCTGTGAGGACGACCGATGACGGATCGGAAAGGGCCGTTGCGGCATCGCCTTTGACCAGGGGAAATGAGAACATCCGGAGAAACGATGGGTCGACGGCCCAGACCCTGTCTTCGTAAAACGATCTTTCTCCGAAGCGAATGAGCAGGCCGCCGCTGTAAACAACCCGCGTCGCCTCGACGATCTCGGGGATTTCTTCCTTGAGCACGGGGGCCAGGGGAAAGGGAGTGACCGTGACGTGGTAAACCCGTCCGGAATAGAACTGATTCTCCTCCACCCGGTAAAGGTTGGGGGCGTTTTCATGGAATCGGTCATAGCTCAGCTCGTCGAAAACCCACAGGGTGATCAGCAGGCAGCAGGCCATTCCGATAGCCAGCCCGGCGATGTTGATGAAGGAATACCCGGCCTGCCTGCGGATGCTCCGGAGGACGACTTTGAGATAGTTCTTCAGCACGGTAACCTCCCTTGTCTTTGGAAATGAGCGCAATGGTCCATAAAAATACCCTATTTATTTATACTCTTTCCCACCCTAAAGGGTTGGCGGGAACCGATAAATGCGGACGGTGGAAGAACACCGCTCCGCTGGAGAAACATGAGCTTGCCCATGTCCGAGAACGAACAACCGGTGTCCCGAGATGGACATGCCCCTCCCTGAAATAGCGGTTCCCCCTTGAATCCGTCTTCTGCGCTTTCGCCTGGAAGTTGAAAAGAAGGAAAACACGGAGCCGTCCCCCCTATGACTGGATTTTGAGGTCGAAAAAGCGGATGGCGCCTTTCTCTTTTCCGTTTCAGGTATAATAGAAACCTACATTCCGCACGAAAATAACTTGATTTTGCGGAATTTTCTTTGCCTTTATCATCTTTAATATCAGCCGGTTAGCCTACTTATAGAAAATGGCCCTCTCTTTGATTTCCGCCAGCAAAATTTG
>JBAQGA010000085.1:0-20757 GCA_049287565.1 Candidatus Aminicenantales bacterium
GGGAGAAAACGGGCGCGGTTTCGATGACACTGCCCCGAGCCTTTCTTAACATTCTCGCCCCAATCCCGGTATACTCCTATGTGAAATGGACCATAAGGAGAACCGCTTGGTCGAACTCATCCTGAACGGCCAAACCGAGGCCTTCGAGCCCCTGGTGACGCCCTACCGGAAGCTTCTCCTGACATTGGCTTATCGCCTGAGCCGGAATGCCGAAGAAGCCAAAGAGATTTCCCAGGAGACCCTGCTCCGGGCGTTCCGCTATCTTCGCTCTTTCGACCGGAGGCGAAGCTTCAAGAACTGGCTTCTCCAAATCGAGATGAACGTCTGGCGGGCCACCTCCAAGAAAGGCGCAGACGAGGCGACGCTCCGGCAGCTGGCCGCTTCCCACCATCCGGAGAATCCCGAAGCCAAGCAGGCGGGAGACGAGGTCCGCAGACAGCTTCTTTCCTGCCTAGACGGACTGAGCCCGAGGGAAACGGAAGTCTTCCTGCTCCGGGACATCGAGGGGATGAGCATCAAGGAAACGGCCGGAACATTGCGGACATCCGCAATATCCGTCCGGGTCCATCTTTCCAGGGCCCGGGAAAAGATCCGGGAAAGAGTCAAAGAAAGATACCCCGAACTGTTGGAGGGAAAACGATGAAGTGCCGTCGGGCCGGAAAAATGATCCCCCTTTACGCCGGCGGTGAGCTTTCGGGGATAAGAGCCCGGCGTTTGGAGCGGCACCTCGAGGAATGCTCCGATTGCCGGAAAATGGTCGAAGAATTCCGGGCCGCTCTGGCCGGACTCCGGACCGCCGCGCGCCGGGATGAATACGACTGGCCGGCTGCCGAATGGATGAGCCTGATGACCCGGATCAAGACGCAGGCCCCACCCCGCCGGGCTATTCCCCTCGGAATGAGGCCGAAGACGGCTTGGGCGTATGGAGCCGCGGTCGTACTGCTTCTGGGTCTCTCGGCATTCATCCTGTGGACGAGGCTTTTCCCGCCCGCCCCTGTTCAGCCGACGGAAATTCTCGCTTCGACCGAGGTCCAGCCGGGACGACCCCTGGAATTCGCCGACAGCCAGTTCTCGCGCCTTTGGCAGGATAATCCTTTCCAGGTCCGGGCGGAAAGGCCCCGGGCCATCCAGTCGGAAACGCTGATTGCCGCTTCGACCGGAGGCAAAGAATCGCAAGACCTGTTGTCCATGACCCTTGTTTCTCAAGACACCGGTCTCAAGGTGCACTGGACATTCAACCGGAATTTCGAATGGAAAGAGGAGGAAAAAAGATGAAAAAAGCATTCTGGATCGCCGTCATCGTGGCACTGACTTTCGTTTTTCTCGGAGCCGGGCTTGAACAGGAGAACATGCCGAAGCTGCGACAGGAGATTGTCAAGCTCAAGTATATTGACAAAGAAGAGATTCGCTTGGTCCTGAGCACATTTCTCAGCCCCTACGGTCGGATATCCCCCACTGAGAAATCGGGCCTCTTGACGATCAGCGATATTCCCGAGAACGTGGAAAAGATCCTGGCGGTCGTCCGCGAACTCGACGTCAAGCCGGCCGACATCCAGTTCAGCATCCAGCTCATCCTGGCATCCGCAGAAGCCGACCCCGGAAGATCGGAAGAGCTCGTCAGGGATGATCCTCTGATCAAAGAACTGCGGAGCCTCCTGAGCTTCAAATTTTTCTATCCACTCGACAGCTCCTTTGTTCGGGCCCTGGACGGGGAGTATTCCGAAGTAACCATGGGACCTGAAGCCGAGCTCAAACTTGCCCTGCGCCCGAAGCACATCAGAGAAGACAAGGAGGATATCATCCAAGTCGAAACCCGGTTGTCTAAGATCATTCCCGTGGCGTACGCGCCAGGGGCCACGGAGACACGAAGTCCATACAGCTCGATCACCCTCTTGACCAGCAACTTCACCATGAAGTCGGGGGAGAAGACCGTTGTCGGCGTCTCTAAGTTGGACGGTGGCGACAAGGGGCTCATCCTCATCATCACCGGGAAGATCGTCAAGTAGCTGCGGATTTCTAGCGGCGTCGCTCAGAGAAATATGGGGCGGTCCTCAAGCGAGGCCGTCCCTTTTTTATGACAGGCTGCTGACTTTTTTCCTGACGTCCCGGTACTTCGGATTCCAGTCCTTGATCCGCTGAAATACCTCCAGGGCCTTGACCCTCTCCCCGTTGTCCTCATAAAGAGAGGCCAGTTCATAGAGAAGCGCGAAGTACTCGACTGAGTTGTTCTTCACCAACTCCATGCTCTTTTCCAGCCACTTCTGTGCCTCGGCGAAATTGTTATTCTGTTTGTAAGCCTTGCTGATGATGCTGTAGCAATCCAATGCCCTCCCAGGGTCTTCAGAAGCCAGCAGAAACTCCTCAATGGCCTCCTCGATCAGACCTTGTTCCAAGTAGGCCAGGCCGAGATTGAACCGGGTTTCGTAATCCTTGGCATCGACTTTCTTCCGCACTTGGTCCCGGAACTCGCTGACGATCTCCGTCAACTCCTTCTCCAGGATGGAGATGTCGCCGCGGAGCTGTTGGGCAAAGACCCCTTGGAGCATCTCGATCTCATCATGGACCTTCTGGTCGAGGTCATAATATTTCTTCTCCTCGGCTTCGTCGGCAGGAAGCGGGAGTATTTCCGTATCGGCGAAGATATCGGCCGAGGTGACCCGCTTCTCGGGGCTCTCCTCATCCTGGAGGAGCGAGAGGAACGTCTTGGCCAGATCGGGTGTCGCTTCGATCTTGGCCTCGATGTCCTGGACTTTGCCGACGCGGGCCTGGATGTCTTCGGCCCTGATCTCGGTCGTGACCCCATCGAGGGCGGCGATCTTCTCTTCGATCTTGGGCCAGCGGGGAAAGCGGATGTTCAGGTTCTCCAGGATGCGACGGGCGTTCCGGACCAGGCCCTGGCTGACATAGAGGTCCACCCTGGCCAGGAGCAGGTCGACATCCTCCTCCTCCGCTTCAATGGCCGACAGCGTATCGGCTTCCCCGGTCTTTTCATCGACGAAGCCGAGCCCTTTCCTCAGGGTTCGGTATTCGCGGATGAGATCCTTGTCCCTGGGGCGGAGCTCGAGGAGCTCGGCCAGGGCGACGAACATCTTTTCGGGCAGGCTTTTTCTCCGGGCCTCTTCCAGGATGACCCGGTTGACGACTTCGAGGTGGGTTTTATGGTTCTTGGCCTTGTAGATCGCGGCCAGTTTTTCCAGGGCCGGCAAGTGGAGATGCTCGGCACTGAGGACGATGCCAAGCAGCCCAACGGCCTTGTCCTCTTTCTGTTTCTTGATCAGGCTGGCGATCAGGGGCTCGAAGAGCTCGAAGACCCTCTCCGCCCTGTCCTGGATGGCATAGACCTTTCCCAGCTTGATCCGGGCTTTGGTCTCAAGGGGATGTTCGGAGACGATCCGGGCGAAGACGTCTTCGGCTCTATCGAGCTGCCGTTCTTCAAAATAGAGCGATCCCAAAAGAATCTGGATGTGAACGTTGCCCGGATCCTTTTCCAGGATCTCAGCGACGAGCTCGATGGCGTACTTGCGCCGGTTGCTCTTCTTCAGGATCTCGACCAGATTCGACATCGTCCGCTGGTCGTCCGGCTTGAGCCAGCGGGCCTGCTCGACGACCTTCTCGGCCTCCCCGAGTTCGTCCCGGCTCAGGTGGAGGACGGCGGCGTCGTTGAGCTGCCCGACGGCCTCCTCGACGAATCCCTCCTGGCGGAAGAGCTCGGCCAGGGTGAGCTTATAGGCGATGTTATCGCGCTCGAGCTTGATCAACTTATCATAGAGAAACATGAGTTCTTTGATCCGCTTCTCGCGGCGCAACTTCTGCTCCGCTTTGAGATACTCCCGCCGGGCCTCGGCCGTGAAACCCTGGGAGGTGAACAGGTCACCCATGCGGACGATGGTGATCACGTCCTCGGGATCGATCTTGTTGATCTTCCTATAGATGGCCAGAGCCTGGGAGTGAAAGCCCTTGGATTCGTAATGGCCGGCGACGGCCTGAAAAGATTTGACGGCTTCGGCATTTCGACCCAGCTGGACATACAGATCTCCGATGATATTGTGGATACTGACATCAGGCGCTTCGCCGGCCAGGAGCTTCCTGTATTCGGCGAGGGCTTCCTCGAGACGGCCGGCTTTGACCTGCCGCTCGGCCAGCTCGAACGTTTTGGCCCTATCGAATTTATCTTTCATTTCCAGCCGGCCTTCCCCTCAAGATTGAAGGTCAGGCGATGAAGCGAGGTCGGCCCCTTTTCCCTCAAGGCTTGATAGTGTTCTCTCGTCCCATAGCCCTTGTTCCTGGCGAGGTGATACCCGTCAAAAAAATCCTCCAGCCGCTGCATTATCTCGTCACGGACCACCTTGGCCATAATCGAAGCGGCCGCCACGGAAAGGCTTTTGCGGTCCCCTCCGGTGATTCCGAGATGGGGACAGCCGAAGCCGGATTCGCGGTGTTTGAAGCCATCGATCAACAGAAAATCCGGCCGCAACGCCAGGTTCTCAACGGCCCGCTTCATCGCCTCCAGGGATGCCCAATAGATGTTCTTTTCGTCGATCTCTCGGTTGGTCGCCAGTCCCACTCCCACGGCGTCCGCCTCGGCCAGGATGGAACGGGCCAGCTCTTTTCTTTTCATTGCCGCGAGGAGTTTGGAGTCGTCGACATTTTTCAGCCACCCCCTGATCGGTCGGGACATCCAGCGGGAAGGAAAGACCACGGCCGCTGCCACAACCGGGCCGAAAAGGGCTCCCCGGCCGGCTTCATCGACGCCGGCGATCGTCCGGACAGTCTGACTCAAGATCTTTCTTTCGACCCTGAAATTCGCCATATCAGCGCTTCAGCGAGAGGACCGGCCCGGCGCAGTTATTTTCCTACCTGAGCTCCTTCAGCCTGGCGGCCTTGCCCTTGAGCTGCCGCAGGTAATAGAGCTTGGCCCTTCTGATCTTCCCCTTCTTGACGACCTCGACTTTCTTGACGGTCTGGGCATGGAGCGGGAAGATCCGTTCCACTCCCACACCGAAGGAAATCTTCCGGACCGTAAACGTCGCGCCCAGGCCTCTTCCCCTCTTGGCGATGACATCTCCCTTATAAACCTGAATCCTCTCTTTGTCTCCTTCTTTAATGACCACGTGAACCTTGACGGTGTCTCCGACCGCGAACGGCTCCAGGTCCGTTTTCCGTTCCTTTTCCTCGACCACATCAATCAGGCTCATTGTCTTTTCCTTTCTTGGTCATCGACTCCAGAATAATCCGATCTTCCGGAGCGATTTTCTTCTCGGCTAAGAGGTCGGGCCGGAGCGCCTTGGTCTTTTCCAGGGCCTTCCGACGCCGCCAGTCGCTAATTTTAGCATGATTTCCCGAGAAAAGCACCTGGGGGACCTTGATTCCCCGGAAGTCCCGGGGCCGGGTGAAATGAGGGAAGTCGAGGAGGCCGTCGAAAAACGAGTCCCGGCGGACCGACTCCTTCTTGCCCACGACGCCGGGGATGAACCGGGAGACGGCGTCCACCACGACCCAGGCCGCCGGTTCCCCCCCGGTCAAGACATAATCCCCTATGGATATCTCATCGTCCACAAGATGATGGACGACCCGTTCGTCGACACCCTCGTAACGCCCACAGACCAGGACAACCTGGGGAACGCGGGAGAGCTTCCGGGCGAGCCCCGAGTCGAACTTGACGCCCTGAGGAGACAGCAGGAAAACACGGCTCCTCTTGTTCTTCCGGATGGACTCGACCGCTTCGAAGATGGGCTCGGGTTTGAGAACCATGCCCTCCCCCCCGCCGAACGGACGGTCGTCCACCTGCCTGTGTTTATCGTGGGTATATTCCCTCAGGTCATGGATATAGACCTCGAGAAGTCGTTTCTCCAGCGCCTTCTTGGCCACTCCCCCCGAGAAAATAGTGGAGAACATCTCGGGGAAGATAGTGATGATGTCAAATCTCATTCACATCCAACAGCCCGTCTGGAGGGTCGAGGCGGATCTCTTTGGCCTTCACATCGACCTCCGTGCAGATCGACTTCTGGAAAGGGATGAGGATCTCCTTCCCCTCGCTCTCCACGAGCAGCAATTCGCCCGCTCCACTGGAAAGAATGTCCCGAACCCGGCCGATCCGTTTGCCGTCGCGGCCGATGACCCAACAGCCGATGAGCTGAAAAAGATAGAATTCGTCTTTTCCCCGCTCCCGCAGGGATCCTTCGGGAAGATAGACATCCAGACCCGCCAGACTGTCGGCCTGAGAGAGCGAATCGACGCCCTCCAGCTTAAGGTCATAGTCCTTCCCCCGATGGACCAGAGACTCTATTTTATATTCCCTGAGCGCCCCTTCTTTCCCGATGAAAATGCTCTTCAGATCGGTGCAATCCGTCGGCGATATAAAGTGGAATCTGAGTCTAAGCTCTCCTGTCTTCCCCTGGCTTCTTATTATCCTGGCAACGTTGATCAACTATCCCTTTTCGATGATCTCGAGATTGAATCTCCTCTTCAGTTTCATCCCTGCGGCTCCCAGGATGATCCGAATGGCCCGGGCCGTCCTTCCCTGTTTTCCGATGACTTTCCCTAGATCTTCCGGAGCGACTTTGAGCTCCAGGATGCTGGTCTGTTCACCTTCGAGCTGGGAAACCTGCACCTTTTCCGGGTTGTCGACGAGCGCTTTGGCGATCAATTCAACGAGTTCTTTCACCGTGACCTCCTTAAAGCGAAAGTATGTTTAATCGGAAAGTTTTTTCTGCTGGGAAGCTCTTTCCAAGAGAGACCGGACGGTCTGGGAGGGTTTAGCTCCCTTGGCCAACCAGGACTTGGCCTTTTCGAGATCGATCTGGAACGAGATCGGGTCGCTCAACGGGTTGTAGTTCCCGATGAAATCCTTCGGCCGGCTTTGCCGGGAGCTCCGCGCTTCCATGACGACGATCCGATAGGAAGGTTTCTTGTTCGTGCCGAAACGCATCAATCGCATGCTTAGCATTGGACACCACTACGTCTTAGAAATGATTACAAATCATAGCGAAAACCGCCTTCGAAGTCAACTGAAATCAGAGTTTTGCCCGGCCAGGGCTTTGACAACCCGAAGGCAAATTGATAATTCCCCCCCTAGACTGAGCGGGGATGCGCCGGCGGATTTCTATTTCTTGGGACTGGACGGCCGGCCCGGCTTTTTCTTCGGCCGGAGGTCCACCCAACTCTCCATGAACCGGCCTTTGCCTCCGGCCTGGCCACCCTCCGAAAGCAGCGACTCGAAGATGGCCTTGAGATGAGCGTAGGGCAGCGTGCCGATGATCATGCGGTTGTTGACGATCAGGGTCGGTGTCGAGCGGATGCCGTGGGCAAATTTCTCCGAGGTTTGCTCGTATTCGGCCCCGGTGTTGATGATCTGCTGGACGAGGTCCCCGACCGCCTGGTCGGTCAGGGCGGCTTCGACATCGTATCTCTTGGCCAGCTGCGCCCGCCATTCAGGGCTTCTGGCCTTCTGGAAATTCTCGAAGATCTCGTCATGGATGGCCTTGAATTTCGCCGGATCATAGGAGGCGATGAGCGCCAGATCGCAGGCGCCGGGATGCAGGTCCTTCTCGACGACGGAATTGCACTTGGCCTCGAGCGGGAAGTGCTGAAAGGCGATATTGATCTTTCCCTCGTACTCTTTATTCAGCCGCTCGAGCTGCCGGTAGAGGAAGAGGCAGTCGGGACAGAGGAAGTCCGCGTATTCGATGATCCGGATGGGAGCGTCTTCGAACCGTTCCGTCGCTTTGGCCGTCCAGAAGGGCGAGAGGACACTCGGGTTCTTCACTTCGGCCAGGCTGTAATACTCCTTGACGACGTTCCTGGCCACACCTCCAAGCTGAGCATCTTTCTTGGCTTCATAAAAGAGGTGGAATCCGTAGGCCCCGGTCAGGGCCACGACGGCGAAAACGGCCAGGAGTTTGAGCGACGGAAGGCTCCGGGCCAGGCCATATCTCCAGAAAAAGAAGAAGCTGAGCAACGAAAATACATAGTACGCGCCGCAGAGAAGGCAGAGGGTCTTGAGGAAAAAAACGGTGTAGATGAAAAGCCCGACAACCCCCAGTGCGTTGAAAAAGGCCAGGAACTTGTTGGTCCGCTCGAAAGAGACCGAAGGGAACAGGGCGCCCAGGACGACCAGGGCGCCGGCGAACAGCCCGAAGTAGCCCATCGGGACCCCGCGGAAATGAGCGAGCGACGAATACGCGGAGCTATCGCAGTTAAAGAAAGCGTTGAGGTCGCAGAACGAGCCCTGAAAAATGGACTCCGGGAAATTAGCCAGGAAAAAATGGCGGATGGTCAGGACCGAGGCGGCTATCATTCCCGCCCCGGCGACGAAGCTCCAGAAGCGCCGCAGGTCGGCTCCTTCGAGGGTCAGGCTATCAGCCATGGCCTATCTCCTACTAAAAATGTTCGGCCATTATACCACAGCCGCCCCGAGAAGAAACCGTCCTTTCGGGCCCCGCGCAGCCCGCGAATCAAGGCCTGGCCGGCTCTTTTTTGGGCAGGGGCAGGACGCCGGCCAGCTCACCGATGACGTTGATGAGCTCCACGTTCGAGGGAACGACGATCTTGGCGTTGTTCATCAGCGCCTTTTCGACCGTTTCCAGGCGCCGCAGGAGCTGGGCGTTACCGACGAAGTATTGCTGGGCCGCCTCGTTGACCAATTTGATGGCCTGGGCCTCGCCCTCGGCCTCCAGGATCCGGGCCTGCTTGACGCCATCGGCCCGCTTGATCTCGGCCCGCCGGGCGCCGTCGGCCACGGTTTCGGTGGCGGTGGCAAAGTCAATCGCAGCGATCTTCTCGTTCTCGGCCTTCACCACCTTGTTCATCGTCTCCTGGACGTCCTTGGGCGGGTCGATCTCCTTGAGCTCGGTCCGGACGATATCGATGCCCCAGCTCTTGGTCTCCTCGCGGAGTGTTTTCTGCAGCTCGTCGTTGATCTTGCCCCGCTCACTGTTGGCCGACTTCAGGGTCAGGGTGCCGATGATGTTGCGCAGCGTCGTCCGGGCCAGGTTGACGATCTGCCACTGGTAGTTGTAGACGTTGTACTGGGAATTCTTGACGCTCTCTTCGTCGGTCTTGACCTTGAAATAGACCTGGGCATCGACCCGGGCGTTGAGGTTGTCGTTGGTGATAATCTCCTGGGGCTGGGCGTCGACCATGACTTCGGTGATGTTGACCTGGAACATCCGGTCGATGATCGGGATAATCCAGTTGAAACCGGACCGGGCGAAGCGTTTGTATTTTCCCAGCCGTTCGACCAGGCCGCGGTGCGTCGGGCGGACAATCCGGATGCCGCTGAAAAAGAGCAGGATGACGACGACGGCGATAAAAATCAGGATGCTGGACATCGAAACCTCCTCCATGAAGACAATCAAAGACGGCGACAGGCCATTTTAAGGTGCCCCGGCAAAAAATTCAAACGGCGTGTTGATCCCGGGGACAAGGAAGAACTCAAAGTTTGCGCTTGACGAAGGTGCGGTACTTGGAGAGGGCAGGCGCCATCCGGTCCTGGATGACGACATCGAAGAGGTACCGCCCTTTTTCTGTTGCCCTGTAGGGGATCTCGAATTCGATGTTCTTCATCTCGAACAATTCGTCCTCGCTTTTTTCCAGGGTCTTCGTCTCCTCGATCGTCCCGACCTTCTTGTCGTCGCGGTAAACATTAACCTTGAGGCCGAACTCCGCCTTGAAATTCTCGTCGAAGCTGACCCGGTTGACGGGAATGATGATGCGGAGCCCGACTCCCGTGAACTTGGCCCGGAACTTGAACCGCCGCTCGACATCTTCCCTGAAATCCCCCGAGACCCAGTTGAGTTTGGCCCAATCCAGGACCTCAAGGAGATGCGAATCGAATGATTCGATGCGCCAGGCTCCGCCGCCGGACTTTCTGAAAAGGACAGCGACGCGGTAGCGGTCGTAGATCCACTGCTCCATCGTCCATTGCTCCATGCCCGGCCGGAGCCGGGATCCGTCGAAGCTGACCTGCTCGGTGTCGGGACCGATGAATTGGACGATGTCCGGAGGACCGAGCACGATGTACACGCGGCCGCGGTCTTCGTTCCAACCAAGGCGGGATTTTTCCTCGGCCTCGTTTCGAGCCTCCTGGCCGCGGCGCGGGTTGTATGTTCCGAACCAGATGTTGGCGTAGCGGACCCGCTCTTCGAACTCCTCTTCGGCCTCATTCTCATCGGTGCCGGGATCGGGATCGCGGACCTTCCAGAACTCATCGACGAATTCCTGCCGGGAGTCTTTGTCCGGAAGCAATTTCCAGATTTTGATCTCCTCATCGGTCATGATCAGGCCGACCTGCTCGAAAAAAGGGCCGAACAGCGGGTCCTGGCCGACATTGACCCCTGGAGATGTGGAGCAGGAGACGGCGAAAAACATGATCAGACAGAGCGCTGCCAGAGAAGGCTTGAGTAACCTGAGGGATCGTTTCATGGCAGCCTCCTGGAGAGGAATCAGCGCCGTCTTCTCAATAATACATTATCGACAAAAATTATGCCAAGGAATCCGCCGGCAGGGGTGTTGCAATCCTATGGGGAAAATGAAAAAATAGCCGGGCGCCAAGCATCTTTTTAAATGGGAACTGGGAATGCAATTTTGTCTTCTGGGAAAGATACGCGGATTTCTGGCTGCACAGTCTCGACCTGGTTCTCGGGAAAGAGCGATGAGCACGCCTCTGGATTCAACTCAGCGGGAGCGAGGGATGGTGGAGATAATCTTCTTGAACTGGGATTTCTTCATCATTCTTTTCATCTCCAGGAACTGCTTAAGGAGCTGGTTGACCTCGAAGACCGGACGTCCGCTCCCCTTGGCGATCCGCAGGCGGCGCCGGCCGTCGATCATCCGCGGATCTTCGCGCTCCCGGGGGGTCATGGAGCCGATGATGGCCTCGAAGTGGAGGATCTTGCGGTCGTCCATGTCCACGGCGGAAAGATTCTTGAACATGCCGCCGCTGGGCAGGTGCTTTAGGAGATTGGAAAACGAGCCCATCTTGCGAAGCTGCCGGAGCTGCTTCCGAAAATCATCAAGAGTGAATTCCTCCCGGCGGAGTCTGCGGGCCATCTCTTCCGCTTCCTTGACATCCGTTTCCTGTTCTGCTTTCTCGATCAGGCTGAGGACGTCGCCCATCCCCAGGATGCGGGAGGCCATCCGGTCTGGATGGAAAACTTCGAGCTGGTCGAACTTCTCACCCGTCCCCACGAACTTGATGGGCTTGCCCGTGACCGAGACGATGGAGAGGGCCGCCCCTCCCCTGGCGTCGCCATCGAGCTTGGTCAGGATGACCGCAGTCAGGCCGGTCTTCTCCTCAAAAGCCTGGGCGGACCGGACAGCGTCCTGGCCGGTCATGGCATCACCGACATAGATGATCTCGGTCGGCTGCAGGACCTCTTTGACCAGACGAAGCTCCGCCATCAACTCTTCGTCGATATGGAGACGTCCGGCGGTATCAACAATGAGAAGGTCATGACCTCGGTTCCTGGTGTAGAGGACGAGGTCTTTGAGGGATTTCTGGGGCGAAGCCATCTGCTCCCGGCTTATCTCATAAAAGGGCAGGCCGAGCTGTCCGGCGATCATTTTCAGCTGGTCCTGGGCAGCCGGCCTCTTCAGGTCAAAGGAGACGAGCAACGGATTCTTCTTCAGGTTGAGGCACCATTTGGCCAGCTTGCCGCAGGAGGTGGTTTTCCCCGAGCCCTGGAGGCCGACCAGCATGAAAATGCTCGGGGGCTGACCGCCGAAACGCAGAGGGGACGCTTCCCGGCCGAGGATGGCCGTGAGCTCGTCGCGGACAATCTTGATGACCTGCTGGGCGGGAGTCAAGCTGTCCAAAACCTCCTGATGCAAGGCCTTTGTTTGGATTCTCTCGATGACCTCCTTGACGACCTTGTAATTGACGTCGGCCTCGAGCAGGGCCAGGCGGATCATCCGCAGGGCCTCGGTCATGTTCTTTTCCGTGAGCTTTCCTTCTCCCCGGATGAACTTCAGGACCTTCTCGAGCCGCGCCGACAACTGTTCGAACATCATGAACCTCTGGAATAAACCATAAAGACTCTCTATTATGATGCTTTCCCCCCTCAAGTCAAACCTTCTCGGTGGGCAATTATCACCTCTATTTATATGATGAATACCCTGGCAATGAAGAAACGACCACAGAGTTTTTGCCGCCCGGGGAGTCTATCGAGTACCGCCGCTGCGATTTTTTGCCAAGGCGAGGGCTTGGGTGAGGAAGTCCATCGACAACTGAGCGGGCATGGTTTCTCTCCGCAGGAGAGAAGAGCGAAGGAGGAGTTTGGAGTGAGGTTCCTCGCTGGGGAACCGAACGGGCTGACGAACCCAAGCCCGAGCCTTCTCTTGACAAAGGGGGGGCTTTCTGAGTAAGGTATTAAGCACCTCGGTAATTCAACACGCCCTGAGATAAGATAAAAAAACATCATTGCCCTCTTTGGAGGACAGTTTAATGAGCGACAAAAAGATCGATTACGAGGAAATCACCAAGCTCGTCAGCTTCCTCGAAGAAAAACATCTGACCCACTTCGAGCTGGAGGTCGAGGGCTTCAAGATCAAGATCAGCCGGGCCCTGTCCGCGCCCCCCTCACCCGCCAAGATTTCTACCCCGGCGTCTCCGTCGGTTGAAGAGGCGGCCAATTCTATAATCCCTTCCGGGCCCGTGGTCAGCGAAGAAAGGAATCATTTTCACTTCATCACCTCCCCCATGGTCGGGACCTTCTACCGGGCGTCCGACCCGACCTCACCGCCGTTCGTCGAGATCGGCGAGGAAGTAAAGAAAAGTCAGACGCTCTGTATCATCGAGGCCATGAAGCTGATGAACGAGATCGAATCCGATGTGGACGGTATCGTCGCCGAGATCTACGTGGAAAACGGCAAGCCGGTCGAGTATGGACAGCGGCTGTTTGCCGTCCAGCCGCTGGCGGGCTGACCTCTTATGTTCAGCAAGATCCTGATCGCCAACCGGGGAGAGATCGCCCTCCGGATCATCCGGGCCGCCCGGGAACTCGGACTCAAGACGGTCGCGGTCTACTCCGAGAGCGACCGGAACAGCCTTCATACCATACTAGCCGATGAGAAGATTTGCATCGGCCCGGCCAAGGCCTCCGACAGCTACCTCAATATCCCCAACATTCTCAGCGCCGCCGAGCTTACCAAGGCGGATGCCATCCACCCGGGATACGGATTTCTGGCCGAGAACCCCCGGTTCGCCGAGATCTGCGAATCGTCCGGCATCACCTTTATCGGTCCCCAGGCGGCCATGATCAAACTCATGGGCAACAAGAGCCTGGCCCGGCAGGAGATGAAGAGGGCCCGCGTTCCCATCATTTCGGGCAGCGACGAGGTCGTCCAAGACCTTCCCGAAGCCATAAAGATCGCTAAGAAGATGGGCTTCCCCGTCATCCTCAAAGCAGCAGCCGGAGGGGGCGGAAAGGGTATGCGGATCGTCCGCACCCCGGCTCAGCTCGAGGAGCAGTTCAGCCTGGCCCAGAACGAAGCCAGATCTGCCTTTAACGACCTCTCTCTCTACATCGAGAAATACCTGGCGGGCTCCCGCCATATCGAGATCCAGGTCGTCGCCGACAAACACGGGAACGTCCTGGCGCTCGGGGAAAGGGAATGCTCAGTCCAGAGAAAACACCAAAAGATCATCGAGGAGACGCCTTCACCCTTCGTCGACGAACGGCTGCGCAAGAAGATGATCAAGGCGGCTGAGGACGCCGCCCGCCATCTCGGCTACCAGAGCCTGGGGACGTTTGAGTTCCTGGTCGATGAAAAAAAGAGATTCTATTTCATGGAAGCCAACACCCGTGTCCAGGTCGAACATCCCATCACCGAAATGATTTATAACGTAGACCTGGTCAAAGAGCAGATCCGCATCGCCGCGGGGGAGAAACTGTCTTTCACCCATGCCCTGGAGATGCGGGGCCACAGCTTGGAATGCCGGATCAACGCCGAGGACCCGGTGACTTTCAGCCCCTCCCCTGGGACGATCGATTTCATCCTCCTCCCCGGTGGTCAAGGTATCCGGGTCGATTCGGCCGCTTACCAGGGCTGGAAAATCCCCCCCGACTATGATTCCCTGATCGCCAAGATCGTCGTCCTGGCGCCCTCGCGTCCGGAGGCCATCAGGAAGATGCAGACGGCCCTGGAAATGACCACAATCGTCGGCATCAAGAGCAATCTCCCCCTCCATCTGACCGTTCTCTCCGATACCGATTTCGTCGCCGGCCGCTACAACACGCAATTCATGGAGAGATACCAGCCAAAGAACAACAATCACAAATAGGGATTATTTGAAGAGAGTCCGGTCTCGATCAACACGGTGAATTCGCCGGCGTTGTCCCCGACGATGAGCTCGTTGATGCCCAGGAAGAGACGTCCCGTTGTCGGCATCGCCACCCGGTTCTTGATGCCGATAAAGAAGAACTCGGCGACCTCCTCCGTTTTCTCCTCCCCCGTTTTTTCGTCCTTGATCACGGTGACGGCGACGACTACCTTCCCGATCAGGGCGCCTAGGTTCCGCTCCGTCAGCGGCTGTTGAACAGTCCGCAGGTCATAGCCCTCGGGTCCGCATTCGGCCTGGGGATTGCCCTTCTGGAGAGAAAGGCGGCCCTCGGCTTCAAACGATAGCTCCTGGCCCTGGACGACATCGATGCCCGTGTCTGTCCAGGCCACGTTCCCGACGACGGCGACGGTTCGCGTCTCGCCCCCTGCCCCCATGCCCACTATGGACAGCAGGCCGGCCAGGGCGAGCAGATGGGCGGTTCTCATTCCCCCTGGCCTCCCCGGCCCTCCGGTTTTTCCCCGAGCGCGAGGACCCGGATCATGGCCTCGTGGACCAGCCCGTTCGAAGCCAGGCATTCCTGGGATGAAATATCGAATGCTCCTCCGCTGAAATCGGACACCCGGCCGCCTGCCTCCTCGACGATCAGCGCGCCGGCCGCCTGGTCCCAGGGCTTGAGCTTTAACTCCCAGAAGCCGTCGAAACGACCGCAGGCGACATAACAGAGGTCCAGGGCTGCCGAGCCGCAGCGTCGGACGGCCTGGGCCCGAGTCAGGAAATGATTGAAGTGGCTGATATTATTGACCGGACTTTCCCGGAGATCATATGGGAATCCTGTGGCCAATAGGCTCCCGTCCAAGTCAGCGATATCCGAAACCCTGATCTTCCGTCCGTTGAGCCGGGCGCCCTCACCCTTCACTGCCTGGAACGTCTCTTCCCGCATCGGGTCATAGACGACCCCGAGGACAACGCTCCCCTGGCGTTCCAGGGCGATAGAGACCGTGAAGATCGGAAAGCGGTGGGCAAAATTGGTGGTCCCGTCCAGCGGGTCGAAGACCCAGCGGAATTCGTTTTCCTCCCGCCGGCTCAAGCCTTCCTCGGCCAGGAATCCATGATCGGGAAAGGCCGCTGCAAGCCGGTCGAAAATCAAGTCCTGGGCCCGGCAATCGAAATCGGTCACCAGGTCGACGGCTCCCTTAAAGGATATCTCCCGCCCTTCATCCATGCCCGACCGGAGCATCCGGCCGGCCTCCTGCGCCGCCTCCCGCGCCACATGGAGGTGCTTATCCCAATCCGTCATGATTTCATTATATTAACAAGACGCCCCGCGGTTGGCAACGCCGACCACCTGGGCACTCCCCTCCATCTAAACCGTTTGGCTTTTGCGACGTAGTATAATATGATAAAAAGAGATAAATCATGAACTACCGGATCATCTGGCGGAAGAAACCCAAAGAATCAGACGCGGAAATGCCTCAGGCTCCGCGACCCAAACGGAAACGAAAGAAGACGGTCTTCATCGCCCTTTTTGGCCTCCTCATCATCGTCCTTGTCATCGGCAACCTCCGTTCCCGGAGAGAAAAATCCGTCAATGTGATGGTCGAAAAGGCCTCCCTTCAAGACCTGACTTCGGTGATTTCGGCTTCGGGAGAGGTCAAACCGAAGAAAAACATCAACATCAGTGCTAACGTCCCCGGACGGATCATCAAGATCGGCGTCGTCGAGGGACAGATCGTCAAGTCCGGCGACTTCCTCCTCAAGCTCGACTCCACTCAATACGAAGCCAACACCGAGAGGGACAGAGCCTTCATTCAGGCCTACCGGTCACAGCTCATCCAGGCGGAGGCCCGGATGAAACGGGAACAAAACAACTACGACCGGCAGAAGCAGCTCTACGACAGCCAACTTATCTCCCAAGAACAATTGGAACAAGCGAAAGTCGAATCGGATATCGCTGGAGCCGAGGTCCAAGCTATCCGCCATCAGATCCAGCAGGCGCAGGCCTCGCTCAAGAGCACCCTCGATAGCCTGAGCAAGACCATCTATAACTCCCCGATCGATGGGATTATCACCAGCCTGCGGGTAGAAGAAGGAGAAGTCGCCGTCATCGGAACGATGAATAACCCCGGCACCGTCCTCATGACCATCGCCGACCTCTCGGAAATGGAAGTGGAGATCGAAGTGGACGAGACCGATGTGGTCGGAGTCAAACTCGGCCAGAAGGCGGACGTCAAGGTTGACGCCCTTCCCAACCAGGTCCTGGATGGAACGGTCACGGAGATCGGAAGTTCGGCTATCGCCAAACTGACCACCTCACAGCAGGAATCCCGGGACTTCCAGGTCACCATCACTCTAACCGATCCACCGGTCACCCTCAAGCCGGGCCTCTCCGCCTCCGCCGATATCATCACCGCGGAAAAGAAGGGCGTCCTGGCCGTCCCCATCTCCTCCCTGGTCCTCAGGGAAAAGAAAAGCGACAGTCCCGCCAGAAAGGAAGCGGCCGAAGAGGAAGGCGTCTATATCGTGGTCGAGGGACGAGCCAAGTTCTGTCCCGTCACCAGGGGGGTCATGGGCGGGATGTCGATCGAGATAACGTCTGGACTTAAGGACGGTCAGGAAGTCATCGTCGGCCCCTATAGCTCTTTGCGCGAACTCAAGGACGGGACCCTCATCAAGCCCGAAGGGAAGTCGACAGAATCAGAATGAACCGGCAAGACGGCGCCCTGATCCGGGCGGAAAATCTCTGGAAGGTCTATCAGCTCGAAAAGCAGGAGGTCCGGGCTCTCCGGGGCATTACCTTCACCGTCCAGGTCAACGAGTTCATGGCCATCATGGGACCCTCGGGAAGCGGCAAGTCCACCCTGATGAACCTGTTGGGCTGCCTAGACACGCCGACGGACGGACAGTACTACCTATCGGGCCGACTGGTCAGCGCCATGACCGAGAACGAACTGGCCTATGTCCGCAACCGTGAAATCGGATTCGTCTTCCAGGTGTTCAACCTTCTCCCCAGGGCCAGCGCCTTCCGCAACGTCGAGCTGCCCCTCATCTACAAGGGGACAAAAAAAATCGAGCGCGAGGGGCGGGTTCAGCGGGCCCTGGACATGGTCGAGATGTCGCCCCGCATGAGTCACCGGCCGTCCGAGCTCTCCGGAGGAGAGAAGCAGCGCGTGGCCATTGCCAGGGCGCTGGTCAATGAGCCGTCGATCATCCTGGCCGACGAGCCGACCGGCAACCTTGACTCTAAGACAGGCAGGGAGATCATGAACCTGTTCCAGAAATTACACGCTGAGGGAAACACCATTATCGTCGTCACCCACGACAAGGAGATCGCCGATCAAACCCAAAGGATCATCTTCCTGCGGGATGGGCTGATCGAGTGGGACCGCCGTCGAGGAGACTGATGGGCTTCTTCAGCCGCCTGTCCGGGACCTTTTTCGACCCCGGCCGGACGTTCAGAACCCTCGCCGAACGACCCATCTGGGTGGATGCCTTGGTCGTCATGCTCATCCTTTTGGCCCTCCATTCTTACCTCGTCTTTCCCCACGGGCAGAAGGACAGCCTCGCATTCCTGGAGGACAACGGGGCCAGGTTTCAGGAGAAGTGGGGAGAGGCAAGGTATGATTCCGCCGTCGAAAGGATCAAAGGTCAGGACCGTCTTCTGACATCTCTGCTCATGACTCCCCTGACCTTTCTCATCGGCTTGCTGTTTTCAGCGCTCATCGTCCTGGGGATGGGACGTCTCGTCTCCATCAAGGGCAATTATCTCCAGGTTTTTTCCTCGCTCCTCCACGCCAACTTCGTGGATAAATTGTTGGGAAATGCCTTGCGGACATCCCTCATCCTCAGCCGGAAGTCGGTTATCCAAACATCGACCAACCTGACCTTATTTTTCCCCAAGATGGATGTCGTATCCACCGGCTACAGCGTCCTGAGCCAGGTGGATTTTTTCCAGCTCTGGATGTTCGGCCTGTTCGGAATCGGCTTGGCCGCCGCCTTCAGGATCAACCTGAAGAAAGCGCTCGTCATCTCCTTCGCCTTCTGGCTTCTGAAGAGCCTGCTGATGATCGCCCTGACGCTGGCCCGCCTCAGGATGTTGCAGTAGAGAGGTTCAGGGCAGCGGCATCGAAACCACGCCCGTTTTCTCCCAGCGCCTTTTTGGAGGGAGAAAGCTGCGCTTTCTCCCCTCCAACGCTCGCTTCGCTCTCTGCCCCCCTTCTCGGACTTCCTCTTTCTCACCCAAGCCCTCGCCTCGGTCCAAGCTGGAGGGCTGTCAGCAGGCTCGTTTCCTTCTCCATTCCCAAGTGATTCATCACCTAAAGCGGCTGACAAAAAGGCCGTTGGATTTGACAGATCGGGGGACTAAACATAGATTATCTGTATGGCCGAAGAGACTTGGCGGGGAAATCTGGCCGTAATCCCTTTCCCCCAGCTCCTCTTCAGGATCTGGGAAAAACGGGACTCGGGTCACCTGAGCATCCAGGCAGAAGGGGTCGAAAGATCGATCTCCTTCGTCAAAGGAGACCCGGCACTGGCTGAAGGCTGTTTTTCTAGCGAGCTGTTTTTGAAAAGGCTCCTCTCCGCTCAAGCCTTGACCGCACTTCAAGCGGAGGACTGTGCTAGCTACGCCCGCGAGAACAAGATCTCCTATCCCCGGTCCCTCATCGAGCGAGAGATCGTCTCTTCTCCGCGTGTTTGGGGATCGCTGGCCGAATTCTGGTTGGAAGAGATATGCGCCGTCTTTGACTGGCCCCGGGCAGACCTGACATTCCACATCGGGGCAACGGTTCAAGACTCCCAGGTATACGCGATTTTTCCAGCTCCACGGGTTATTTTACGGGGCATCCGCAGGATGAAGAATCATAGCCTGATCGAAGCCTCCCTCCCGGCAGAGACAGAGCTCCTTCAGCTTCTTTCCCCCGCCCATGCCGACCATCTCCATCTTGCGCCGCAAGAAAAACACGTGCTGGGGATACTCCGGCAATCGCCGCGGCTGGAAGATCTCTATGCCCTCAGCCAAGCGGGAAAACGGGAAACCCAGAAAGCGGTTTTTGCCTTCCTCACTCTGGGGTTGGCCGGAGTTTCTCCGGCAGCCGGCGTGGCAAAGGCACCTCCGGAGCTGTCTTCGGCGGGATTGGAAAAGATCTGGAACGGTTTTAACGACAAGTGTTCCTATATCCACAAGTACATCTCCAAGATAATCGGCCCGGTGGGCCTGAGCGTCCTGGAGAAAGCGCTGGAGGAGGTCCGGGCCCGCTTGGCTCCTCCGTTCCGGGGGCTCGAGTTGCGGGCCGACGGCCGGGTCGAATTCAGCCCCTTCCCGCTGATGAGTCTCACCCTCTTCGCCGAAGAGACGCGAAAGAATTTCATCCGCTTGCTCAACGAGGTCTTGGTGGCGGAAGTCCTGGCGGTCAAAAAGGCCCTGGGCAACGCCCATGAGGCCGCGGTCGTCCGGAACCTGGAGAAGATTGGAGAGCCGAGCTGAAGCGGCAACAGATCCTGGCGGTCCTGCTGCTCTTGACGGCGCTCGCCATCTGGCTTGTGATCAAAATTGGACTCTGAGCGCCGATACCTGGCCATCATCCTGGGGCCCACGGCCGTAGGCAAAAGCAGGGCAGGAGCTTATCTCGCCCGGAAATTCAACGGAGAGATCATCAACTGTGACTCGATGCAGGTTTACAGGAGTTTCGACATCGGCACCGATAAACCGACGATCGAGATGCGCCGTCAGGTTCCCCACTACCTTCTCGATATCGCGGAGCCATCGACTCAGTTCACGGCCGGGGAATTCGTCCGCCAGGCGCTGGCGGCCGTCCGGCTGATCGAGGAGCGGGACCGGTTGCCATTCGTCGTCGGCGGCACCGGTCTCTACCTCAAGGCCCTGTTGGAAGGGCTTTTTCCCGGGCCGGGCCGGGATGAAGAGCTTCGCCGGCGGTTCGAACAGGAGGCCAGGGAGGAAGGACTCGTGACCCTGCACAGGAGGCTGGAGGCCGTCGACCCCGTCTATGCCAGGCTTATCGGGGAGCAAGACAAGGTCCGGATCATTCGCGCTCTGGAAGTCTACTCCCTGACCCAAAAGCCGCTCTCCGAGCACTTCGAGAGCACGCGGTCGGAGGTGGCCGATTTCCATATTCTCAAGATTGGGTTACAATTAGAGAGGAAAGAACTCTATCGGAGGATCGAAGAGCGAGTGGACAGAATGTTCCAGAATGGAATCTGCGAAGAGGTGCATCGCCTTCTGGCCGCCGGCGTCCCGGAGAGCGCTCCTCCGTTCCGGGCACTCGGCTACAGGCGCGTGCTCGCCCATTTGCAAGGGGCGATCTCTTTTGACGAGACCAAGCGGCTGACCAAACAAGACACCCGTCAATACGCGAAAAAGCAGATCACCTGGTTCCGGAAGATGGCCGGAGTGAGCTGGTTCCCAGCCGATGATCTGACCTCTTTGGCCGCATTCCTTGAGGCACGGCTCTCTTCTTAAT
>JBAQGA010000086.1:0-44911 GCA_049287565.1 Candidatus Aminicenantales bacterium
GGGCTCGGCAGAAGGAGACTATGGTTATTCGATCAGCCTCTTCGATGAAGTTCTGGTGCGGGGCAGGACCGTCAAAGAGGTCCGGGGTCTCTCTTTGCTTGACCTCCCGCGCTACAAGCTGGGAAAAGAGAGCTTTTACACGATCATCCTTGATCTTGGAAAGGACGAAAGCGTCAAGGCTGACCTCAATCCCTATGTTTTCGACCTTGCTTTCTAGGATCGAGATAGCCAAGAGAACGGCACCCTCGAACCCGCCTTGCCTGGCCTTCCACCGGCACGCCGCCAGCGGCGAATGAGGTTGAACCGGATATCTTCAGGACGCCTTTCCAAGCCGCTCCGCGACCCAGACCTTGATAATGGATTGTCGGGGGACCCCCAGTCTTGTTGCTTCTTTGTCCAACAAATGGATCATCCACAAAGGGAAATCCACATTGACTCTCTTCTGTTCCTGCTTCGGTCTCCTCGCCTTGGAGATGTCAAGGTATTTTGAAATGTCTTTGCCTCCATTAAATTTCCTGTCAAACTCACGCGCTTTCATATAAGTCGACCTCCTCTTTCCGTGACCTTCGTACCGAAATAATTCTTATCTTTTCGCCTCTGTAGGTGATGACTCCTGACCAATATACCCCTGAAATCTTCCCAATTACCAAGCATCTTGGCTCGTCGCAGGTTATTACAGGGATCTCAACTAAATCGGGATCATCCCATAACTCTTGAGCTTCATTAAAGTCGATCCCATGTTTGATCTTGTTGCCGTCGCCTTTTTGAGGGTCGAACTCAAACTCCATGGTTTAATAATTATACCTTATTTATACCTAAAATGCAACACAATATCTTGCCCCTGGGTATCAGCGAAACAAAGGATCCTCTAGAAATACTTTTTTGTCGAACGTGGGCTAGGTCAAAATATCACCCTTAGTCCGGAATTCAAACTCCAGGATTCTCTGGTTCACGTATCCATCGATGACAAACAACCTATTCTTATTTATATAAATATCATCGCACAGACCTTTAAGGGAGCATTCCGCGCAAAATTTTCCGTTTTCGTCGAACACCAACAGACGATTGACTTCGATGTTTCCAGTGATTTCAGAGTCAACGAGTTTCCTGTTGATTCCGATGACACCACCTGAAATCCTTGTCGCCAAATTCTCTTCTTCGGACATAAACCTTTTCGGCGTGACCACATAGATTCGGCTTTTATCGTCGACCCCGATGGCCCAGATAACAAGGGGATTTGCCTTTCCTTTCTGGTCAAGCACGATATTTCCGGAACTGTCCTTTTTTATGGTCGTGCGGGTCCCCTCGTCAGTCCTGTGTATTTCGATTTCAGTTTCATCAGAGTTCATCCCGACTCGCGCCCCAAGCGGAAAGGAAGTTTCGAACGTGACCGCCATCTGGAGATTTCCTTCCGGCGCATATTTCCGGATCACGGGAGTTCGCTCGTTCGCCACATAAATGTGATCGGTATCATCCATTGCTATCCTCAGCTTTTCCGAATCGGTGTAGCTGTGAGAACGATCATCGTGGAACCCAATCTCCCCAACGGTCTTGCCTGTATCATCCATGATAGAAATTATTTTCTTGGAGCGAAACGTATTCAGCCAGGAATAGAACGCAATTTCGTTTTTCGATGTAATGCTCGTCCAGCCAAGGGCTTTGGGGATGGTTGTGATACTTCTGCTATTTCCGTCGGGGCCAAATCTCTGCAGCCGGTATCCATCGGACTCAAATACCAAAAGATCTCCATTCGGGGCAATGGCTAGTTTTCCAGGGCCGAGGAGGTCGCCAGGCCCTTGTCCTCGTCGGCCGATCGTTTTGATATACTCTGCATTGCGCTTGAAAATTTTCACGCAATGATCGTGCATATCGCTGATGTATATAAGGTCGTTTTTATCGATCACTATACCTGCGGGCGTTTTGAAAAACTTGTTTTCGTCCTGTTCGTCCTGGCCACCCCATATCCGTACCAGCTTAAGCTCAAGCTTGTCTTTGCAGGCGTCAATTCTTTCTTTGGAATTCTCAACAAGGATCTCTGCGGCTGAGGAAATGCACAAAGAAAAAATGAATATCATAATTATGACCCGTCTCATTTTTTTCCCCTTCTTTAATCCCATATCTCAAGCCAGGAACAGAGGCTTGACTCAGATCACTCAACCGAACTGCGCCGAGCGGAGGAGCCCCTTCTTATGGAGCTTGAACTTGATGAGCGTTTTGATGATGGAGAAGCCGTAGACGAGGCTCCTCAGGAAGCCGATCTTGCTGGCCTCCTCGAAATAGCGTGTCTCGATGGGAATCTCCCGGATGCGCATCCTGTGGATGACGCCCTGGGCGATGATCTCGGAGTCGAAAACGAAATCGTCGGAGTTGATGTCGAACTTGACCGTCTCGAGATAGCGCCGCGAGTAGGCCCGCAGCCCGGAGTGGTATTCCGTCAGATACATGTAGAAGGTGGCGTTCTCCAGGGCGGTCAGGAAGATATTTCCCAGGTATTTCCACTTGGGCATGCCGCCTTCGAGGGGCCGCCCGCCCAGCATCCGCGACCCGAACACCGCGTCGCACTCGTCGTTGAGCAGCGGGCTGATGAGCTGCGGGATGACCGTCGGGTCGTACTGGTGATCGGGATGGACCATGGCCATGATCTCGCCGCCCCGCCTGAGCGCCTCGCGATAGCAGGTCTTTTGGTTGGCTCCATACCCTTTGTTCTTGTCATGGACGAAGACATGGAGCCCGAGCCTGCGGGCGAGCCCGGCCGTCCCGTCGCGGCTGGCGTCATCGACCAGAATGATCTCATCCACCCAGTCCCGGGGGATATCCTCGAGCGTTCGCTCCAGCGTCTTCTCGGCGTTATAGGCCGGCATGACGACGATCACTTTTTTCGTGCGTGCTGGCATGGGATGGCAGGCTCCGGTTCTCCCTTATACCATATTTCAAATAAAAAGGGGACGCTCTCTAAAGGCTAGCTCTGTGACGAAAAGTGGGGTTGATTTCAGGCTATGGAGGGGATCAGCCGCGATCGGCTGTAGCGACCATTGAGGGTTTAGCCTTACCGAGACGCTCTTCGAGGGGACCCCGGATTTCGGGCGGCGAGGATGTCTGAGCACGCGAGGACAAGTAGATAGAGGGATAGTCTGGTTAGACTTAACAATCGGAGAGAATAAGGATTGTATTTGCGAGTTCCGCAGCCGCCGAGAAGAGCGTTGAGGGAACGGCGTTAAAAACCCGAACGGGAGCTAGGCTGATTGCGGCTGATCATACTCCCCGCCTTCTCTTTATCACCACACTTTTCGTCACAGCGCCCCAAAGGCTTTGACATTTGGGCCCAGTTTGTTTATCTTAGCGCCCTATCTTGGCTTCCCAGATGATGAAATGCGCACGGACCGCTGCCTCCCCGCTCTTCTGACCCTCCTCGCCGTCGCCGTTTCACCCACGATCCCCCAGGAAAAAGAGTCGCCCTCGATCGCCGCCCGCTCCCAGACTCCGCTGGTCATCCAGAGGCTGAATCGACCCGTAACCTTCGACGGCCCCAGCCATGAGGAAGCCTGGATGGATATTCCTGCCCTCCCCATGGTCATGATGCGGCCGAATTTCGGGTTTCCGCCTTCCGAGAGGACTGAGGTCCTGATCGGATTTGACGATAAATACCTTTGGGTCGCCGGCCGACTCTACGACAGCGAACCATCCAAAATCCTCGCCTCCTCCAAGAAACGGGACTACATGGAGCCCAACACGGAATTTTTCGGCGTCATCTTCGACACCTTCAACGACAAAGAGAACGGCCTCGGTTTCATGACCACACCGACCGGATTGCGCTGGGACGCGGCTATCTATAACGATGCCGTAAGCCAGACTCCGATGGAAATGCCGATCAACATCAGCTGGAACACCTTCTGGGATCTCGAAGTGGTCCGGAACGATCAGGGCTGGTTTGTGGAGATGCGAATTCCCTTCTCCAGCCTCCGCTTCCAGGAGAAGGACGGCCGGGTAGTCATGGGCCTGCTCGTCTACCGATGGATCCCCCGCAAGAACGAGGAGATCGTCTTTCCGGCCATCCCTCCTCGGTGGGGATTTTTGAGCGCCTGGAAGCCTTCCCAGGCCCAGGAGATCGTGTTCGAGGGCATCCGCAGCCGCAACCCGCTCTACATTACGCCCTACGTTCTCGGTGGGTCGGGCTATTCTTATAACCTGAACGAGCAAGAGACGGCCTATATCCGTTCAAAGGCTCCTCCGGCAGAGGTCGGGCTGGACCTCAAGTACGGACTGAGCAGCAACCTGACGCTCGACGTCACAGTGAATCCTGATTTCGCCCAGGTTGAAGCCGACGACCAACAGGTCAACCTGACACGCTATTCTCTGTTTTTTCCCGAAAAACGCCTCTTTTTCCAGGAGCGCGGCTCCGTCTTCGATTTCAGCTTCGGCGACTTCAACCAGCTCTTCTACAGCCGGCGGATCGGGCTATATGAAGATGAAGAGGAAGAGGAAGAGGAATCCCGGGTCGTTCCGATCTATGGCGGCATCCGGCTGGTCGGCCGCGCCGGTTCCTGGGACCTCGGCTTCATGGAAATGCAGACGGGTCCGCTGAAAGAGGAAGGCGTGCCGGCGGAGAATTTCGGCGTCCTTCGCCTCCGCCGCCGCGTTTTCAATCCCTATTCTTACGTCGGCGGAATGATCACCTCCAGGATCGGGACGGACGGCTCTTACAATGAAGCGTACGGCCTGGACGCGATCGTCCGGATTGCCGGAGACGACTACGTCACGTTTAACTGGGCGCAGACCTTTGAGAACGGCCGGCCGAACAATCCCGCTTCCCTCGACCCCAGCCGGCTGAGGATCACCTGGGAAAGACGCACGCAGGAAGGATTCGGCAGCTACCTGGGCCTTTCGCGGGCTGGAAAGGATTATGTTCCCGGAATGGGGTTCGAGATGCGCGAGGATTTCACCGCCGGCCGGGCCCGCCTCCTCTACGGGTGGCTTCCCGGGGAGAAGTCCTTTCTTCAGTCCCACAATATTTTCGCCGGCGGATACGCCTTCCTTCGCAACGAAGACAACACTCTGGAATCAGCAGAGGCCGGACCGGGATGGGAGTTCTCCACCAAGTCCGGTTTCAACGGCCAATTTTCCTTGAAGACATACTACGAGAGCTTCCGGGAATCCTTCGAGCTCTCTGACGACTGTGAGGTTCCCCCCGGGGATTACGCATTCTACGGACTGGAAAGCTATCTCATGACCCCCATGGGGAAGACGATCAGCGGACTGATGATTTTGCGGGCCGGATCATTCTACGACGGGCGGAGGATATCGATCGGCCTGAGACCTAACTGGGGATTAACTCCCGACCTGACCTTGAGCGGGATGTACGAATACAACCGCATCAAGTTCCCTGGCCGGGGCCAGGAATTCATCGCCCACCTATTGCAGGCCAGGTTATTGGCCACTCCGAGCACGAAATTTTCCATCCTTACCTTTATCCAATACAACAGCTCAGACGACTTGGTCATCGGGAACGTGCGCTTTCGTTACAACCCCCGGGAAGGAATCGACCTCTATCTGGTCTATAATGAGGTTCTGAACACCGACCGCCTCGGCCAGATCCCCACTCCCCCGCTGAGCGGGGGCCGAGCGGTCCTGCTCAAATATTCCTACATGTTCAACTTTTAGCCGTCTCAGCCTCTTCCTGCAGGGTCACCTCGTAGGCCTCGCGAACGGGCGGTTTGGCGTAGAAGGGGATGAACTTGGCCACTTGTTCCTGGAAAAAATGGCTTTGTTCGTTCGCCAGCATCGCCTCCCGGCTTTCCCAGAAGGTGATGGCGACAGATTCGCCCGTCTTCGGGTCGCTCAAGATATAGCCCCCCTTAAAACCCCGCTGTTCCCGGCATAGCGGGATGACGCCTTCGCGGAAAGTCCTGGACGCCTCGTCGATTTTGTCGATCTTCAGCCGGCTCCTGAGGATGCGCGCGAACATGACTCCCTCCTCTTTCTAAAGAGAAGGTACCAGCCCGTTCCCAAAAAGTCAAACCATGTTTGGTCACTTCAGAACCCGGCCAGGTTGAAACATTCTCCGTCTAGACCAGAATCTCGTTGCACCCGCGGACGTTGCTCAGGCTGATCTCGGGATGGAAGGTCCAGGAATACATGTTGACCGACCGGAAATAGGGGAAGAAGTGGGTCCGATAAAAAGGTCCCATCGGATAATAGCCCTTCGTCCATTCGATCGCCCCGATGCAATCCTGGGACCGGATGTAGCCCAGAAAGGCCTGGACGAACCTGAACCTCTCGGCCGGAGTGAGGCCGGGATAAGCGACATGATTGACCCAGGCCCAGCGCTCCTTGGTCTTGCCGAGGTGATCATGATAGATGAAATTGATCGCCCCGGCGACGCCGCCATCCTTTTCATAGATCAGCGTTTGGGCCACCCCGGGGCAGTCGAGCTCCCAGGCCAGCTCAGCCTCCTCCCATATTCTCGCCAGCTCGATCTCATCTCGGTAGGCGTTAAATAGATCGAGGCAAGCCTTGACGTCCTCAGGGCGGTATTCCCGCACGGCCTCATTACCGGCCCTTTTCGGTTTTTGATCCCCCCCGACAAGTTTGACGGCCGCTTTTTCCCAAAGCTTGAGGCCTTCCGACGTCTCCACTCGCCTGAGGTCGATGATCCGGGCGATCACCCGCAGGCGCTTCATCCACTCCAGCCGGTTTCCCTGGGCTTGGAGCTTCCTGAGCATCAGGTTCGAGCGGTGGCCGGTCTCGAAGGTCGCCAAAGCAAAATCGTATTTGTATTTCCGGTTGATCCGAAGAGCCTCGTTGATGATCGCCAGGGCGTGTCCTTGGCGTAGCAACTCCTTGCGGGTGACCAGCAGGCAGCTCCACGTTCCCCGATAAACCCGACCGCGGAAATGAAAGACGTGAGGAATATTTCCCAGGAAAGAGACGATCTCTCCCCCCCGATAGGCCGCGATGAGATGGTCCTTATCCTGGATCCGGCCAAAGAGGTAGTGGAGGAAGGCCGGCCGGTAGAAGTTTGGAAACGAGGAGATCCCGTACTCATCCCGCCAGGACGAATGGGCCATCTTCTCCAGGCCCTCGTAATCCCCGCGGAACGGTTCTAACGTGAGTCCCGTGAGGTCCGGCATCTCAGCCCGATCTGGCTTGCCCGTTAGCGCCCGGCCTGAAGGTCTTAAACTTGACCGGCAGGGCGGCGTGCTTGCGCCAGAACTTCAGCTCCGTCACCTTGTAGATATTGCGCTTGCGGACGCTCAGGATGCCGACGACGCGGTCGTTGTCCCAATGCTGATAGTCGTGGCTGGAGATGGTCGGCGGAGCCTGGGGATGGGAGTGGATGGAGCCGATGTAGCCATAGTCGCTGGTGGAGACGATCTCGGCGATCTTATCATAATCGGGGATGACGTAATCATAAGTCGCTTCAACCACCGGAGGAATGACGATCTCGGCGATCTTGAAGGTCCGGTTGGCCAGGCGCCTACCGAGCAGGATGCCGTAGACTTCACGGGGATAGCCGCGGGCGGCCCGCCGTTTGAACCGCCTGAGGTCGCACTCATTGATCAGAAGTTTCATGTCCGAATCCAGGGACTCCTCACCCCAAGATATCATCGATGGGGAATTCATTGCTTATACCACAACCGGCCTTGAGCAGTCAAATCCTCTCCTTTTGCCCATTGATTCCGCTACTCTCCTTTTCTATGATAGGGCCTAAGGAGGCCCGATGATTCGAAAGCAATCGCGACTCCCTCTTTCCCTTCCGATTTGCGCCCTTGTCCTTCTTCTCAGCCTGGTTCAATTTGCGCTGGGCCAGGAGAGGACCGGGGAGCGACCTGAGCTCTGCCAAGGAAATTATCTCAGCGAGCCTGCCGCCGAGCATCAGCTGGCCGAATTTGCCCGCGGTTGCCCGACGCTTGAGCAATGGCAGGCCCGCGCTCGGCGCGTCCGCGAGGGCATCTTGAAGGGCGCCGGGTTGTGGCCCTCTCCCAAAAAATGCGCGCTCAATCCCATCGTCCACAGCCGGCGCGAATATCCGGGCTACAGCATCGAAAATGTCGCCTTCGAAAGCCTGCCCGGGTTCTTCGTCAGCGGGAATCTTTACCGGCCAAAGACCGGAAAGCCGCCGTTCGCCGCCGTCCTTTGCCCGCACGGCCATTTCACCTATCCGGGAGGCGGGGGCCGCTTCCGGCCCGACATGCAGATCCGCTGCGCCACGCTGGCCCGAATGGGAGCCGTGGTCCTTTCCTACGACATGGTCGGGTGGGGGGATTCGACCCAGACCACCCACGCCCACCCCTTCGTCCTGGCGCTCCAGCTCTGGAACAGCATCCGCTGCCTCGATTTTCTGGAATTTCTGGAAGAGGTTGACATGAAACGGGTCGGGATATCCGGCGCTTCGGGTGGCGGGACACAGAGCTTCCTGCTAACCGCCGTGGACGACCGCGTGGCCGTATCGGTCCCGGTTGTCATGGTCTCGGCCCACTTCTTCGGAGGATGCGATTGCGAAAGTGGGATGCCCATTCACCGGAGCCTCAACCACGTCACCAACAACGCCGACATCGCTGCTCTGGCTGCGCCCCGGCCTCAGCTGCTTATCTCGTGCGATGAGGACTGGACCAAGAATACCCCCCGGGTCGAGTTCCCCTACATTCAAGATGTCTATCGGCTTTTCGGCGCCGCCGACAAAATCGAAAACATCCATTTGGCCGCCGAAGGTCATGACTACGGCCCCTCCAAGCGGGCGGCCGCCTATCGGTTCCTGGCCAAGCATCTCGGTCTTGACCTCGACCGGATTGCCAACAAGTCCTGTCTCGAGGGGATCGATGAAAACGGAACCATTATCGAGCGGCCGGAATTGCTGCGGGTCTTCGACGAGCGTCACCCCCGGCCGCCTCACGCGCTCCAAACCGATGAAGCGATTACGGCCATCCTGAGGGACAGATAAAGAAAAGAAGAAATTCCGCCGGACTCTTCTACCTGATCGGCAGCTTGCCCCTTCTCGACAAAGGCGGGGAATTTCCCCTGAGCCGCAACAGGATCGGATTCCCTGCGTCGCCGACGATCGGGCTTTCATGTCCCTGGTCGTCTCGGACCGTCACAGTGTAAACATAGGTGTCTTCCGCACTGCCATCCTTATCCAGAAAAACATAGGAATCTCCGCTCACCTCGCCGATAAGCTGATAGCTGACGTCGCTTTCGGCAGCCTTTTTCCTCCAGACCCGATGGAGGAGGATCTGGACGCCCAGGGCATCGTTCGCCGGATTCCTGGTCCACATCACCTGGTTTACGTATCGTATCAGGAAGAGGCTCTCGTCTTTGTGGGTCGTCCAGCTGATGCTCAGAGGCTGAAACAGCCGGAGGATCTCGATGTTACGGATCTTGTTCGCCGTCGCACCTTGATCGTCTTGCACGGCCAAGCTAACCGAGAACGTTCCCCAATGATTGAAGGTGTGCCTGACCACTCGACCGGAGGCTCGGCCGCCGTCACCGAAATTCCAGCTGTACTGGACGATGACTCCATCCGGATCCCGGCAGGCCGAGGCGTCGAAAGCGATCTCCACAGGATATATACCCGAGCTTGGGGTGAATGCGAAGTCGGCCGTCGGAGGCTCGTTTTCTCCCCCCGGCGGAGGCCCTTCGATCGCCCCCATGTTGCACCAGATCTCACCCCCGGAGTCCCAGACAAAATAAACCTCAGATTGGGAAGGATTTACGGTCACGTCCGGATAAGTGCACCCAGCGGAATTGGGAGCAAATCCGATACCCGGCCAAGAGCCATCGATCTTGTTGTTGTAGAAAACTCCTGTCCCATTCCTGTGGGCCCCCTCCTGCCAGCAACAGTAGAGGTTGCCGCCGCGGCTATGAAGGGACGGATAATGGAGGAGGAGTGTGGAGGAAATCTTAGCCGTCGAGGCGAACCCGGTGCCCGTCCAGTGGGTGTAGCGGACTTCCCCGATGCCGCCTTTAGCCACGGCGAGAAAAAAGACAACATGGGCGATGCTGTTATCATCGACCTCAACAACCGGCACTTCTTGGTTAACGCTGTCCGCCCGGACGATCTGGGGCGTGCTCCACGATGCCCCTGAAGTCGCATTCCGACGCGCATAATAGATCTGATAGAGAGTGTCCTTCTGGGCCCAAACGGCGAAAACAGCGTTGCCGCCGACGGCGATGTCGGAGAATTTCGCCGGGGCGGCCGGACTGATCTGCACCACAGGCTCCCAATTTCCCCAGACCCTGGCCCGGGAATATACTCTGTCAGTGGAGGTGACCCACCAGCTGGTAAAGATATCGCCGTTCAGAGTGACGGCCACCCGCGCGCAATCACAATCCCCATTGGTCCAGGAGTGGACCTGGAAGGGGGCCTCCCAGGTCCCGCCGGAAAAGATCCGCATCGAGATCCTGTTCTTTTCGACATAAATCACATAGATGTTATCGCTCCCATCGAGGTCGATGCCGCAGGCCCGATATTCATCGGAATGGACCAGGCCGCTGTTGCTGAGGTTGATGGGTAAGCTCCAGGTCTTACTGCTGATATCGTATTTCGAGTAGAAGCAATCGCCGGTCGTGTCGGAGTAATATTCGGCCCAGACGACATGGAGGCTGCCGGCCGAGTCGACGTCGATCCGGGGACTGGTCGAAGTCAAGCCGGGGGAGCGCGAAATATTGGCCTGGCCGTTGGCCAAATTGTTGAAAAATAAAAAAATCAAGAAGAAGGAAGGGACTAGAAAAACGCGGCGCGGTTTTTCTCTCATAATGAACTTCCATCTATACTATGCCGAATGCCGGTAAATGTGTCAACGCGATCCCCCTGGACGCCGTCTATGGCGGGAGGCGGTCTCTCCTGACTCGATGCAACGTTCTCAGGCCGGCCTCGTTTCTAAATAGAAGAGCCGTGTATTATAATTGAATGATGATGACGCGCCTCTTCAAGGGCATGCCGGGGCTCCTTACCCACGGCCTCAGCTTGCTCGCCTCGTTCTTGATCCATGCGGGAGCGCTCTACCTTCTCGCCACCCATTTCGTCTCCGTCCGGATCATCGAGTTCAAAAACCCGGTCATCCCCATCGTTATCGTGCCGCCTCCGCCCCTCCAGCTTCCCGAAACCGCCAGGAACCCGGCCAACCTGCCTGAAGTGATCGAGGGGTTCCTCGATTTTCTCCCCTCGAGAACACTTCCCCAGAAAACGGCCGGGCCTTCCCCGCCGATCACTTCCTTTGAAGAGCCCGTGGCACCGACCGCGGTGGAGGCGTTCGAGCCCAAATTCACAACGGGATTCCGGCTGGACCAGCCCTCTCCGGAAAAATCGGGAATCGCCTCCGCCGACCGGCTCCGGCTGCCCATCCAGGATCGGATGATAGGCTCCAGGAATGACCTGGCCCGGCCGACGACCCCTCCCAAGGACGTGGATTGGCGGAAATACCTCTCCGTCGGGTCGGGAGGATCGCGCGGGTATCTCTCCGGCTCCTCCAGAAGAGGCCGGATCCGGGGCTCGCTTCGGGCTGGCTCTTCGGTGTCTGCCGACATCAAGAAATATAACCTTTCTCCCTGGGCCAGCAAGGTCGTCGAGCTTGTCCAGAAGAATTGGGATATTCCTCCGACGCGCCCGGCCAACCCGGACGCAGCCGTCGAGATCGCCGTCATCATCCAAAAAAACGGCCAGATCGCCGCCTTGGAAGTCGTCGCTTCTTCGGATGATCAATCGTTCAATCAGGCGGCGCGTTTTGCCGTTGAATTGAGTTCTCCGTTTCCTCCGCTGCCGGAGGATTTCCCCCCGGCCAATCTCGAGATCTCGTTCGTTTTCTCCGTCCAATGAAAAAAGGAATCCTTTTGTTCGCCCTCCTGGCCGCCCATTGCAGCGCCTTCGTGGCCGCGGACTGGAGGACCGAATTGATCAATTTCTTCAAGGATGAGAAGGCCGTCGACTACAGAGGTGCTGTTGCTTATCTCCAGGAAAAAATCGATTCCCTTGGCGACGAGGATAAACCCATGGCCTGCGGGCTTCTTGCCTACCTCCACGGCCGGCTCGGGGATAGAAAGGATGAGTACCAGAAACTGGGGGAATATTTCGAGAAGTACGGCGCCATCGGGATGGGATTTACCTTCCTTCCTCTGTCCGTCCGGAACGGTGTGCTCCGCTATCTCCGGGAGTGGCAGCTCCGCTACCCCTGGGTGCTTAAAATCGGCTTCGTGACGCCCGGCGCTGTCGAGACATCGTCTCTGCTGCCGAATCCTCCCGAGACCATCCTCCTTGGAGTCGAGATGGCGAGCGACGTCTATTACAAGCTGATGGACGGCCAGAACGTCCTCAAAGGCGGCCGGTTCCACCGCGGATTTAACGCGGTCGCCATCCAGGCCTGGAGAATTTTCCGTGAGCCCGGCGCCTTCCCCTACATCCTGGAATTCAAGGCGGGGGACCTGATCGTCCGCCGCGAGCTCATAATCGGTGTCCAGATGGAGTTCGTCGGCATCATGGGAAAACCCTCCGGTGGCCGCCCGGACGAAGAATTTCTTCTGGAAATATATTTCGGAGAGGACCTCCTCGCCTCGAGTCGGAAAACTCTCCCTTCAGCCCGGGAGATGGGGATCGAAGTCCCTCCTCCGACCGGCAAATATGATCCGTTTGGGCCCGGCTACCAAAACGAACCGAGAATCCCCACCGGCGTTCCCATCTTAGCGATCCCGGCCGCCATCGTCGAGGCCATCAAGGCGCTGACGAAAAAGGACGAGGGAGAACCCATCCCCCCACCCAAGCTGATGACGGACATCCTGATCTCTTTCAAACGCCCGAACGCCAGCGGCAACGACATCGAGGTCCGGACGCGGGTTTCACTCGGCCTCCGGGAGATGCGCTTCCTCTCTTATTCGTTGATCGAGAAGTCCTCCTGAGGCCGGCCCAGCCCGCAGCCTCATAAATAAAACCGATAGAGGATTCCCATTCCCCATTCCGTTCCGCCCAGGTTGACCCGGAACCCCTGTTTGTCTGTTTCAACCAGGCAATACTTCACGTAGCCCTTGAGCGACAGCCCGGAGGTCAGATGGACGTATCCCCCTCCGGAGAGGTGCATGCCTGCCTGGCTCCCGTTCGATGAATCTATGGGAAATGTTGGGTCATATGTCTCTTTATAGAGGACATATTCAACTCCAGGACCAAGGAAGAGGCCGAATCTTCCGGTGTCAAAGGAATAACGGAGGGAGAGCCAAAGATCGGTGAGGCGGAGACTGAGGCCTTCCTCGGTGTAAGATGTCTGGCCCTTCTTGCTGAGAATCCTGGCGCCGGACGCGATGTCTAAGCCATGGGGCTCCCGGATCGGAAAACGAAGCGTCATTTCCACCCCGAAAAACGGTGCTCCCTTGCCGTAGAGCTCCTTGAAGATTTGGTCCTGGAGGAAATAGAATCCGCCCAGGAGCCCGACCGTGAAATACCTCTCCTCATCCGGCAGCAGTCTGATCCGGGTCTGCTGTTGAGGCCAGCCGGCCCCGGCACACAAAAGCGCCAGAGCTAAGGGGACGACGAGCTTTTTCACAGCTGCCCCTTCAGGCTCTTTTTGAGCCCCTGACGCCCGGTCCGCTCGACCATGGTGCCTCCGTTGACGGTGATCGCGGCGGGAGCGCTTTCCAGTCCCTGGCTATCTATTGCAGTGATAGCGAAGCTGTAGGCCTTGGTTTTATCCAAGTTCCGGATGGTAAAGGAGAACTGAGTTGCCGGCAAATCCGCCAGCACGTTCTGCCCCTGATTCATCTCATAGACTCTGTATTCCTGGACATCGTTATTGAGGGGATTTGGCAGCCAGATCAGCTCGATCAGCGTCTCTCGATAAAAGAGCGCCCTGTTCTCGATCATCCGGCCCTGAAGTTCAAGGGGCGGCGAGATCGAGGCCACCAGAACCTTCTGGCCGGGAGTGAGGTCCGTGTAATCTTTTTGTGTCCCGTCCGGGAAAGTCACCCTGAGGTCGTAGCGGGCGCCGCCCGCCGCCGGCGCTCCGAAATGGGCCGCGGGCGCATCCTGACCGAGATAGCCGCATTCTCCGGTGATCTCCCGGTGTCCCTTGAGGGAGTTCTTCTCGCCGAGGTGGCCGGATCGGTAGAGGTCGAGTTTAGCGCCGATGCTGCCACTGTGCCCTCGGGGATCGCTCACGATCTCGGCCTCGATCCAATCCGAGTTATTGAGGTCATTGCGGAAAAGCCGGTTGTACCCGTCCTTATTGGTCACATAGATGTCGAGGTCGCCGTCGTTGTCGAAATCCGCCAGCGCAGCTCCCCGGGGATCTTCGATAGACAAGGAATCCTCGAGCCCCGATTCAGACGTCGGGACTAGGGAAAAATACCCCTCGCCGTCGTTCTCGTAGACGTTCTCCCCGGAGAGGTAGAGCTCGAGGACGGTATCGTTGTCGAAATCCCCGAAGCACACCTGGAAGCCGCTGATCGCCCGGGTCCAGCGGATAACTTGGTAGCGGGAGAACGATTTTCCCGTGTTTCTGTAAAGGGCGATCCGTCCCTCGCCGACGATGGCCACGTCAAGGTCGCCGTCGTTGTCCACATCCGCCCAGACGATGCCGTTGTCGAATACTCCTTCGGTGACTGGGATGCCGATCTGTTCGCCGACATTCCGGAAATGCCCGGTCCCGTCGTTGCGGTAGATGGTCGAGGGAGGCCCCCACATGGCTTGGGCGATATCGGTATCGCCGTCGCCGTCATAATCGCCGGTCGTCACCCCCTGGCTGAAACCGGTCCAATCGATCCCCCGGTACTCCGCCGTGAATGTCCCGTCTCCATTGTTCATATAGAAGTTGGGCGGGCTCTGTGGAGGAGACGGAAGGGGATTGAAAGGATCCGGGTTGGTGAGCGGGTTGGAGAAGTACAGGTCGATGTCCCCGTCCTTGTCAAAATCGGCCGCCGCCACTCCGCAGGTCGTCAGGTCAACGGTCTGCGGCGGGAGGATCGCGGAGGTGATGTCCTGGAAATAGCCGTTCCCGTTGTTCTGGTAGAGATGATTGTGGGCCGGAGTGATCCCGGCATAGGTGGTCGAGACGAAAAGGTCGAAGTCGTGATCTTTGTCCCAGTCAACAAAGACGGCGCCGTGGGTCCCGTAGGCGTAGGCGTCCGCAACCCCCCTGGCTCCCGCCTCGTTGACGAAATAACTGCCGTAATTGATATACAGAATATCCTCGACGGCGGCGACTCCCCGGGCTTCCGCGTTCTTGACGAAGATGTCGATCCGGCCATCCCCGTTGACATCCATCCAAGAGACGCCGTGCCCTCCGAAATAAGGGTATCCCTTGACGCCGAACTGCCCGCTGACCTCGGTAAAGTGGATCTGGCCAAAAGACAAAGCGGCCGCGCCGAGGAGGCCGAACAGGATCCGTCCGAAACGGCCGGGGAGATGATGCTCATTATCGAGGTTGATCATTCTTCTTTCTCGTCTGTTTCGCCGATTTCCTCAAGAGTGTGCCAACAAAGGGGCCCTTTGTCAAGAACACCCCGAGGACCGGCAAGATCGTCTTCGGCCTCTTGGGCGTCGCCTTTCTCTATCTGCGACTCGACCGTGTCCCTCTACAAAATCCACTATCCTGAGGGCGACTGAGTCCAACCAGCCTTCGGCCTGGTCCCTTGACATTCTGACCGCGCCTGGGATATTCCATAAACATAAAGGAGGGCCAATAAAGTGGCATTCCTGAAGAAAAAAAAGGCTGTTCTCGGAATCGCGGTTCTCATCCTGGTGGTGGCTATCGCCATCGCTTTCATCAAGATCGATCCGGTCACCCAGTTTCGTATCGGCGTCGGCTGGAAAGCGCAGATTCTTTGTTCGGGAGTCTTCGTCTCCGGACGGGACGCCGCTGTGGTGCTTGCCGAGGACGTGGCCGTACATCCGCTCCTGAAGTTCATCGACGCCAAAGTGGATTATGGGAAGAAGGAAGTCCGCGCCTCTTTTCTCGGGCTTATCAAGAACAGAGCCATCTATCATCCCCAGCTCGGAAGCATCCTCCTATCCGGAGTTCCGGAGGAGACGGTCCGCTCCTGGCCGGTCGAGATTCCGGAGCCGCAGCCGGTCAATCCCGAATCTGTTCCCTGGCCGACCGGCGATTTCATCCCCGACGGCCCTCTTCCAATGGGCGCGAACGGCGAGTTGCTCAATAAGGCGCTGGACGATGCCTTCGCCGAGCCGAATTCGGAGAACCCGAAGCGGACGCGGGCCGTGATCATCGTCCGCCAAGGCCGCCTCATCGCCGAACGCTATGCGCCCGGGATCACCCGGGAAATGCCCCTCATCGGCTGGTCGATGACCAAGAGCGTGACTTCGGCGCTGGTCGGCATACTCGTGGGTGAAGGAAAACTGTCGCTGCCGGCGCCCGCCCCGGTCCCGGAATGGACGAAGCCGGGGGACCCGCGCCGCGACATCACTCTTGAACAACTCCTCTGGATGTCGAGCGGCCTCAGCTTCTCGGAGACCTACGCCGAAAAGCCCATCTCGGACGTCCAGCTTATGCTTTTTACCAGGCCGGACATGGCCGCCTATGGCGCCCGGCTGCCCCTCGAGGCTCCACCGGGCACGAAGTGGCATTATTCCACCGGCACAACGAATATCATCGGACGGATCATCCACGGCGCCTTCAACGATGAGAGAGCTTATTATGCCTTTCCCCGCAGGGCTCTGTTCAACAGGATCGGCATGCGGAGTGCGGTCTTCGAAACCGACGCTTCGGGCACTTTCAACTGCGGCGCCAATCTCTATGCTTCTGCCAGGGACTGGGCCCGCCTCGGCCTCCTCTACCTGAACGACGGGGTTTGGGAGGGGTATCGCAGCCTCCCCGAAGGATGGGTCGCCTACTCCACCACACCCGCGCCCACAGCGGAGAACGGCGAATATGGAGCGCACATCTGGCTCAACAGGGGACCGCAGGGAAGGCCGGAAGCGCGTCCCTTTCCTGACCTTCCCCAGGACCTCTATTATTTTGAAGGCTATCAGGGCCAGTTCGTGAGCATCATGCCCTCCCGCCGGCTCGTCGCTGTGCGCTTGGGGATGCAAACCAAGGGGGAATGGGATAAAGTCGAATTTCTGACAAGCATATTGGGGGCCATCCAAGAATAGCATCATCGGGCCCTACATGAGAACGCTGATCGACATGCAACGGGACACGATGGGCGTGGCGATAAAGTAGCCCTGAAGAGCGCGCCGAGACTCAAGGCGCCCGGAAGGGCTCTCGCTTCGCTTGACAGTGCAGGGGCGTTTTCTCCATACTCAAGGCGATGAAAAAGGGCCGACATATCCTGGATATCGGACTCTTTATCATCCTTTCGCTCGGGATTGCTCTCTTCCTCGACATCTATCTTCAGAGCGCTCGTTTCACCATCCTTGATCATTCCTACAGGCCCAGTTTGACGATGGTCCTGTGTTGGGCCTCAGCTCTCGGACTCATCCTCGGCCTTTCGCATTTTCTGGTCCGCTGGGAAGCGTCTTATTTCGGCGCCGACCCGAAGTTCTGGCGGCGACGCATCGTCCTATCCACCTTGCCTCTCAGCATCTTCCTTCTCAGCCCCTGGCTCCTCCGGTTTTACACGACGAGCGGCGACCTCCGGACCCGGCTTCGCCTCCTGGCCGTTCTGGCCGTCCTGGGAACACTTTTCCTCCATTTCTCCTGGTTCGCCCGTTTCCTGGTCAAACGGGGCTCCTGGTTCGACCGGGCCATCTCCTGGTTCTCTTCCTTGTCTCTCCGCCGCCGGCTCCTGGTTCTCTTCCTCATCTCCTTTTTCATCTACCAGGCGGCGGGCTTCATCCTCGTCTGGGAAGGGACCTCGTTCTCCGGCGATGAGCCCTTTTACCTTCTCACGGCCCACAGTCTTCTCCGGGACGGCGATATCAACGTGGCCAATAACTATGCCCGGCAGGACTACTTCCACTTCTACTCGAAAAAGGACCACCCCCGGCTGAAGCTGAGCATTTACGGCCGCCAGGGCAAAAAAGGCGAGGGCACCATCTATCCCATCAACCTGCCCGGAATTTCCGTCTTGATGCTCCCCTTCTACTGGTTGAGCCAGCTCTTTTCCGGCAAGTGGCTCACTTTCTTCCTGAAAACGAGCCTGTCTCTCTGGGCGTCACTCTTGGGACTTCAGGTCTATCTCTATGCCCGCGAGATCTGGGAAAGAGAGCGACTTTCCCTGGGCTTGTGGACGCTCTTCTCTTTCAGCGCTCCTATCCTTTTCTACGCCGTCCATCTCTATCCCGAAATCCCCATTGCCCTCTTTTGCATCTATATCTTCCGGAAAGTCAGCGGTCCGAAGTCTCTCTCATCCCTCCAGATAATCCTCTGCGGGTTCCTCCTCGGTCTCTTCCCCTGGTTCGGCCTGAAGTTCAGCTTCTTTTTCTATCCGCTCTTCCTGGTCTCCCTGTATTTCCTGTTCAAAGAGAAAAACGCCCGGTTCAAGGCCCTGGCCTTCGCCGTCTTCCCGGTCCTCTCCATGGCTCTCTTCTATATGTTCGTCTATTCCCTCTACGGGACCTTTTCCCCGATCGCCGTCTACGAAGGGGTGATGTCTCCGGGACGAACGGAGGCATTCAAGCAGCTTCTCCTGGGCATCCCCCTCCGCGCCCGGATCGACACCTTCCTGGATTACTTCCTCGACCAGCGCGACGGGCTGCTTCTCTACTCTCCCCTGTATTTCTTCGCGCTCCTCGGATTCGTGGAAATCTATCGCCGCAAAAAAAGGGACTTCTGGAGCCTGCTCTTCATCGGGCTTCCCTTCCTTCTCAACTACGCGTTCTTCACCCACCGCCAGGGCTCCTCTCCGCAGGGCCGGGTATTGACTCCCCTCTCCTGGATCCTGATCATTGCTGTCGGGTATTTCCTTGTCCACAACCGCAGGAGGATCTTTTCTTTCTTCTTCGGTGCGGCCGCCGCCGCCGGCTTCATCGTCGCCGGGTACCTGCTCGTCTATCCCTCTTTTCTCTACCAGCCGACCACCCATGAATTCACCTCCCGGCCGGGCGAGTTTTTTGCCTATCTCGGCAATCTGCATGTCTTCCTTCCGCCCTATCTGCCATCGTTCATCAAGGTCGATAACACCCGTTATCTTCCCAATTACTTCTGGCTGGCCGCGATCGCCGTTTTTTTCCTGGCCTATGTTTTCTCCAGAAGAGAACGGCCGCTCGGCCGGACGGTCCCTTTTCTTTTCGTTTCAATTGTCCTCGCCGCCGGCTTTTTCCTCTGGGTGCTTTTCCCCCGCAGCCCGCGCTATCCCGTCAAGACCATCGAGTACTCACCCCAGGGCGCGCTCGGATTTTACACTTTTCCGATGGGAAGAGGGGTGGTTGCCAAAGAAAGCGGCGACTTCTATCTCCACCTCGAGAAACCGTACAGGTTTCTGTTCGCCTCCCGGAGAAAGTTGGAGGCGGTCAAGCTCCGCTTCGGGTCCAAGGCGGGGGAATATGACTTGGAGATGCGGCAATTCGACCTCCCGCTCTGGAAAGGGAGTGCGGCTTTCGAAGTCCGGGAGATCGTCTTCCGGCCGGCCGCGGCCTATAAGCTCAGAAACCTCAACCTCTACGAGATCGATCTCCGACTCGTCCACCGCTCGGACGAATCGATGCTCCTCGACCCCTTCCTTTTCCAGGTCCTCCCCTGGCGAGACTGAAACGCGGATAGGCGTCGAGGTCAAGCGATAGAGGCGGCTTTTTCCTCCCCCTCATTTTCTCGGCGGCTAAGGCCGCCACCATGGCGGCGTTGTCGGTGCAGAGCTCCGGCGACGGAATGAAGGCCTCCAGGCCGGACCTCCGGGCCAGCCCTCCGAACTCCGCCCGCAGCCTTTTATTGCGGGCTACGCCCCCGCAGAGGATGAGGGAAGCGGACCGGAACTTTTCGATCGCCCTGGCGACGTTCTCCAGGAGGGCCCGGACGACGGCGGCCTCGAAGCTCGCCAGAAAGTCGGGAAGAAGGGCATGGCGACCCGACATCTTCGTCTCGCCGATCCACCTCAGGGCGGCCGTCTTCAGCCCGCTGAAACTGAAGTCCAGGCTTTGGTCCTTCATCCGCGGCAGGGCGTAGGCGAACCTCTCCGAATCTCCGCCGGCCGACAGCCGTTCGATCACCGGCCCCCCCGGGTAGCCCAGCTCGAGGAACTTGGCGATCTTGTCCAGCGCTTCACCGGCCGCGTCATCCCTCGTCCTGCCGAGGAGCCTGAAGTGCAGTCTCCTCTTCAGATGGAACAGCGACGTATGGCCGCCGGAAACGAGAAGAGCGAGGGCGGGAAAGGGGATCTCGGATCTCTCCAGGAAGGCGGATTCCATGTGGGCTTCGAGATGGTCGATGCCCAGGAGGGGCTTCCGATGGTAGTAGGCTAGCCCCTTGGCGAAGGAGAGGCCGACAAGGAGGGACCCGATCAGGCCGGGCCCTTGGGTGACGGCAAAGACGTCGATGTCCGCGGTCGTCAGAGAAGCCCGCCCCAGGCTCTCGGCCACGACATAGCCGATCGACCGGAGATGCTGGCGCGAGGCCAGCTCGGGGACGACGCCGCCGTAGGGCGCGTGAACCTCGTCCTGGGAAAGGACGACGCTGCTCAAGACCCGGCGCTCTGCCGTGATGACGGCCGCGGCCGTCTCATCACAGGACGTCTCGACCGCCAGAATATTCATTTTTTGTGTCCCCAAAATTTCAAGGTCCTGCCGTAGGGCGGACGGGCGATCCCCTCTTCGCTAATGATGGCGGTGACGAGTCTCGCCGGGACGACATCGAAGGCCGGATTTCGGACTCGGACATTCGGCAGAGTGATAGGACAGCCTCCCGACCGGCGCACTTCATCGCCCGGACGCTCCTCGATCGGGATCTCGGCGCCGGTCTGTAGGCTAAAATCAAAGGTGTTGAGCGGCGCCGCCACATAAAAAGGAAGGCCGTGATGTTTGGCCAGTACTGCCAGGGGATAGGTCCCGATCTTGTTGGCGGCGTCGCCGTTCCGGGCGATGCGGTCAGCCCCCGTGATGACCTTGCGGATCTCACCGCCCTTCATCAGCCAACCGGCCATGCTATCGGTGATCAGGGTGATCGGAATCCCCAGCCTGTCAAGCTCCCAGGCGGTCAGGCGGGCTCCTTGGAGGAATGGCCGGGTCTCGTCCACAAAGACATGGATCTTCTTGCCCTCTTCGAAGGCCGCCCGGATGACCCCGATCGCCGTCCCGTAGCCGGCCGTGGCCAAACCCCCGGCATTGCAGTGGGTCAGAACGGAGTCTCCGTCCTCGATCAGGTCCTTCCCGAAAGAGCCGATTTTCTTATTGCTCTCCAGATCTTCCTCTTCGATGGCTTGGGCCTCCCTCAGCAACCTCAAACCGAGCGCCCCGCAAGGAAGGAGCTTGTTCTCTCCATAGACGCGTCTCATCCTCTCCAGCGCCCAGAATAGGTTTCGGGCCGTCGGTCTTGTCCTGGAGAGCCTCTGGACGACCCGGTCGAACTCCCTCTCGAGGTCTTCGGTCGGAACTGCGTTCATAACGCCCAGGGCGACTCCATAGGCGGCCGCGATCCCGATGGCCGGGGCGCCGCGGATGACCATCGTTTCGATGGCCCGGGAGACGTCTTCCTCATTTCGACATTCGACATAGCTCTCTTCGAGCGGCAGCTTCCGCTGGTCGATCATGACCACTTTTCCATCCTGCCATTCGATCGTTGGTCTCATAGGCGCCTCGCGATTCTATGAATTTCGTGCTTCCCCATTTTTATCAAATCTGAGCGGCCGGCTTTTTCGGCCTGAGCGCCTGAGCGAACAGGTCCAGCGCCGCGTAGAGGACGACGAGAGCTGGGATGACCTTGATCATGGGGCAGATTGTATAAGAACTCGGCCGGAAGATAAAGACCGGGCGATCCCCTTGTCGGCTCTGTGGCGGAAAGTGTGATTATTATCAGGCCAGGGAGGGGATCAGCCGGAATCAGCCGCAGCGACCATTGAGGGTTTAGCCTGAGCGAGACGCTCTTCGAGGGCACCCCGGATTTCGGGCGGCGAGGATGTCTGAGCACGCGAGGACAAGCAGACAGAGGATAGTCTGGGTAGACTTAACAATCGGAGAGAACAAGGACTGTATCTGCGAGTTCCGCAGCCGCCGAGAAGAGCGTTGAGGGAACGGCGTTAAAAACCCGAACGGGAGCTAGGCTGATTGCGGCTGATCATACTCCCCGCCTTCTCCTTATCACTACACTTTTCGTTATGGAGCCCCCCCCTGTCTTGACTTTTGGTCCAGGGTAAAGTACATTTTGTCTATCCAAGCGACAACCTTCGAGCCGTAAAGATATCGCCCCAAAGGAGGCTCAGATGTTTCTATTCGGACCCGTTGGACCGACCGAGCTCCTGCTCATCCTGCTCATCATCGTCATCATCTTCGGCGCTCGCCGCCTGCCCGAACTCGGGAAAGGCCTGGGAGAAGGCATTCGGAACTTCAAAAAAGGGTTCGGCAGCAAGGAATCCGAAGACAAGAAACCAGAGTCTGAGAAGACCAGCCCTCCCGACAAGAAATAATGCGCCGGACGCTGGAAAAGCTCGCCCAGGAGCGCCAGGAAAAAGAGCAGGAACTTGCTCGCCGGCTCGCCGAGATAAAACAAAAGGGACCGGCCGAACGGCTCGCCCAGGCGACTTCTTCCCTGGGAAACATGCTGACCCGGCTCAAGGACATCCTCAAAAAGGAACAGGAAAAGGCCGGTCTCAAGAAGGCGCTTCTATCGCGCCGGACGAAACTCTCTGCCGAGGAGATCGCCGGCTCTCCCTTCCACGAACTGGTCTTCCTCCTGCTCCGGGAACATCAGAGCCTTCTTCTCCAAAACCTCGAACTGACCAAGGAGCTCTATGCCGGCCTGACGGATCTGGTCGGCCTTCAGGGCGCCCTGGCCGATGCCAAAGACAGAGAATGGGACGCCCTGGGGAGCAACCATGTCGGCCTGATCTTCAAGAGTCTGGAATGGCGGGTCGACAAACTTTCGGCGGAGTCTGAGGACGCCAAGCTCCTGATGAAAAAATTCATCCTGCTGCGGGAAAAACTGGATCGCCTCCTGGCCGTTCTGGAAGAGAAGAAAGCACCGCAGCCGGAAGATGTTCGAGCGCTCCTCACGCCTCTTGAGGACTGGAGCTATGCCGGGTTCGAGAACCGCTTCCGCGGAGGACCCGAAGACGTCAAAAAGCAGCTCCGGAAATATCTTCCCTATTTCTCCAAAAACGGCCCGGTCCTCGACCTGGGCTGCGGCCGGGGAGAGTTCCTCGAGCTCCTGCGCGAGAAGGGGATCGAAGCGGAGGGAGTGGACATCAACGGCCAGATGGTCGATATCTGCCTGGACAAGGGGCTGCACTGCCGGAAAGGCGAAATCCTGGAGAATCTGGCCGGACGGACGGACGGCTCGCTCGGCGGCATCTTCTCCTCACAGGTGATCGAGCATCTTCCGCCCGCCTACCTCAAAAAGCTGATCGAGATCAGCCTCCATAAGCTCGGCGGCGGGAGTACGCTCATTCTCGAGACCGTCAACCCGCTCTCGGTCTTCGCCCTCGTCCAGGTCTACTATCTCGATCCCTCCCACCGCAATCCCATTCATCCGCAGGCCCTGAAATTCATGCTGGAAACAGCGGGATATGAAGACGTTGAGATCACTTTCTCATCGCCGCTCGAGAGCGAGAGGCTCCAGCCCCTTCCCGGGGCCGACGAACACGCCTCTGTCTTTAACAGGAACATCGACAGCCTCAACGACCTCCTCTTCGCGCCCGTCAATTACGCCGCCGTCGCCAGGAAAAAGTAGCCATGCCCCTGTTCGCCGGGTTCGACCTCGGGGGGACTCAGCTCAAGTACGGGCTTCTCGACGAGCGCCTCAACCCGGTCTTTAAGGACAGGGCGCCCTCACCGCCCACCGTGGGAAAGCTGATGACGCTGTTCCGCGATATCTGGGAAGAGCTGAAGAAAAAAGAAAGGAGAGCCATCCAAGCGGTGGGATTCGGCTTCCCGGGTATTTTCAGCCTCAGGGAGCAGAAATTTATTCAATCGCCGAACTACCCGAGCCTCGACGGTTCCCGCCTCCGCCCGGCCATGGCCCGCTTTGTTAAAATCTCCTTCTGGATCGACAACGAGGCCAATCTCGCCGCCTACGGCGAATACCGCTGCGGAGGAGGCAAGGGTGTCCGCCATCTGATGCTCATCACCCTGGGAACAGGGATCGGCTCGGGGATCATCATCGACGGAAAGATCCTTCGCGGCAGCTGCGGTTTCGCCGCTGAAATGGGACACATGACCGTCCATCCAGACGGCGAACGCTGCCGCTGTGGGTCGCGCGGGTGCCTGGAGACAGAGGCCTCGGCCGGCGCGATCGTCAGAAACTACCGGGGGCTCACCCGTTCCCCTGAATCCCTGACGGCGGAAGATATCGCCTCCCGGGCCAGGAAGGGAGATGAGGCCGCCGGCCGAAGCTTCGAACGGGCGGGCTTTTACCTGGGCATCGGCCTGGGCATCGGCCTCAATGTGTTCAACCCGGAAAAGATCCTGCTCGGGGGCGGGGTCATGGAAAGCGGCGACCTGATTCTGCCCCCGGCCATCGCCGAAGCCGGCCGGCGGGCCTACAGAGCGTCGTTCGGCTGCTCGACGATCGAGAAAGCCGCCCTGGGCAACGACGCCGGATTCATCGGCGCCGCCGCCTGGGCCCGAGACATGCTGGCGCATAAGCACGCCTAAGGCTATTTCTCTCACTCACCCCCGGCTGCAATAAAGGAAACGATATCATCACGGGAGAATTTCTAAATATATGATCTTCATGATCGGCGCAGGATGCCGCACTCAAGCCCCCGTAGCGGGGGGTCCCGTCGTTTTCGACGGGGGGAACCGACGGGAACTGGTTCCCCGGGGTGCGGGGGCCAAGGGCGGCTTCCTGCGCCGAATGGAAACACAATAATGGAGATACTGGCTGCTTTCGTTCCTGAAGTTGACGATATGGCATGAGAATTGCATAATAAGCGTTAGATCAATGAGCACAAGATTACCCTCCAAGGAGAGGACCATGACATCCCATCCCCTGAGACCATTCCTGGCCGCGCTCCTCGCCGTCGCTCTCGTTTCACCGGTCCTCGCCCAGAGGCAGACGGGAGCGCTCGCCGGCAAGATCGTGGACATGGAAGGCCGGCCGCTTCCGGGGGCCACGGTGAGCCTCACCGGACCATCGCTGATGGGCATCGTCCACTATGTGACCTCGGACACGGGCCTCTTCCGGTTCGCCGCTCTGCTACCCGGGGAATACGACCTGCGAGCCGAGATGCCGGGGTTCAAGTCCTACATTTTCGAGAAGATCATCGTCGCGGTGGGAAGGGCGACCGAGATCCTTGTCCGCCTCGAGGAAGCCGCCGTGGAGGAACAGGTCACCTTGACGACCGCCTCCCCGGTCGTCGATGTGGAATCCTCCAAGGTCAGCGTCAATTACAGCGCCCGGTTTCTGGCCAACATCCCGATGAACCGCGACCTCTACGATATCCAGAATTCCATCCCCGGCGCCGTCCCGGAAAACATGGACTACCGCCGGACTTCATCGATCCTGGGCGGCTCGGTCCGCAGCCAGCTCTACGCCCTCGACGGCCTGCCGATGAACGACCCGTCAACGTCCTCCTCCCTGGTCAATATCAACGTTGATATCTATGAAGAAATCGAGTTCGAGGTGGGTGCCCACCCGGCGGAAGTGGGCCAGACCGATTCCACTTACATCAACATCGTTTCCAAGAGCGGCGGCAACGACTTCGCCGGCGGGCTCACGGCCTATTTCACCGGGGATTCCCTGAGCAACGATCTGATCCCGAAGCAGGATGCCGCCGCCTACCAGGTGGATCCTCCCGGCAAGTACGCCTCCTATGGCGACATTTCGGCCAACATTGGCGGGCCGATCCTGCCGGACCGGGCCTGGTTCTACCTGAACGGCCGCTGGAACGGCTGGAGGCAGACCACCTCCGCCAACCCGGAAGTCCGGATGACCAACTTGGGTTTCCGGGGCCCCGAATATGCCCATTACGACTATGAACAGGACGAATGGTTCGGGTTCGCCAAGTTCACGATCCAGTTCGCCAAAGATATCCGCTATATGGGCATGTTCCATTATAACAACATCTATCAGCCCGTTTATCAGAATAGCGGCGGGGCCAACGTCGCCCTCCCCAGCACGGAAATCTGGGACCATGAAAACACCTTTACGACCACCCACCAGATCAACTGGACGAAGAACCAAAACACCTTTTTTGACATCCGCGGCACCTACGTCCAGCGGAACTTTCCGATCCTTTCCCACACTCAGGACCAGCCGACCTTCTATGACTACCGGCAGGATGTCTTCTGGGGGTCCTCGGCTTATAACGACATCTATGGGCGCAAGAGGATATTGGCCTCGGCCTCAGTGACACGCTTCCAGGACAACCTCCTGGGCGCCAGCCACGAGTTCAAGGCCGGGCTGGAGTTCGAACAGTCAGAGGAGCACCGGGATTGGTATAGAGGAAATCCCTATTACTCCTACTGGGATGATTACGTGGCCGGAAATCCCTACTACTATTCCACTTCCTTGAAACAGGGTCGGCTTCGCATCCATTATTGTCCGCCCGTCGCCGGGGGATGGGATGTTCAGGACCACATCCGGCGTTTTTCCGGCTATATCCAGGACAGTCTGACCGCGGGTCGGCTGTCCTTTAACCTCGGCCTGAGGGTCGATTATTCCTTCCAGTTCGAGCCCCAGCAGGGCCGCCCCGACCTCCGCTACCAGTACGGCCCCGACCAGCTCAACCCGGACATAACAGACGCCAACGCCCTGCTCCTTGCGCTCATCGACCAGTGGCACGACGAGATCGGCCCGGTCTCGCCGTTCGACAAGCTCATCACGTCCTATAAGAAAGTCGTCGATTTCTTTACCCTCTCGCCGCGGATCGGGCTCGCCTATGACGTCTTCGGCAACGGCAAGACGGCCCTCAAGCTCTCATTCAGCCGCTACTACGAGCCCATTTGGGTCGCTAAATACAACGCCGGCCAGATCTTCAGCGCCGGTTCCGTCGACTATTATTGGAACGACCTCAACGCTAACAGGCTGATGGACCTCCCGCCGGATGATTCCTACGTCCTGCAGTCCTATCCCCAACAGGACCCCGAGGTCAATTATTATGTCGATGACCTTAAGGCCCCTTACGTGACCGAGTTCCTGGCCGGTATCGAGCAGGAGCTCGTCCAGGATTTCAAACTCGGACTCCAGTTCATCTGGAAACAGAACCGGAACATCGTCGAGGACACCGATATCAACAACGGCTACGATCCCAACGCCCAGGACGAGTATGGCCTGATCTGGCTTCCTTTCCAATTTGTCGATCCGGGGTATGACGGAGAGTGGGGGACCTCCGACGACCAGAGGCTGACCGCGTACGGACTCCGCGCCGACCGGCCGGTCCCCACCTGGATGGGGATGAACCCCCCCGAGGCGGAGAGGAAATATTGGGCCGTGGCGCTGACCCTCGACAAACGGATGTCCAATAAATGGCAGCTTAAGGGCTCCATCCTCTACAGCTCTTTCAAGGGCAACACCGAAGCGACCTATATCCCCACTGAGGGCAAGAGCCTGATGTTCAACGACCCGAACACGCTCACCAATGCCTACGGTTCGCTCTTTTTCGACCGGCCGCTGCAGATCAAGGTCATGGGGACCTACCTTCTTCCCTACGGTTTTGTGATCAGCGCCTACCTCCAGCATTATTCCGGCATCCCCTGGGGACGGACGATCTCCCGCGTCTATTTCCCGATTGACTTTCCGGACGTCCAGCAGACCTATGTCACCCTGAATGCAGAGGCCCCCGGATCACAGCGGCGGGCTTCTTATACCAACCTCGACCTGCGGGTGGAAAAAGGATTCACTATCAAAGGCGGGGGAAAACTCGATCTTTATCTCGACATCTTCAATGTCGGCGGGCGCAGCGGCGTCATCGTGGACAATGATCCGGCGGCCCGTCTGCGCTTCGACCAGACGCCTCCGCTTTTCGAAGTATCACCGACTTACGGAGACGTCCTGAGTGTTTACGGCGTCCGCTCCTTCCGGATCGGAGTCCGCTGGAGCTTCTAAGCTAAAGGCTGAATTCCACGGTCTTGCGGATCTCTTCACCGATCTTCTTGTTCTTGAGCACGATCAAGAGCTTGTTCTTGCCCTGACCGAGCGCCTCCATATCCTTTTCGACCAGGAGAGGGATCCCGAGCTGATAGCTGCTCTTGAGTTTCTGTTTCAACTCTTCCGATGTCAGGCTGAGCTCGTAGCTTTCAGTGCGTTCCCACCGGAGAATGCCTTGACTATCCTTCAAAGACAACTGCACCTCGAAAGTGGTCACAAATTTCCCCCCCTCCAGGCTCAGCCAGATCGCCGAATAGGGTATCGAGATCTCCACCAGGGCATCCAGTCTCGATCCTTCCGATTTTTTCCTCTTGAGGAGGACATCGAAATCATAAAGGGCCTTCTCCGCCAACGGGAAGAGAGGCTTGGGTGCTGACTCCCTGGCCAGGCTCAAGTCGGCGATCGGACTCAGGTCCAAAGTCGCCAGCCTGAAGGTCCCGCTGCAGGACCGGTCGAGGAAGACGACCGGGAAATCCCGGTAATACCAGACTTCCTGGCAGCGACCGTTGGGATCAGTGGCGGAAGAGGTCGCCGTGCGCTGGTCCGGAGGGCCGAAGAGAACATAGATCCTGCCTCTATCGGTGAGCCAGCCGGACCGTCCCTCGCCGAAAAAAAGACGGGCGGCCTTGGAAACGCGCCCGAGATATTCGTCTTTGAACTCGTTCTCCTCGGTGGAAGGATCGGGATCGCGGCGCTTCCAGAATCCTGAGATGAACTCCGGCCTCTCGGAGTCCGCAAGCGCCAAGAACTCCTTTCTCTCAGCCGAGGTGATGATGTAGCTGACCTGGGAGAGGAATTCTTCGTACTCGGGCTTGAGGTCCTGGCCGCCCGAAGCGCTGCTCCAGGCTGTGCTGATCAGGATAAAGGCAAGAGCCGAAGAGACCCTCGGCCTCTTGAATCTCATTAGGTATCCTTCTGGGCCACCTCACCCTTCCGGACCTGGGGATTCCCGCGGCAAGTTGACCCTTTTTTCAAGATATCACTTTCCTTCCTAAATATCAAAACAACCCGGCGATTCTTAGAGTTGCTTAATTGGGGGGAGAGGGGATGGTCCATTTGCCAGGACCATCCCCGTCAAATGCGGAAGGAGGGATTCGAACCCTCACGGCCTTGCGGCCATAAACTCCTGAGGCTTACGCGTCTGCCGATTCCGCCACTTCCGCATAAGCGTCCCATATTATAGCCGCCCCGGGCGAAAACGCAAAGCCTTATTACGGCGTGAAAGCGAAGCTTTCTCTTTCCAAAAAGCCGCTGGGGAACCTAGCGCGCTGACGACACCAAACCCAAGCCTCATGGCTCTGTGACGAAAAGTGGGGTTATTATCTTGGGCGTCGGGTAATGATCAGCTGCCGTCGGCTACGGCGACCATTGAGGGTTTAGCCTTCCCGAGATGCTCTTCGAGGGAAACCGCTCCGGCGGGCGCGAGGACTGTTTGAGCACGAAAAGATCACGCGGCTTGAGGGAGGAAGCCAAGGAATAGACCCGTGGGTACAAATCTGACGTGCGGAGTTCCGCAGCGCCGAGAAGAGCGTTGAGGGAACGGCGTTAAGAACCCGAATGGGAGCAAGGCCGATGGCGGCTGATCACAGTCTCCGTTATCCCATGCTTACCCAAGTTTTCGTCATAGAGCCGGAGCCTGGTTGATTTGGGATACCGTTTCTGATATTTTTTGGCTTTCAATAAAAAAACCGAGGAGGTTCGTCATGACTAACCGACTGCTCCTGCTGCTCGTCGTCGGCGCCTTCGTGGTCTTTGCCGGCGGAAACGCCGAGGCGGCCAACCCGAAGGTCCTGCTGAAAACGAGCCGGGGCGACATCACCATCGAGCTTTACCCCGATAAAGCACCCGTCACGGCCAAGAATTTCCTTTCCTATGTGGATGATAAATTCTATGACGGCCTGATCTTCCACCGCGTCATCAAGGGATTCATGATCCAGGGCGGCGGCCTGACCCCCGACCTCGCCACCCGGACGGCCAAGGCGCCGATCAAGAACGAGGCCGGAAACGGTCTCAAGAACACGCGCGGCACGATCGCCATGGCCCGCTCGGGCGAAATCAACAGCGCGACCTGCCAGTTCTTCATCAACCATGTGGACAACGATTTCCTGGATCACCGGGACGAGACGGCGGCGGGATTCGGCTACTGTGTCTTCGGCAAGGTCGTTTCCGGACTCGACGTGGTGGACGCCATCGCCACGACACCGACGATGACCGTCCACGGCATGGAGGACGTCCCCCGCGAGACGGTGACCATCATCTCCATCCGGCGGGTCGAAAACTAGCCGTCTGCACCGGTGTCGAAAGGAGGAGGGTATGAAAAGGCGTTATCTCGTTTTGCTCGTATGTTCTCTGGCCCTCTCGACAGGCGGGCATCTTGCGGCCGCCGAAAAATTGACCGCAGATGTCCGGAGTGCCCTGGACTCCATCCAACCTCTGGAGGCATATTCCTACTGCAAGACCCTTTCCTCGCAGAAGTTCGCCGGCCGGCTGACCGGCCACGAGGGCTACACGGCTGCGGCCAAATGGGCGGCCGCCAAATTCAAAGAGTGGGGGCTTAAGCCGCTCAGCCGGGAATCGGGATACCTGCAACCCTATCCCTCGCCCTATGTCATCATCGACCGGGCCGAGATGACGCTCTCCCTGGAAGAGAAGCCCGAGGGTGCTAAGGAAACGACCGTCAAAGAGGTCAAGCTGGAGCCGGAGAAGGAGTTCCTTCCCCTCCTCTTCAGCGACAGTGGCGACCGCACCGGCGAGCTCGTCTTCGCCGGTTGGGGTATCAGCGCGCCCGATCTGGGATACGACGATTATGCGGGACTGGACGTTGGGGGTAAGTTCATCCTCTGCTTCCGGGGGACGCCCGACCGGGCCGACCGGCGCTTCGAGCCCCACGACCATCATCGCGCCCGGATGAGAACAGCCAAAGACAAGGGTGCCTTCGGCCTCATCTACATCTACGATGAGATCGTCTCCAATCCCAACGGAGACTGGATCGAAGGCTTCATGCCCGCCGAGATCAACGCCAAGGTCGCCGACATGGTCCTCAAGGAAAAAGGGATCACGGCCGACGAACTCAGGAAAGATCTCGTCGCCTATAAACGTCCTCTCTCTTTTCCGCTCCAGGCGAAGGCCCACCTCAAGGTCGAAGCCAGGCCCTTTCCGGAAGGAATCGGCTACAACGTCGTCGGCTATGTTGAGGGCTTGGATGCGAATCTCCGTCAGGAGTGCCTTGTCATCGGCGGGCATTTCGACCACAACGGCTTCCACATGGGACTTCTTTTTCCCGGCGCGGACGACAACGCCAGCGGGAGCGCGGCCGTCATGGAGATCGCCGAAGCCTTCTCCAAGCTGGGGAAAAAGCCCAAACGCTCGGTCGTTTTCGCCCTCTTCGGGGGCGAGGAGATGGGGCTCCAGGGTTCCTCCTATTTTGTCGAACATATCCCCCGGCCCTTCAGCAAAGTCGACACGATGTTCAACTTCGACATGGTCGGCGAAGGGGATGGGGCGGGCATCGGATTCAGCGGGGATGTCCCCGAGCTCAAGACTCTTCTCGAAGAGGCCGATCAGCATGTCGGAACGCTCGGGGGCGCCTATCCGATCAGGGGGGTGGGTGTCAGGGGGTCGGACTACGCTCCCTTTTACCAAAAAGGGATTCCCTGCGTCTCCTTCCACTCCAACGGACCGCACCTTTACTACCACCAAACAGGCGACACGATTTACCGCATCAACCCCGACATCATCGCCGATGTGGCCAAGCTCGCCTTCCTGGGGGCTTATGCCCGGGCAAACCGCTCGCCGGTTCGGGCGGAAAAATGAAACTCCAGAGGGCCCGGAGGATTAGAGAGCAGAGAATACCGGAAAGGTCATGACGGCTTCCAGGGTTTATTTTAGAATCCAGCGCCGAAAAAAGAAGCGCCTGCTTCTCATCCTCCCGCTCATCGCCGTCCTCGCCGCCGTCGTCATCTTCGTTTTGACCCGGGTCGGCGGCCGAAGGACCGCGCCCGTCCCGGCCAAGACGTGGGCACCGGTTTCATCGGCCCCTCCTTCGCCCGCTCTGGCTGAATACCAAATCAAGGTTCGCCCGGGGGACACCATCGGCAAGATCCTAGCCCGTTATGGGTTTTCTCCGGCCGATATCCAGGCACTCTATGACCTGATCAAGCCGGTCTTCGACCTGCGCCGTATCAGAGCCGACCGATTCCTCCGTCTCTATGCCGACCCATCCGGAGCCGTGGTGCGACTCGAATACGATATCGATGACCTCAACTTTTTGAGTGTCGAGAAACGAGAGGACCTGTTTCGGGCAGCGCTCGAGGCTCGTCCGGTCGAGACAACGGTCGGCATGGCCTGGGGCACGATCGAGGACAGCCCCATCCAGGCCTTCGACCGGATCGGAGAAGAGGACTCGCTGGCCCTGGCCTTCGCCGACCTTTTCGGCTGGGATGTCGATTTCTACATCGACATCAGGCAGGGGGATACCTTCAAGGTCATTTTCGAGAAACGGTTTCTTGAGGGAAGATTCATCGGCTACGGGCAGATCCTGGCGGCTGAACTCGTCAACCAGGGAAACCTCCACCAGGCTTTCTATTTCGTTTCCTCCGATACTCATAAGTCCGGTTATTACGACGCTCAAGGCAAATCACTGGAGAAAGAATTCCGGAAGTCCCCAATCAAGTGGGCGCGGATCTCTTCCCGTTTCAGCCGGAGCCGGCTCCACCCGATTCGCAAAGTCTACAGGGCGCACTACGGAGTGGACTACGCGGCTCCGGTCGGCACACCGGTCCAGGCAACGGCCGACGGTACGGTGACCTTCGCCGGATGGAACGGAGCCTCGGGCCGGATGGTCAGAATCCGGCACAAGAACGCCTATGAGACGATGTACCTCCACCTGCGGAGCTTCGGTCCCGGGATCCGTTCGGGGGCCCGGGTGAAGAGCGGCGATGTCGTGGGGTATGTCGGCTCCTCGGGGGAATCGACCGGCCCCCACCTGGATTACCGGATCAAGCGCAACGGCAGCTATCTCAATCCCCTCAGTGCCAAATTCGATCCCGTCGAGCCACTCAAGGAAGAGCGGCTGGGTGATTTCGGGAAAGAGATCGAGAAATACCGGATTCTGCTCGCCGATCCCCTCGCCCTGGTCGGCTCCAGCTTTTTTTGAGATGAAAGAACACAAGAATCCTTTTCCGACCGTCGATATCATCATTGAGATCGAGCGTGAGGACGGCCGTCCCGGCATCGTCCTGGTGGAACGGAAATTCCCGCCTTTCGGCTGGGCTCTTCCCGGCGGCTTCGTCGAGTACGGCGAGTCGCTGGAAGAGGCTGCGGTCCGGGAAGCCAAGGAAGAGACATCGCTCGACATCGAACTCGTGGATCAGTTCCACACCTATTCCGACCCTGGCCGCGATCCCCGCTTCCATACCATCACCACGGTCTACATCGCCACAGCGCAGGGACGGCCCCGGGCCCAGGACGATGCCCGGAATATCGGGATCTTCACCGAGGAAGACAGGCCTCGCCCTTTGGCCTTCGACCACGAACGGATCCTGGCAGACTACCGGAGGAAAAAAGATGCCGGCAGAAGATAAAAAAGGCCGTAAGTCCGAAAAAGACATGAAACTCATGGAGCTTACCCGGGTCATGGGACCCGTCGAAGCCGAGGTCATCAAAAACTTCTTGGAGAGCCAGGGTATCTCCTGCATCCTCCAGGGGCAGATGGTCCAGTCCGTCTATCCGATGAGTGTCAACGGCATGGGGGAGCTCAGGGTGATGGTCTCGGAAGAGGACTTCTTCCTCGCCAAGGAGTTGCTGGCGAACCGTCCTCAGACGGAATAGGAAGACCCAAGAGTCCGATCTCGTCCTCTCTTCTACTCATTTAGTATCTCGGTAATATATAGTTATTTTCTTTTAATTTCCGCTTGACATTTATCTTTTCGTCCCCTATATTCTAGGCAAATGGGATAAATTGGGATAAAACGGGACAAATGTTAATAGGCAGCTACACGGCAAAGATCGACAAGAGCGGACGGATCAAGATCCCCGAGAAATTCCGGGCCGCGATCGAAGAGGAATTCGGGAAGGACGTGTTCATCACCTCCCTGACCGACGAAGCCGTGCAGATCTACCCCCTGGCGGTCTGGGAAAGGATGGCCGGGGTGGCCAAAGAGGGCGCCCTCCATCTCCGGCCGGATATCCGCCGCTTCCTGCTCCGCGTCAACCGGAAAGGCGCCAAACACGAAATCGATTCCAAGGGTCGAGTTTTGCTCAATCAGGCCTTGCGGGAAACGGCCCGGCTCCAGGATGAAGTGGAAGTCATCGGGCTGAACAACCACTTGGAACTATGGAACGGAGAGCGTCTGGACGAGAAGCTCGAGAAAAAACCGCTGACGGATGAAGATTTCGAGACGATCGCCGATCTCATCCCCCGCGGAAAATCGAATGATTGATCGTGGACATGTCCCCGTCCTTCTCCGCGAGGTCCTGCAGTATTTGGACGTCGCCCGAGAAGGTACCTACATCGATGGCACCATCGGCTTGGGCGGCCACTCCCTCGAGATCCTGAAGAAGAATCCGAGCGCTTCCCTTGTCGGGTTGGACGTCGACGAGCTCGCCCTGGATAAAGTCAAGGAGACGCTCGTGCCTTATGCCGACCGCGCCCTCCTCTATCAGGCGGACTTCCGTTGCCTTCCCGAACTCGATATCGATTTCTCGGCCGTCCGGGGATTGCTCCTCGACCTGGGCCTGTCCTCCTTCCAGCTCGATTCTCCCGAACGGGGTTTCAGCTTCAACCAGGAAGGGCCGCTGGACATGCGGATGGACCTGAGAAATAAAAGGACCGCCTTCAAGGTCATCGGCACCTATTCGGAGCCGAAGCTTGCCCACCTCTTCCAGGAATACGGGGAGCTGAAGCAGGCCAGGCGGCTGGCCCGTGAGATTGTCGCCCGCCGGAAGGTCAGGAAGTTTGAGACAACGGTCGAGCTCCGGCAGGTCATCGAGCAGGTCTGCCACTGGATCCCCCAGAAAGGCAAGCTCCACCCCGCGGCCAAGGTCTTCCAGGCCCTGCGCATCGAAGTCAATCAGGAACTCCAGGGACTGGGGGAATTCCTGGAGACGATGGCCGCCCGCGTTTCCTCGGGCGCGCGCTTCGTGGCCATCTCTTTTCATTCCCTCGAGGACAGGATCGTCAAGCGCACCTTCGCCCGGTTATCGGGAAGCGACGGCGGCCCCGCCGTCGTCCGCCTTCTCACCCGAAAACCGGTCACTCCCACCAAGGAAGAGATGGCCGCCAACTCGCGCTCCAAGGCGGCCAAGCTAAGGGCGGTGGAGAAGGCCTGATGGTCCGGAGGAAGTTCGAAAAAAAGGAGATCGCCGCGGCCGCCGGCTGCATCCTTCTGGCCATCGCCACCCTGACTTTTTATATCTGGCACCAGGCCGCTATCATCCAGCTCGGTTACCAGACCAGCCTGCTCGAGGAAAACAAGGCCCGGTTGGGAGAGGATATCAAGAGACTGGAGACGGAGCGGGCGGCGCTCCTGGCCCCGGACAGAGTGGACCGGATCGCCCGCGAGGAGCTCCGGCTCGTCGAGCCGAAACCGGAGCAGATTATCTATGAGGACATCAGGCGGACCGATGACCCGACATGACTTCAGCCCTTCTTACCAGAAACGCGTCCTCAAGCGGACAATCATCCTGGCCTTCTTCTTTTTTCTCTGGTTCGTCGTCCTGACCCTGCGGCTCATCCAGCTCCAGGTCATCGATTACCAGCGCTTCCGCGAAGCGGTCATCCGGCAAAGCCAGCTCGAACGCGAAATCGTGCCGGAGCGGGGAACGATCTTCGACCGCCATGGCAAAATTCTGGCCCGGAGCCTGCCGGTCCCGACCGTCTTTTTCATGCCCAACGACAAAGAGACCGCCGCTGTCCAGTTCGGCCGGGTCGAATCTTTGAAGAAGACCCTCGACCTCTCCGCCAAGGAGCTTCTCGGGATCAAGGCCAGGATTCAAAAGGGAGATTCGTACATCTTCATCAAGAGGAAGATCAACCAGGAACAGGCCGACCGGATCGCCGGGCTCGACCTGAACGGTGTTCATTTTCAGGAGGAGAATAAGCGGTTCTATCCCAGCGGGGCCCTGGCGGCCCACGTGCTCGGCGGAGTGGACGTCGACGACCAGGGCTTGGCCGGGATCGAGCTTCAATACAATGCCCGGCTGGCGGGGGTCAAAGGCCGAAGCCTGATCCTGAGGGATGCTAACAAGAGACGCTACGACTGGGAAATCCTCAAGGAATCCACCCCGGGAAAGGATCTCATCCTGACCCTTGACGAACCCGTCCAGTATATCGTCGAGCGGGAGCTCGAAAAGGCCGTCCGCGAACATGCTGCAAGCTGGGGAACGGTGATCATCTCTCACCCCGCCTCCGGAGAGATCCTCGCCATGGCCACCTGGCCGACCTACGACCCGAACGACTATCCGCCCTCGCCGCTCGAACGGGGCCGCAACCGGGCCATCCAACAGAACTTCGAACCCGGCTCGATGTTCAAGATCGTCACCGCCACGGCCGCCCTGGAGGCTGGTGTCGTCGGTCTCGACGATGTCTTCGACTGCACCGAGGGAAAGATCCGGGTGGCCGGTTGGACGATCAACGACCACAAGAAGATGGGGATACTCAGCTTCCCGGAAGTGATCATTCATTCCTCGAACGTGGGCACCATCAAGGTCGGCCAGAGAATCGGGCCGGACCATCTCTACCGGATGATCCAGACTTTCGGCTTCGGCCAAAAAACCGGCATCGATCTCCCGGGCGAGGAGAACGGGATTTTCCACTCCCTGCATAAATGGAGCCGGACCTCTCTGGCCGCTCATTCTATAGGCTACGAGATATCGGTGACCGCCGTCCAGATCCTCCAGGCCATGAACGCGCTTGCGAACCGAGGGATCCTGATTCCCCTCCGGATCACAAGGGAAACCTTCAACCTATCGGGATTCGACCCCGACGTCCCTCCCGCCGGAGACAGGATCATTTCCGAGAGGACCGCCTCCGACCTCACCCGCCGCGTCTTCGAAGAGGTCGTCGCCAAAGGCACGGGCCAAGCCGCCCAGGTTGACGGCTTCCGGGTGGCGGGGAAAACCGGGACGGCCCGGAAACTGGACCCTAACCTCGGCGTCTACCTGGCCAACCGGCATCTGGCGTCGTTCGTCGGCTTCGTGCCCGCCGACCGCCCGATGCTTTCGATGGTCGTCGTGATCGACGAGCCGAAGTTCAGCCCTCAATACGGCGGGCAGGTGGCTGCGCCCGTGTTTCGCGAGATCGCCCGCCGGATCCTGCTGTACTTGCGGCAGGCCCCGCAGCCGGGCCCGGCCCAGAAGCTCGTGACCGCTCAATTCCGGAGCCTGGAACGCCCATGAAACTCAATAACTTGTTCAAGGACGTCCCGAACTGCCGGTTCAACGGAAACGGCGAGGCGGAAATGCTCGGCCTCGCCTACTCCTCCAAGGAGGTTAAGCCGGGGTTCCTTTTCGCCGCTATGCTGGGAGAGAAAAGGGACGGGTTCGAATTTATCGAAGAGGCCCGCCGGAACGGCGCCGTGGCCATCCTCTCGGACCGACCCAAGCCGCAGAAGTGGACATCTGCTTGGGTCCAGACACCGGACGTCCGGGAGGCCCTGGCCCTGGCCGCGGCCAATTTCTACGGCCATCCCTCAATGGATTTAAAAGTCATCGGCATCACCGGGACCAAGGGCAAAACGACCCTGACCTATCTCCTCGAGTCCATACTCCTGAAGGCGGGACTCCAGCCCGGCGTTATCGGGACCATTAACTACCGCTGGCCGAAGATGGTCCGGTCGGCCCCCCGGACGACCCCGGAAGCCCCCGACCTGCAGCGGATGATGAGCGAGATGCTGGAGCAGGGCGTGACCCACTGCCTGATCGAGGTCTCCTCCCACGCCCTGGACCTCAAGCGGGTCTGGGGAGTGCATTTCGACATCGCGGTCTTCACCAACCTGAGCGCCGAGCACCTCGATTACCACGCCTCGATGGAGGATTACTTCGAGGCCAAGAAAAGGCTCTTCTTCCTGAACTCCAAGAAACGAACGGCAGTCGTCAACTTGGACGACTCTTGGGGAAATCGCCTGATGGCCGAGCTTCCCCTGAACACCATATCCTTCGGCCTCGAGCCGGCGGCGATCGTCCGGGCCGAGCAGTCCCGCTTCACCGAGACCGGTATCAAAGCGGAAGTGGACTATCCGGGGGGGCAGGTGAAGATCTGCTCGGCCCTGATGGGCAAGCACAACCTCTACAACATCCTGGCGGCCGTGGCCACCGGACTGGCCCTGAACATTTCCGCGCCGACGATCAAAGACGGGATCTCGGCCCTCAAGACCATCCCGGGGAGGCTGGAGAAGGTGGAAAACACGCTGGGCTTCCATGTTTTTGTCGACTACGCCCACACCGACCAGGCCATGCGCAGCCTCTTGGAAGCCATCCGGGAGCTAAAGCCCCAACGCATCCTGCTCGTTTTCGGCGCGGGCGGGGACCGGGATAAAGCCAAGAGACCAAGGATGGGAGAGGTCGCCGCGGCCCTCGCCGACCAGACCTTTATCACTTCCGACAACCCTCGCTCCGAGGATCCGCTGGCCGTCATCGCCGACATCGAACAGGGTTTCATCAGCAAGGGCGCAAAGAACTACAGGATCATTCCCGACCGGAAAGAAGCCATCGCCCAGGCCCTGGCCGAGGCCCGGAAGGGCGATTACGTCCTCATCGCCGGCAAAGGGCACGAGGACTATCAGATCTTCAAGAACAGGACCATCCATTTCGACGACATCGAAGTCGTCCGCGTGATCCTCGGGACTCTGGAGGGAAAGACCTGATGGCGGAGCTGCGGCTGGATGAGATCGCCGCCCGCGTGGCCGGGAGGATCGTGCAGGGGAACCCCTCTTCCCTGTTCCAGGCTTTCAATATCGACTCTCGTTTGAGCCAACCGGGAGAGCTCTTTTTTGCCATCGTCGCCAAACGGGATGGACACGAATTCATTCCCGACGCCGCCCGGAAGGGTGCCCGCGGCGCGGTCATCTCGCGGGACATCAAGCCGGTCGACCACGGGCTCTCCCTGGTCCGTGTCTCGGACACCATAGCGGCGCTTCAGGCGCTCGCCCGGTCGGTCCTGGACGAGTACCGTCCCCGGGTGATCGGTATCACCGGAAGTATCGGCAAGACGACCACCAAGGAGTTCACGGCCGGCCTGCTCTCGCAGCGTTTCCGGGTGCTCAAGTCGGAAAGGAATTTCAACAACCGCCTCGGTCTGGCGCTCTCCCTGCTCAAGTTCCGACCGGGCCAGGAAATGGCCGTGTTGGAGATGGGGACGAGCGGGCCGGGCGAGATCCTGGCCCTCACCCGAACCGCCCCTCCCGATGTGGCGGTCATCACCAACATCAATCCCGTCCATCTCGAATTCTTCCACACCTTGGAGGCCATCGCCCAGGCCAAGAAAGAGATCCTCGACGGCGCGAAACCGGACGCAACCGCCGTCCTCAACGGAGACGACGACCTGGTCAAGGAGATCGGACGGGGCTGGAAAGGCCGGCGGATCACTTTCGGATTCTCCAGGGGCTGCGACGTCCAAGCCGCGGCCGTCCGGAAACTGGGGACGGCCGGGATGGTCTTCAAGCTCCGGCTGGAGGACAAGACCGGGGAGGTCCGCTTTCCCTTCTTTTACGAGGATTTTCTTTCCAACCTTCTGGCGGCCGTGGGCGCCGGCCATGCGCTTTCTCTTCCCTTCGATGTCATCATCGAGGGTATCCCCCGACTGTCGCCTTTTCCGGGCAGAGGAAGATTAATCCATCTCGGCCGCGGTCTTCAACTCATCGACGATTCCTATAACTCCAGCCCGAAGGCCCTCGAGGCCGCGCTCAAAGGGCTGGCGTCTCTTGCCGCCAAAAGGAGAATCGCCGTCCTGGGAGACATGCTGGAGCTCGGCCCGGAAGAAATCGCCTTCCACCGGCAGGCGGGGAAACACGTCGCCGGCTCTGGCTGGGATGTGCTTATAGCCATCGGACCTTTGGCCCGCCATATGGCCGAGGGTGCCCTGGCCGCGGGCTTTTCCGCCACTCAAGTTCGAACATTCGCGACCTCGGAAGAGGCCGCCGCCCAAATATCCTCGCTCGTCGAGGAAGGAGATCTCATCCTGGTGAAGGGATCCCGCGGAATCAGGACCGAGAGACTGGTCGAAAGACTGGAAAACGATTTCAAGGAGAGTTGAGGTGTTGTACTGGCTTCTCGTCCCCCTTCGCGAATACGTCTCCTTTTTCAATGTATTCCGCTACATCACCGTCCGCACCGCATTGGCCGGTATCACCGCCCTCTTCATCAGCTTCATCCTCGGCCCCTGGCTCATCCGGATGATGAGAAAACATCTGATCGGGCAGGAGATCCGTCCTGACGGCCCGCAGTCTCACCTGGCCAAAAAAGGCACGCCCTCCATGGGGGGGATCTTGATCATCGGCTCAACCCTTATCCCGACGCTTCTTTGGGGGAACCTGAACAATCGCTATGTCTGGATGGGGATGATCACGATCCTGGGCTTTGGAGGCATCGGGTTCTGGGATGATTACCTGAAAGTCAAGAAACGCCGCTCTCTGGGGCTCAAGGGCCGGACCAAGCTTATCCTTCAATTCAGCCTGGCCGCCGCGATCGGCCTGGCGCTCGTCTATATCGGGATGACCGACGGCTTCAGCCTGAACCTGAGCTTCCCATTCTTCAAAAAGTGGGTCCCTTACCTGGGCTGGTTCTATCTGCCCTGGATCATCTTTATCTTGGTGGGGTCCTCGAACGCGGTGAACCTGGCTGACGGGTTGGACGGACTGGCCATCGGGCTGACCTTCATCAGCGCTACGGCCCTTACGGCCCTGACCTACATCGCCGGCCATGTCAACTATTCGGGCTATCTGAACATCGCTTATGTCGCTCCGGCGGCCGAGTTGACGGTCTTTGCCGGCGCGCTCTCCGGCGCCTGCCTGGCCTTTCTCTGGTTCAACTGCCATCCCGCCCAGATCTTCATGGGAGACGTGGGCGCCCTCTCCCTCGGAGCGACGCTGGCCGTTATCGCCATCCTGATCAAGCAGGAATTTCTCCTCTTCGCGGTCGCCGGAGTGTTCATCCTGGAGGCTGTATCAGTCCTTCTCCAGATGGGGTACTTCCGGATTTCGGGAGGCAAACGCATCTTCAAGATGGCTCCCCTGCATCATCACTTCGAGCTCGCCGGTTGGCGGGAAGAGCAGGTCGTAGTCAGGTTCTGGATCCTGGGGATCATCTTCGCGCTCTTCAGCCTGGCCACTCTAAAATTGAGATAGCCATGAATATCGCGGGAAAAAACGTGCTGATCGTCGGTTTCGGGAAGACGGGAGAAGCCCTGGCCGATTTCCTGGTCCGCCGGGGCGCCCGGGTGACGGTCAGCGAGATCCGGGAAGAACGAAGGCTGGGCCGGAAGGTGGCGCTGTGGAAGACAAGGAACGTCCTCTTCGAGACCGGCCGGCACCTTCCATTGACCTTCCTCAAAGCCGATATCATCATCCCCAGCCCGGGCGCAGCCGCCCTGCCCGAGATCAAGGCGGCCGAAAAAGCAGGTGTCCGGGTGCTCTCGGAGATCGAGCTGGCCGCCCGCTTCCTCAAGGGAAAAATCGTCGGGATCACCGGCACGAACGGCAAATCGACGACCGCGACCCTGGCCCACAAGATCCTCAAGGAGGCCGGACTCCATTCCTACCTGGCGGGAAATATCGGCGTTCCCCTGATCTCTTTCGTCGAGAGGAGCCGGGACCACCATGTCTATGTCACCGAGATCTCGAGCTTCCAGCTTGAGCACATCGACACGTTCAGAGCGGCCGTTGCGGTGTTCCTCAACATCTCCCTGAACCACCTGGACTGGCACGGGACGTTCGAGGAGTACTTCAGCGCCAAGAAGAGGCTGATCCTGGCCCAGGGGCCGGGTGACATCGCCGTCCTCAATGCCGACGACCGGCTGGTCGTCGGATTGGCGCGCCAAATCCCGGCTCGGACTTATCTCTTCAGCCACCGCCGGGAGGTCCGCCGGGGGTGCTTCCTCCGGGACGACTGGATCACATTGCGGAATGGAGAAAAGGAAGAAAGGCTCATGAGGCCGACCGAAATCCCCCTCCCCGGCATTCATAACTTGGAGAACGTCATGGCGGCGGCCCTAATCGGATGGATGTTGGGCACGGGGATACGGACGATGCGTTCCTCGATCCGGACTTTCGCCGGACTCGAACATCGCCTCGAGCGGGTCCTCTCCCTGCGCGGTGTCGATTTCATCAATGATTCCAAGGCGACCACGGTCGATGCCACGGTCAAGGCGCTCCAGAGTTTCGACCGGAGGATCGTCCTCATCCTGGGAGGACGGGACAAGGGGGCCGATTTTCGGCTCCTCCGCCGGCCGGTGAGAAGGATTGTCAAGCAGGTTATCCTCCTGGGCGAATCCAAGGCGAAGATCGCGGCGGCGCTGCGGGGCGTTGTCCCATTGGCCGAAGCCCGGTCGTTGCCTGAAGCCACGCGTCTGGCTTTCGCGGCCGCCGGGCGGAGAGAGATCGTCCTCCTGGCGCCGGCCTGCACGAGCTTCGACATGTTCAAGAATTTCGAGGCCAGGGGACGCGCCTTCAAACGGGAAGTCCGGAAGCTCAAAGATTCCTTCCAAGGAAAAAAGGCCTAGACGATGGAGATATTCAGGTCTTTCGGTTTCGACAAGCCCCTCTTCGTGATCACCATCATCCTTCTGGTCGTCGGGTCGATCATGGTTTTCAGCTCTTCGGCCGTCCTGGCGAGCGAAAAGCACAACCAATATCTCCATTTCTTCATCCAACAGATCATCGGCGCGGCGGCAGGGATGGCGCTCGTCGTCTTTATCCTCAGCGTCCGGAAGCCTTTCTACCAGAATAGCGTCATCGTCTACACGCTCCTGACCTTGTCGATTTTCCTTCTCGCCGCCTGTTTCGTCATGCCGTCGATCGCCCGGGTCAACCGCTGGGTCATTCTTTTCGGCATCCGCTTCCAGCCCTCGGAACTGGCCAAGATCAGCCTGGTCATCTATCTCGCCTACTTCCTGGAGAGGAAAAAGGACCGGCTCGACGAATGGCGGGTTCTGATATTCCCGATCGCGATCATGGCCCTGGTTACGTTACTGATCATCAAGGAACCGGACTACGGAACGGCCCTGCTCATCTTCGCCAGCGGCGGCCTGATGCTCTATCTCGGGGGAGTCAAGCTCCGCAATTTGGCCGTATTGGGCGCTGCGGCCGGGATCGTGTTCGCCGTTTATCTCCTTTCGGCCAGCTACCGGGTCGAGAGGATCACCAGCTTCATGTCGCCGGACAAAGATATCATGGGGAAGGGCTTCCAACCGTATCAATCCAAGCTCGCCGTGGGGTCGGGTGGACTCCTCGGCGTCAGTCTGGGCGAGAGCCGGCAGAAGCTCTATTTCCTTCCCTATGCGCATACGGACTTCATCTATGCCATCCTGGGGGAGGAATTCGGACTCCTCGGGACCCTGACCATTCTCTTCCTCTTTCTCGCCTTCCTCTGGAGGGGGCTGGTCATCGGGGCCCGGGCCCCGACTCCGGCCGGCCAGCTGGCAGCCATCGGGTTGACTCTGATCATCTGCGTCCAAGCTCTTCTGAACATCACCGTGGTCCTGGGGATGGGACCGGCCAAGGGAGTTCCCCTCCCGCTGATCAGTTTCGGCCGATCCTCCCTGGTCTGCACCCTGGCGGCCATCGGGATCATCCTGAACATCTCCCAACGGAAAGGAACAAAGGGAACGAGAACATGAGGGCACGACGGGTCGTTATCAGCGGCGGCGGGACGGGAGGTCATCTCTACCCCGCCCTGGCCGTCGGCCGGAAGCTGCAGGAGAAAGACCCCGCCATCCGCCTGACTTTCATCGGCGGCCACCGCCCCATCGAAAAGGCCCTCATGGAAAAACACGGCGCCCATTTCATCCCGATGAGGATCGAAGGGATCAAAGGACGCGGCCTGAAGGGCCTGAAAACGATGGCCTGTCTTCCCCTCGCGCTCTTCCGGTCGCTTCTCCTCCTCGGGCGTCTTAAACCCGGTCTCGTCATCGGCGTCGGCGGATACAGCTCCGGGCCGGTCGTTCTCGCGGCCGCGTTGCTCGGGATCCCCACCCTGATCCTCGAGCAGAACCTCACACCGGGGTTCACCAACCGTCTGCTCATCCGCTGGGTGCGAAAGGCGGTGGTCGCTTTCGAGAATTCTCTGGATCATTTCAAGGGAAAGGCGGTTTTCCTGGGCAACCCCGTCCGCGAGGAATTCTACCGCATCCGGCCGAAGCCTCGGACCGCGACGCTCACCCTCCTGGTCTTCGGAGGAAGCCAGGGCTCCCGGGTTCTCAACGAGACCATGGTCGCGGCCCTTCCCCTGCTCGCGGCCGAAAAAGGCCGGCTGCGCATTTTCCATCAGACGGGAGAGGCCGATTTCAAAAAGGTCAAGGAGGGCTATGTTCATAACGGTTTTCAGGATGCCGAGGTCGCCCCTTTCTTTCATGACATGGCCGGCTGTTTTGAAAAATCCGACCTAGTCATCGGCCGGGCAGGCGCCACGACCATCTCCGAGCTCATCGTGGCCGGGAAGGCGGCCGTGCTCGTCCCGTTCGCCCTGGCCTCAGAAGATCATCAGGCCAAGAACGCCGGAGAACTGGCGCGCGTGGACGGCGCCGAAGTGATCCTGGAAAAGGAGCTCACTCCCGGGCTGCTAGCGAGCCGGATCCTCGACTATGTGAATCACCC
>JBAQGA010000087.1:0-4679 GCA_049287565.1 Candidatus Aminicenantales bacterium
CCGATCCGTTTCCTCCCCAAAAAAGGGGAGAAGAGTCCTCGTCCGCCGTCGACCGGTCCTGTCGGGGCGGGGCATCCAAAGGAAGAGACTCTTCGAAGGGCAGATATCTATTTTCCCCCTCGGACAGGCGGAGCCGATATCCGTTCCTATCTTTTCCCGTATATGAAAAGGCCATATTCCTCTCCTATATCCTACTATTTATATAGGATAACTATAAACCTGTCAAGAAAGTTGCATTTTTTTGAGGGTGTAGGAAAGGTGCTGGCTGTGTCGGGGAATTATCAAAAGGAGGGGTTTGGGATGGCGGATACCCGCCCAGCCAGCCCAGCGAGCATCCATGATTATAATACCAAATAAATACTATAATATCAATAGAATTTATAAATTATCTCGGATTGGGGCTGCTGCCCCCTCACCATCCAACGCTTGCTCGAAGCCCTGTCGGCCTAAAAAAACATGTTGATATTCGCCATTCCTGCTGCTATATTTTTTGGCAGCATGCCCAGATGGAGCAAGAAAGGCAAGAAAAAACCTCCCCCCGTCATTGAGGCCGAGCGACTAAATCCAGAAGAGGTTGAAATGCGCAACAAAAAGGAGCCGGCCTGGCCGACCAGGGAGCGACGCCGAGAGAGCCGGATCAATGAAGAGGACAAAGTCGTCATCGAGCTCCTGACCAACGGCCAGACTCCCGAGGACAAGTCGATCGTCAATGCCCTGACCAAAGACATCTCACCCGGCGGCGTCAGGATCATGACCAACATGCTCCTGCCCGTCAACACCCTTCTCAAAATAGAGATCGTCCTCTCGAAGCGCCGCCGGCGCGTCCACACCATGGGTGTCGTCCGCTGGGCGCGCAGTGTTTACGAGGAGGAATTGTTCGAAATGGGCATCGAATTCAGTCAGATCTCGCCGGAAGACAAAATGCTCCTTCTGGAACAAACCTACCGGAAAAGAGAATGATCCGCCTCTGCTGGGATATGAAAGGAGCCTGATCATGGGAAGAGCGCTCGAACGACGGGAATTCCTCAAGACGAGCCTGAGGGCCGGATTGACGACGGCCGTGGGTGGGCCGATCCTTCATCGACTGGTCCTTAGCCCCCTCCGCGCCCAGGCCAAGGATTTTCCGGATATCGCCGTCGTCGCCGGGGATGACTACGGCCGGAATGCCGCCAACGCGGTGGAGCTTTTAGGAGGGATCGGCCGGTTTGTTCACGAGAACTCGCGCGTCCTCATCCTGGCCAACGCCCAGAGCAGCCATCCCGGCACCTACACCAACCCGGGAGTCATCCGGACGGTCATCCGGCTCTGTAAGAAAGCCGGGGCAAAAGAGATTAACCTGGTCAGCTGGTTGGCCCTTAAGAATTGGGAATCGACAGGCCAGGCCCAGGTGGCGGCGGAGGAGGGAGCTGGGTTGAAATTGATTGAACGCGACGAGGCCAACTTCAAGCCGGTCCCCGTGCCCGCCGGGAAGGCGCTCCGGGAAGCCCGTATCCTGAATATCTTCTTTGATCATGATGTCTTCATCAACATGCCGGTCACCAAGGACCATGCCGGCAACAAGTTCACCGGGACGATGAAAAACCTGATGGGGCTGAACTCGCCGAAGACCAACCGGACCTTCCATAAACAGAATTGGCAGACCGATGCCGGGGCCATCGAACACCTCGACCAGTGCATCGCCGATCTCAGCACGGTCGTCAAGCCCACGCTCAACATCGTCGACGCCACCGAGTTTATCACCACGAACGGGCCGTTCGGGCCGGGGGAGCTCCTCAAGCCCAAGAAGGTCGTTGCCGGAGTGGACCGGGTGGCGATCGACGCCTATTGTGCCTCGCTGTGGGGCCTCCGGGGGGACGACATCATCATGATCAAGCGCGGGCAGGAGCATAACCTGGGCCGGCTCGATCTCAAGAAGGTCAGGATCAAGGAGATAAACGTCTGATCCGGCGACGGTTGATCGCGGCCGCTTTTTCCGTTCTGGCCTTTATCTGGAGCGGATGTTCAGGACCGCTGAAGGCCCAGGCCAAAGAGCTTCCTCTCCAGGCCTTTCTCCCCGAATCGGAAGAATTGCGGAATTGGACCGAAGACGGCGAACCCCAAAATTTTTCAGGAGAAGACCTCTTCACTTACATCGACGGGGGAGCCGAGATCTATTTTGAATACGGCTTCCGGAGGGTGATCGTCCAGGATTACAGGACGGATGCCGGCAGCCGAGTCTCCCTCGAGATCTTCGAAATGGATTCCCCGGACAGCGCTTATGGGATTTATACATTCAAGAGGAGTCAGCGCGGCGAACCGGTCTCCCTGGGTGATGAATGCCAGCTGGCCGATTATTATTTGAACCTCCGAAAGGGCCCATACCTTGTGACCATCACAGGCCTTGATCCAGCGGCCGATGCCAACAAAGCGCTCCTTCTCCTGGCCCGGGCCATCGAACCGAAAATGGGCCCGTCGACGCGGCCTCCGAGTCTTGTTTCCCGTCTGCCCGTGGAGGGGCTGGAGACCCAGAGTATTAAGTACTTCAAGGGGCCTTTGGCCCTCTACAACAGCTATCCCTTTTTCCGGGAGGACGTCTTTGCCTTCCAGGCCGGCGTCAAAGGAGAATATGCTCCCGGCTATTCGCTTTATATATTTGAATACCCTGACGTTCCATCGGCTCGGCTCAGGTTCGAAGAGGCCGCGAAAAGCTTCGAACAGAGCGAAAGGTACAAAGGTTTTGCGGAGAGGCAGGGAGTCTATCAACTGAAAGACGACAGAGACAACTGGATCTTCGCCACGGCGAAGGGCAGATATGTCTTGCTCTTGGTCGACAGCGAAGACGAGGCGAGCGCCAAGAGGATATTTCTTCTGGTCAACGAAAATTTGTCCGATTCTTAGCCATCTGATCCCCGGACGGATATCGGATCAGGAATGCCTAAGGAGGATGGATGTTCACGAACAAGGGAAAAATTGTCTTTTTAGCGACAGGGATATCCTTCCTTGTCCTCGCCCTCTTGGCTCCGCAAATCATGCTCTCTGCGCCGGACCGCACCGAAAAACCCGTGCTCCACGGAAAGCACTGGGTGGCGATCACGGGAAAGCCGCTGGGGGCCACGGCCGGCGCCATGATCTTTCTTAAGGGCGGAAACGCCGTCGATGCTGCCTGCGCCATGCTGGGGGCCGTCTGCACGATGTACGACGTGCTGAGCTGGGGAGGGGAGACGCAGGCATTGATCTACAATCCTCAGACCCGGAAGGTCATCGGCGTGAACGCCTTGGGAGTCGCTCCGACGGGAGCCACAGCCGAATTCTTCCGTCAGAAAGGGATGAAATATCCGCCCCCCTACGGCCCCCTGGCGGCGGTCACTCCGGGAACTCCCGGCGGGCTGATGGTCATTCTGGCCGAGTTCGGCACCATGAGACTCAAGGATATCCTCCAACCGGCTATCCAGCTGGCCGACGGATATCCGGTCGAGGAGGAACTGGCCAGGAGCATCGAGCGGGAAAAGGAGCGAATCAAACAATGGCCCTATTCTAAAAAGGCCCTCCTTCCACACCTGGGGGAGAAATGGGAAGCGCCTGAGCCGGGAGAGGTCTTCCGCCAACCCGAACTCGCGGCGACGCTGCGGAAACTGGTGGAGGCCGAGGACCAGGCATTGGCTTCCGGGAAGAACCGCGGGGAAGCGATCCTGGCGGCCTACGATCGTTTTTATAAAGGCGATATCGCCGCCGAATTCGCCCGTGGGTGCAATGAGCAAGGGGGGCTGATAACGGAACAAGACCTGGCCCGTTGGAAGGTTTATCTCGAAGAACCTGTGACCATCAACTACAAAGGCATAGATGTTTACAAACTCACTTCTTGGGTCCAGGGGCCGGTCATGCTCCAGGCCCTCAACATGCTGGAGAAAATCGACCTGAAGTCCATGGGTCTCAACAGCGCCAACTACATCCATTCCCTCTACCAGGTCATGAACCTGGCCTTTGCCGACCGGGATTTCTACTACGGAGATCCCTATTTCCTGCCTGAAGAGCCCCTTCGAGGGCTGCTCTCTAAAAAGTACGCGGAAAAACGGCTCAAACAGATAAATTGGGAAGCCAATGACGCGGACATCAAACCGGGTGACCCCTATCCGTTCGAAGGCAAGAAAAATCCCTATCTCCGTCATCTGGAGCAATGGAAAAACGTGCCGCCGCCGGGCCGAGAGGACACGTCGAGCTTTTTCTCGGGCACAACCTCTATCCAAGCAGCCGATGAGCAGGGGTGGGTCGTTTCGGTAACGCCGAGCGGCGGCTGGATCCCGGCCTGCATCGCCGGCCGCACCGGCATCGGGATGAGCCAGCGCATGCAGAGCTTCGTCCTGGACGAGGCCGAGAATCCGTTCAACGTCGTTGAACCGGGCAAGAGGCCGCGGGCAACACTCACGCCCGGGCTGGCCCTCAAGGACGGGAAACCTTACCTTTCTTTTGCCGTGCAGGGCGGCGACACCCAGGACCAGAACCTCCTCCAGTTCTTCCTGAACGTCGTCGAGTTCGGGATGGACGTCCAGCAGGCCTGTGAAGCGCCGAATATCACCAGCTATCAATTGCGGGACTCGTTCGACGAGCACGAAACGTTCCCCGGAAAGCTCGACTTGAACGAGAAGGTTTCTCAGGATGTGAGGGACAAGCTGGCGTCCATGGGCTACAAGATAAGCATCCGG
>JBAQGA010000088.1:0-1624 GCA_049287565.1 Candidatus Aminicenantales bacterium
GGAAGTCAACGGGAAGGGCCCATATGCCCCGTGAGGTATCACAGATCGGGGAGGTACTCAGCTGCCCTCCAGCCCCGCCAGGCGCTAGCGGAGAACACGCTATAAATCTGAGGCTTAAGAAACAGGCTTAGGCCTGCGAGACCGTTTTATTAATAGTATCATGAATACTATTGCGAGTATTGAAGGGAGAGCAATAGGTAGGGCCATGTCAATATTCGTTCGCAATTTCGGTGCCACCATAACCCTCTTCAGTTTGCAGCCTGGGCCATCAGGGAGGCCTGATTTCTCTCCATGGCCTCCTGGATTTTATCTCTCCTGATATAACTTCGATCTATCCCCCAGTCCTCCGAGTATTCGACAAGATAACAGGTCACCAATCTCACCCAGGACTCAACCGTCGGGAACACTCCGATCACGCGACTCCGGCGCCTGACCTCCCGGCAGGTCCGCTCCGGCATATTGGTGGAGGATATCTTCTTTGAATCGATCTCCGGGAAGCCGAAGAACTGAAGCGAGTCCTCGAGTCCGTCTTCAAGACACCGTATCGCCTCGGGAAACCGCTTTTCGTAGTCCCGGCACAGAAGATCGGCCGCGCGGCGAGCGCTTTTTCTGTCCGGCTGCAGCCAGATCTGTTTTAAATGTGCCGCAAAGCGGCCTTTCTCCTTATGAGGAACCTTCGCCAGAATGTTCCGCATGAAGTGGACCTTGCACCTCTGCCAGCTCGTGCCAACAAGCTCTTTTTTAACCGCTGCCTGGATGCCGGCGTGGGCATCGGAGATGCACAGACAGACCTTCCTCAGACCGCGGCTCTTCAGTCTGCGGAAAAACTCCCGCCAACTGTCCTCCGACTCGTCAAACATCGGCTCTATGGCCAAAATCTCCCTGTTTCCGGCCTTATTAACACCATGGGCGATCATCAGCGCCAGAGTGACGACTTGGTCCTCCACCCGGACCTTGTCGTACAGAGCGTCGATCCAAAGAAAGGGGTATTCCTCCTCCAACGGCCGGCTCCGGAACGCCTCCACTTGCTCCTGAAGCCCTTTGTTGATCTCGGAGACCTGGGAAGCAGAGATATTCTCAATCCCCAACGCTTTGGCCAGCCGTTCGATCCGCCGCGTCGAGACTCCGTTGATGAACGCCTCCTGGACCAATGCCGCCAGGGCCAGCTCCGAGCGCTTCCTCTCCGTCACGAAAAAAGGCACGTATCCGCCCTTTCTCAGCTTCGGAATGTAAAGGTAGATCGTGCCCAGCCGCGTGTCCATCCTTCTCACCCTGGCGCCGGAAAAATACGTTTTCCGGCCCGAGCTGTGTTTGCCTTTCTCCGCTCCCACCTTGGCCTCAGCCTCGATCAGCATCATCTGGTGGGCGACCCACTCTAGCATGGCCAGTACCGGGTCCTGTTCCGTGATAAATCCCAATAGCACTTTTCTCAGAAGTCCCTTATAATGGTTTGGGGCCATCGTAGTAGTAAATCTCCTCTCTTTCGAGTTTGACTTCGAAGAGAGTTTACGATGGCTCCTCTCCTATGGCAAATTGCGAACATCACTGTACACTAGCTGCGACGCGCTGGTAAGATACTGATTATAGGATAGATACAAGGGCAGGAAAATGGGATATTTGGAAC
>JBAQGA010000089.1:0-11237 GCA_049287565.1 Candidatus Aminicenantales bacterium
GCTTCCATCCTCACTCATTGTGGCGACGACGCGCATTGTCAGCAGCGAGCAAATCAGGGCCAGCGTCGATTCCGCGCCTTCGTTCGCGTTAACTCCTTCCGGGTGGAGCCCGTCGTGGCACCCGCCGGTGGCATAGTCGTAGAGCGGTAACCCGAGGTCATTCCTGCCCAGGAACCATTCAAACGCGCAGGCCATCCATTCCCGCCAGCGCCGCTCGCCGGTCACGCGGTAGGCCCGGAAACACGCCTCAATCGTACCCTGAGCCTCAACCGGCTGCTGGTCGAACCGGGCGCGATCTGCACCCCGGTGCCAGCCCACATTCGCAATCGGCACGAAGTATCCTTCCGGTACGGTCTGAACCTGAACCAGCCAAGCCAGCGACTTCAACCCGGCATCAGCCATCTCCTGATTCTCTATCTCTGCACCGGCGCGCAACAGGGCCTGGCTCAGCCGGGCATTCTCGTAGGCCAAAGACTGCTCAAACCAGGGCCACTCCTCATGGGTGTTTGCCTTGTACAACTGCAGCAGCCGGGCGGCAAGGCTGTCGCGAAAGCGCCGCGCTTCGCTGGCGCCCGGAAACCGCTTAATGAACGAACAGATTCCCAAGAGCGAGAATGCCCAGGCTCTCGGGCTGGAGAAAGTCTCAAGTGCGGGCAGCCCGGCCTCGAACAGGTTCATCGCCAGGGCCACGATCCCGTCGTCCTTCGAAGCTCCGACCGTCGAGCCCAGGCTCCAGAGTGCCCGGCCGTGAACGTCCTCGGCCCCCGCCGGCTCCACCCACCGCCGGTCGTATCCGAGATAATTGCGGAACCGGCCGTTCTCCCGGTTGAGTGAGTAGTCGATGAAAGCAAGATAGCGGGTTGTTAATCGGCGTAGCGCTTCGCTGTCTTGCTCGAACTGCTGGGCGCGCAGCACCGCGATCAGGGCGCGGGCATTGTCGTCGGTGCAATATCCCTCGGAGAGATTTGGTACAGTCCGTCGCGCGTGCTGCAGTATGCCGGTGTCATCGGTGAGCGTCAGCATGTGGCTGAGGTTCAGCTCCGGCAACTCGATGTCCAGTGGGTCGGCCCGGTGCGCCAGGCTGGGTCGGGCATGGGAGATGAGCCGCTCCTGTGACGCCCGTTCAAACGTCTGGAGGTACTGCCGCGCCACCTCTTTCCAGACCATCATGCGTCCGAATGAATATGCTCGCTTGCGCATTGCATGACGCTCGGCCTCTTTCTCCAGCAGCTCGATGGCAGCGCCCGCCAGCGCGCTCGCGTCCCGGAACGGCACCAATCGGCCGCGGCCATCGTCGAGCAATTCCTCAGCGTACCAGTATGGCGTGGAAACGATCGCCTTGCCCGTACCCAGCGAGTAGGCAAGCGTGCCCGACACCGACTGTTCGGCGACTGTGTAGGGCGTAACATATAGGTCGGCTGCTCCAAGAAACCGGCACAACTCGTCGATTTCGACATACCTGTTGTGAAAGATGACGTGGTCGGCGACTCCGATTTTACGTGCCAGGCGCTGAAGCCTGAGCCGGTACTCCTCCCCCTTCTCACGCTTCACATTCGGGTGCGTTACTCCGAGCACCAGATAGACCGCGTCCGGGAACCGCCGAACAACGTCGGGCAGCGCGTTGATCATGAACTCGATGCCCTTGTTCGGCGAGAGGAGACCGAAGGTGAGGATCACCCGCCGTCCCTCAACGCCGAACAGGTCCTTGTAGTAGTTCGGGTCCACGAACGGCATGTCCGGTATGCCGTGGTGAATCAGGTCGATCCTCTCTGCCGGAACGCCGTAGATTTCCTCCAGGAATGCCGCCGACCGCCGGCTCATCACGACGACGCGTTCCGAAAGTCCGCACAGCTCGGTCAGCACCTGCTTCTGTGCTTCGTCCGGCTGCTTGAGCACGGTGTGCAGCGTGGTCACGATCGGCATCCGCAGCCTGCGCACAGCCACTAGGAGGTGACTGCCTGCCAGCCCGCCGAAAATGCCGTATTCATGCTGGATGCAGGCAACGTCGACCTGGCCCATGTTCAGGAAGTCGGCAAGCTCCCGGTACTGCTCCACGTCGTTCTGGGCGATTTCGAACCGCACCTGGTCCGGGTAGGCGTACCCTTCGGGCGTGTCGTTCATCGCCGCCGCCACGCAGTTGATGCCCGGCACCTCCCGGGTAACCGACTCGCACAGGTCGGTCATAAACGTCGCGATGCCGCACCGCCTTGGGATGTAATTCCCGACGAAGGCGATCTTCTGGAAAGAGTACTTGGTAGCTTTCATTTCATTTTCCTCCGCACCAGCGGAGTGGCCGGATGAACATTCATTCTATGCCGGAATCCACGGGACGTCAAACAGCCCCCCCCTGTTTCGGTTCAGAAGAGTTTGAAGATTTCATGAGTGTTGCTAAGCCAAAATCTCAGTAAGTTAAAGAACGAACTGAAGGTGGCCCGCCGGATCGCTGATCACAGCCGCCAGTTATAGCTGACCTTGAAGAAGAAGCCGTGCTTCATCTCGTGGAACCGCTCGCTGGGGGCGTAGTCCGTTCCCATCCATTCCTGCTTTTCCAGTGCCGAGCCGTAGCCGAGGTGGATGACCGTCCCCGGGATGTAGGTGAACGAGGCCAGGGCGTCCAGGGTCATTCGTTTGTAGAAATCGTTGTATTCGACGATGCCGCGCAGGAACAGGTACTTGTTGATCTGGAAGATGTTTCGGCTGCGCAGGATCAGGTAATCGTAGATTTTCGCCTTGTCCGACTTTCGGAAAAAGTCAACATAACTAAGGCTCAGGCTGAAATCGAGTTGGTCCATGGGCTGGTACTGGACTCCGCCCATAATCCGGTTCCCGTAGCCTTGGTAGGGGGTGGAAGGATCGTAATAGGTGCTTCCCGTCCGTCTGGCAAAGATTTGGAGATAGATCTGCTTGGCCAGCTGCGATTCGGCTCGGAATCCGTACCCGCTCTGATCGAACAGCTTCCCGGCGAAAACCTCGTTGGCCAGGAGACCGTCGAAACGGATCATCGTATTCCGCGGCAGGCCGAAGCGGAGGGTGAAGAGGTTCACGGTCTCCCACATATCGTAGATCGTATCGTAAATATGATAGCTCCAGTAGAAGGGCTCGATTTTCTGGAAGAACTTGGACTTGGGATAGATCTGGTACATACCGAAGGCGGCCAGCCGTCTCAGTCCGGTCCGATACAGGAATCCCGTGTCGACTTGGAATTTCTCCGAGATGTCTTGGTAGCCGAGGTTGAGGACCCATTTACGGTTGGAGAATTCATAGGCCATGGAAAGGGCGTGGTCCTTGTTCGCTTTCTCAGCGCCGTCGGGTTTGGACAGGGAGCCGAACAGGTGGAACGAGGCGACCGATGTCTGGCTGAGCCGGAAACGGCCGTCCAGTCCGCCGACCCGGTTGTAGCCGGCGCCGAATTCGCGGCCCGTGTAAAACCCGCCGATGAAGGCGTCGTCCTTGAGCGTATGCTTGTAGCGGACGATCGCGATATCGGGATGCTCGTCGACGGGGTTATCCGGAAAGTAGTCCTTGGCGTAGATCGTGGCCAGGGTGTCGCGGGGCGTGATCTTTCCGGTGAGCTTAAAACCGAAGGTCGGGTCGACGATAGTCCGGGTGTAGACGAGGGCCGATAGGGGAGCTTCCTCCATGACGCCGCCGAACTGCCAGATGTCGCTGCCCTCTAGGAAGAACGGTCGCTTTTCCTCATAGTATAGGGCGTAGCGCTGGTTGAAGTCGACTTGGCCGGCGTCGGCCTCGACTTGGCTGAAGTCGGGATTGTAGGTCCCGTCGAGCGTCAGGTCCGAGGTAATCCCGAGTTTCCCGGTCAGGCTGAAATCGCCGATGTCCAGGTCCTTGTTCCTGATCAGCCTGCCCGCGGAGGCTTCGGACGTCCTCCCGAAGGTGAGGGCGGGCAGGAGCTCGACGACTCTCTTGTACTTGAGGCTCGAGACCTGGATGGGTAGCGCCTGACCGAGCAGAGAGCCCTGAGCGGGGTCGAGCGGCGGAAAGCTGACCTGCTCCGAGGTTCGGGTGAAAAATCGGATAAACAGGATACGCCAAGTGAGGAGGTCTTTATTCGGGAAGCGGATGCTCTGGAGAGGGATGCGGGCTTCAACGGTCCAGCCTTGGTCGTCGATCCGGCCCTTGCTGTACCAGATCGCATCGAAGCTGGTCTCGACGTTCCCGGCGACGGTCAGAATGCCGTCGCCCTGGATGCCGAGGGGGTTGAGCATGAAGACGAAGGCGCTCTGGTTGTCGTTGAAGGTATCGAGGTTGATGAAGACGATGTCGTCCTGGAAGATGTTGTCGCGCTTGCTCATAGCGGCCTTGACCTTGGCCGGCTCGCTGTCGTAGCAGCGGAAGGCGAAGTAGAAGTTCTCGGCGTCGTAGCTGATGAAAGCCTCGGTCTTCTGGCTCGCTTCCTTGCCGAAATCGGGCTTGAAGGTTTTAAAACCGTCGATCTTGAGGGCTTGGGTCCAGATCGGCTCGTCCAGGCTTCCGTCGATGACGGGCGGCTGCCCGGCCTTGGGGATGACCAGCGGCGTTTCGGCTTGGGACACCGCGGGCCCGGCCTGGAGAGGGAAGGCGAAAAGAAGAGCCGCGAGGCTTGCGGCGACGATGGCAAGGGAGACTGGGCTTAAGGCTCGATGGGACACGCGGAACCTCCCGGTTGGATTGGAATCAGCGCTTGGCGCATAGAGCATCGACATGGGGCACCTAACACTAGATACGAAATCGGGAGGCGCGCGGTTCACTCCCTATCCGAAAAATTGGAGGCCCCGATCGGGCCGGACCGAGGAGATCCAGGCAACAAACGCGTCCTGGCCGCCGCTGGCGGTCGTGTTAAAAGCGTTCGTGACGGGAAAATCCGTCGAATCCGTCGAGCCGGTGATGTAAGCATCGCCACTCTTATTGAGGGCGATACTTCTGCCCACGTCCGTGCCTTTTCCTCCCAAAAAAGTAGAGTCGATCAATGCCGTTCCGGATGGAGCTATTTTAGTGATGAAGGCCTCTTGGCCCTCGATCTTCGAGTCTAGGGCGAATAGAAGCGGTCAACGCCGGTTTGCGTTTTCTCAACTTGATTCACCCTTCCGGACTGATGTTCTTGCCGCTTTTTCAGGGAGAGGCGGTCATATCCATTCGTGACTAAATTGTGACCTGAAGCCGGTTTTACAACATCCCCAAAATGATGTAATATCTAGCCACAATTGCGATGTGCGCGCCTGTAGCTCAGTGGATAGAGCGACGGACTCCGGATCCAATAAGGGTAATTCTCCTAACCTCCTGAAAACAAAGTAATAGTCAATTTTTCCAGCAGTTTACAGATTATCTGCAGATATACCAAGGTATACGAAAGTATATGGAAGTATACCGGGGATAGTCACGTTTTGGTCACAATTCGCCTGCGTTATGGGCTGGGCCGAGATGATCCGCAAAGTGTATGAAGTGGACCCGATGGTCTGCCCTCAATGCGGCGCCACGATGAAGGTCATCGCCTTCCTGACAGATCATGCCGTGGTCGATCGCATCATCAATCACCTCAAGCTAAGCTTTGTGGCCGGTAGACCTCTTCCGCTCCAGGCCGCTTATCAGGAAGTTCTGATGGCAGCTGAGGCCGGCAGTGAATATTCTTCGTCACTTTTCTCAGTAAGCTTCGATTTCCGCCTTGAGCTCGGCGATCAGGTCGTGGACGGAGATGATCCTGTCACAGCGATAGGCGTTCTGGCCGCAAAACACCAGGCCCTTCTCCATGTTTCCCTGATAGGCGTTGACCAGGGCCAGGGCGATGCAATAGCGGGCCTCGGCCACTTTGCACGTCGCCAGGCAGTGATAGGGACATTTGATTTTTTCGCGCGCGCCGGCTTCCAGGCTTCTCAGGAAGCGATTCCGGATAGCCCGTCCCGGGAGTCCGACCGGGCTTTTGATGATGACGATGTCTTCCTCCCTGGCTTCGAGGTAAGCGCGTTTAAACTCCGGGGCGACCTCGCATTCGGGAGTGCAGACGAACCGGGTGGCCATCTGGACTCCCGAGGCTCCCGCCTCCAACATCCGGGCGATATCCGTCCCGGTGTAGATTCCTCCCGCAGCGATGACCGGAATTTTCAGGCCGTACTTGTCCTCGAAAGGCTTCACGGCCGCGAGGACTTCGGGAAGCAGAACGGAGAGCGCGTACCTTTCGGGCTCCTGAAGCTGTTCAATGGAGAAGCCGAGATGCCCTCCGGCCAGAGGCCCCTCGAGAATGACCGCGTCGGCCGTCCTCCGGTAGCGCTTATCCCAAGTGCGGAGGACGATATCAGCGGCTCTTCCGGAACTGATGATGGGGACCAGGTTGACGGACGGATCCTCGGTCATTTCTGGGAGCTTGAGGGGCAGGGAAGCTCCGGAGACGATGAACTTAATCCCTTCCTGGACGGCTGTCTCGATCAGGTCCCGGGCGTTGCTCAGCACGCCCAGAATATTGATGGCGATCGGACCATTGGTCAGGCCTTTGGCCCTGCGGATCTCGTAGATGAAGCCCTCGCGGCAGGCGCGTTCGAAATCGAGCTTGGATGCTTCGATATCTCCAAGGCCGACAGCGGCGATGGTCCCCATCCCGCCTTCGTTGGCTACGGCGGCGACCAGGCGGGCGAGCGAAACCTTCACTCCCATGCCGCCCTGGATGATGGGGAGAGGCATCGTCAGGTCGCCGATTCGAAGCGGGGGGATCTTCACTGCACGCTCCCGTATCTCTTGATCGCCAGGCAGGCATTTCCGCCGCCGAAGCCGAAGGAGTTGCTAAGTGCTGCCCTGAGTTCGAGCTTTTCCGCGCCGCCCGTCACGTAATCCAGAGGACAGTCGGGGTCAGGCTCCTCGTAATTGATCGTCGGCGGCAAGATTCCGGTGTGAACGCTCATGACCGTGGCGACGAATTCGACAGCGCCGGCCGCGGCAAGAAGATGGCCGATCATGGACTTGATCGAGCTGACCTTGAGGGCGCGGGCGTGCGGGCCGAAGACCGCCATGATGGCGCCGCTTTCGAGCTTATCGTTAAGGACGGTGGACGTTCCATGGGCGTTGATGTAGCCGACCTCCTCGCGTTTCAGCCCCGCATCGTCCAGCGCCAAATTCATCGCCCGGACCATGCCGTCGCCCCTGGGATCTGGAGAGGTGATGTGGTAGGCATCGGCCGCGTTCCCGTACCCGGCCAGTTCGGCATAGACGTGGGCCCCGCGGTTGCGGGCGCACTCCAGGCTCTCCAGGACGACGACCGCCGCTCCCTCGCCCATGACAAAGCCGTCCCGGCGCCTGTCGAACGGCCGCGAGGCTCGGGCGACCTCGTCGTTCCGCCGCGACATCGAGCGGTTGGCGCAGAAACCCCCGTAGGCGAGGGGAGTGAGGCAGGCCTCGGAACCGCCGGCCAGCATGATGTCCGCATCACTCCGTTGGATGATCCGGAAGGCGTCGCCAATCGCGTTGGCCCCTGTGGAACAGGCAACCGACGGCGCCGCCAAAGGCCCTTTGAAGCCGAGGCGGATGGAGACCATGCAAGCGGCCATGTTGATGAGGAGCTTGGAGACAAAAAACGCGTCGAGAGCCCGCGGGCCCTTCGCGGCAAGCTTGGCCTGGCCGCTGGCGATCGTTTCTGATCCGCCGATCCCGGAGCCGATGATGACGCCCGCCCTCTCCTGTCGAAAAGGCGAACTCAAAATGCCGCTGTCAGCCACAGCCATCTCGGCGGATGCCACGGCGAATTGGCTGAACCGGTCCATCCGCGCGGCGGACTTCTTATCCATCCAGCGTTCCGGGTCGAAATCTCTGGCCTCGGAGGCCATGGTCGAGGGAAAACCGGCGACGTCGAAACGGGTGACCCGCGAGATACCGTTTTTTCCGGTGATCAGTCCTGTCCAGAAATCGCCCAGACCGATCCCCACGGACGTCACGGTCCCCATTCCCGTCACGACAACCCTGGTATCGCTCATGTGAAATAACCAAAGTAGACGATTTCCCTGCGGATATCAAGTCCAGGGGCGGCCCTCGCCGCGAAATTTCCCCCCTGGCCGGCCATCTCTCCAGCCATCTGCTTCTCGAACAGCTTGAAGCTCAAAAGCAAGCCGCTGCTGAGCACATAAGTTCCGATATTTAGACTGTGGCAATCCCCGCTGCGGGTCCGCCCGCATCCGCTGTCCGGACTGCAGTGAGGAGCGGCTCCTGATGTTTTCCTGCCGCACCCGCGGTTTCTGCCCTTCGTGCCATGCCAAGAGGCTAGAGGAATGGGGCGAGTGGGTGCGGAATCCAAATAGGGCAATTCTCCTAACCTCCTGAAAATAAAATAATAGTCAATCTAATCAGCAGATTACAGATCATCTGCAGGTATACGAAAGTACACCAAGGTATATGGAAGTATGCCGGGGATGGTCACAATTTGGTCACAATTCCGGAAAGATACAGTGTGCAGTGATTTTGTTGCCGCGGTCCAAATAGCGCGCCGCAACTTCATTGATGATCGGCCGGAGGCCATAACGAGGCCTGGAAGGCTGTGGTTATATTATAGTGCCTCGCGAAGCGTAGGGATATTCTCAGTTTTGGGGGAACCAGCTTCATAAGCGAAAGGATGGCGAATATTGACAGAATACAAAGGTACGTTTAAACTCAAAAAGAACAAAACTTCAAGGCGGAGAAAAAAAATGAGCAAAAGAGAAAACGGACTTGCACGACTCACTGTGAACCGCAAGGGGAAGTATCAATATATTATCGAAGAAAAAGGGCAATTATTTTTGATAAAGCAGAATAAGAATATCATCGTAATCCCCACTGAAGATATGAAATGGATAATAGAGAAATTCCAGGCTATTTTAAAGCGCAAAAAACAACAGAGAGAAATCTCACAAAAACATCATTATAAACTTTATGAGCCGAGAAGTGCTCGGCAGCAGAGAGATAAAAAGCAAAAAAGCGGAGAAATCAAATAAGAAGAAAAGTAATCAAATCGTCAGGAATTAGGCGCTTTTTTCCAGGTGTAAAAAAATAGCCATAATCTTTGTTGATGCAGTTGACGGTCGAAGCCTCGAACTGTAAGATATTCTAATTCTATTTCTTCACTTCTATCGGCTTCAGAGTTGTTTTTACGTCGACATTCTTAACGTCCACTGGGAGAAGAGGATTTTTTACTTCCACTGGAATCGCAGCAATATTCACCACTTCAACGGGCAATCTATTAGAAATATCTATCATCACCGGATCCCAATTTTGTCCAGACGCTCTTTCAATCGCCTTAATTCGGACATCAATAATATCAGGGGTAGAACCGTAGAGCATAGGAAATAAACTAACCTCTTTAAGGCAAATCAAAACAAGGCAAAGGGCAATGACGGCAAGAATGAATTTTGTGTAGTTGTCAACCTGCATTTTTGATTTCATTATTTCCTCCTTTTTATAGATGATTTAGGAACAACAGGGCCATGTCAACTCTTGTTCGCAATTTTAGAGCCATTTTAACCCTCTTCAGTTTGCCGCCTGGGCTATCAGGATTCAAATGAGATGAAACTATATTTTGGAAAGAATAAAAGCCGTCAAGAATCCCAGCATCGTCAAAAACCCGATAAGAAATCCACCGTCCTCATAAGCTTCGGGCATCATACTGTCTGCAAGCATGGCCAGGATCGCCCCGGATGCGAAAGCCTCGATAATGCCGAGAGCATTTAAATCCAGCTTTTGCAGGAACAGGAAACTTAAGACGACACTCGATGCGACACATATGCTGACTATTGACCATGACAGATATATGCGCTGTTTGGATAAGCCCTCTTTTTGCAGATCGTCTATGGAGGATAGGCTTTCAGGAAGGTTTGACAGAAAAATCGCAACGAGCATTAACAACCCAATTCCATTTTTGCTAAGAAGAGCAACGCCTAGGGCTATCGATTCAGGGATGCCGTCAAGGAGCGAGCCCAGGACGATGGCCTTGCCGTTTGTTTCTTTTGTAGATTTAAAATGTGCCTTTCGTTTATGGTTTCTTCCGCCGATTCTGTGAATCAGGAAATCCCCGGATATAAAAGCTAGGCCTCCCAATAAAAACCCTATGATGATCGCATCAAACCCTCCATGTTTGAATGCTTCCTCCATCAGCCCGAAAGTCAAAGCGCATATTAAAACGCCGGAACCAAAAGCCATGATGGCCGCGATAATTTTCTGGCTGATTTTTAGAGTGGTCCCTATGATGACCCCAAGAATCAAAGAAAAACCGGTCAGAGATGCATATAATAAAACCGTCGTTGTCTTAAACACTGCAGGGAATATAGCGCCGGCTGGGCGGCGAAGTCAATGTACCCTCCCGCCGGCTTTGTTCGTAGTTATCAACCCCCTTATCCCCTCTGTAAGTGGGATAAGAAACTCCTTTTCCGCTTGGCTGGTTGAATGAGCACTCATGCACCGAATTTGCCTCAACCCATCGTTGGGGATGATAAATCGCGAAGAGATGAGATGTCAAATTGAGCTCAAAATAGCAGAAGGCTGGACAGCTAGTCAGGGAGCAATATAAGCGCGACCTGGACCTCTGGAAGGACGCCGACCCCGGCTTGCCCGAAGTCGAAGACGCCAGGAAGAGGCTAGCTGGGTTGTAAAAATTGCCTTGATGTTTTTGAAAACTAAGTTTATTGTTTGCAAATGTTGATTTAGGTGTCCTGGAAACTTTAGTAACTTAGCAGTCTTCCATCCCTAAGGGGGGAAGAAAATGAGAAATAAACTCATTATCCCTTTTTTCTTCATTGTTTTTATAGGCTTTCAATTTCAAGCCGAAGCCCAGTTCACTCCAGAGGAACTGGCATCGAGAGATAAATGGGAAGAGTTCCTCAAAACTGCAGAGATAGTAGGGTCTGTAGCTATTCCAGAGGGAGTTACCAAGCCGATTAGAGTCTTCTTAAAAAGGGCCGAAGTAGAAGGAAGCGGTGCTTGGAAGAAGGTAAAGGGCGTTCAGCAGGGATCCCTTGAAGGATGGCAGTATGAAATCGCTGCTTACGAGATGGATAAGCTTTTAGGATTAAACATGGTTCCCCCTACAGTCGAGAGAGAAATTAAAGGGGAAAAGGGCTCTCTCCAGTTTTGGATGATATTTGAAATGAGCGATCTTGAGAGGATGAACCAGAAAATACAGGTTCCTTCTTCCAAGGTCGATAACTGGACAAAAATGAAATATCTAATGAGAGCGTTTGACAGTTTGGTCGCCAATGAAGATCGAACCCAGGAAAATATCCGCTACACCAAGGATT
>JBAQGA010000090.1:0-46838 GCA_049287565.1 Candidatus Aminicenantales bacterium
GTGCCGCCGGCGGAGGACCTGACGCCGATCTGGTGAGCGTCTATCTCAAAGACATGGGCCGGGTGATGCTCCTGACCAAGGAAGGAGAAGTCCATCTCGCCAGGAAGATCGAAAAAGGTCAGCGGTCCATCATCAAGGGCCTGCTCCTGACCCCTCTTTTTTTGGAGTCCCTCCAGAAGCTCGATAAGCGGCTCCGAAAGAAGCCCGAAACCCTGCGGGAAGAATTCGATTTGACCGAAGCGGAGGTCGAAGGGGCTAATCTTCAGAAAGCCCTGGGCGAAGCGCACCGCCGTCTGGAGGAAATCAAAAGGCTGGGAAGACGGCTGGCCGGCCTCCCGCTGAAAAAGAAGACCGTGTTCCGACGGGGCCGGCTGTTCGTCCGAATGATGCGCCTACTCCCCGGGCTTAAACTCAGGCAGGGAGTTTGGGACGGGATGACCGAGGAGGTCATGTCGGGATGCTGGGCCGCCGTCCGCCATGCCCGGAAGAGGCGGTCTCCGGATTGGAAGAGAGCGTATGGCCTCATCCAAAAGGGCCGAAGGCGGCGCGATGATTCCAAAAATGAGCTCGCGGCCGCCAACCTCCGGCTGGTCGTTTCTATCGCCAAACGCTACCAGAATCGCGGACTCCACTTTCTCGACCTCATCCAGGAAGGGAACATCGGACTCATCAGGGCGGTCGAAAAATTCAACTACCGGCTCGGCCACAAATTCTCCACTTATGCGACCTGGTGGATCCGTCAGGCCATCACCCGGGCGATCGCCGACCAGTCCCGGACCGTCCGTATCCCGGTGCACGTGACCGAGACGCTGCAGAAGCTGGCCCGCCTGACCCAGGAGTTCATCAAGGAGAAAGGGAGAGATCCTTCGGTCGAAGAAATCGCTCGGCGGAGCGGCCTCGCCCCGCAAAAAATGGAGGAGATCATCCGGACCACCCAGGATACGGTCTCCCTTGAAACACCCATCGGCGACAATGCCGAGAGCCTCCTCAGCGAGTTCCTCGAGGATAAGGACATCCCCGCCCCCTTGGATACCGTTATCCATTCGAGCCTGAAAAGACAGATCGAAGAGGCGCTTCAGAGCTTGACCGAGAGAGAGGCCGAGGTCATTCGGCTCCGCTTCGGGTTGGGAGAGAGCGGTGACCATACGCTCGAGGAGGTCGGCGAACATCTCCGTGTGACCAGGGAAAGGGTGCGGCAGATCGAGACCAACGCCCTGCGCAAGCTGCAATCGTTTGAGTTCAACGACAAGTTGAGGGCCTTCGTCTGAATTCGACCTTTCCCGCTATAGTATCGGGAAGAGCTTTTTGAGAGCGGACAGGGATTCCGGAAGGAGCTCAGACTATTCTCCGGGCTCGCAGCCGTCCCAGCAATAGGTGCAGAGTTTTTCCTTGGGCAGCCCGATGGCCGCGACGAGATCCTCCAGCCGTTGATACTTGAGAGTGGTGAGGTTGAGTCTTCGCCTGATCTTTTCCTCCATGGCCTTGGTTTGCTCTGTGCCGAAGGTCGCATAAGGACGCAGGTCCTCAGGATGGTCCCCTTCCAGCTCGCGGACGGCCCGCCGGGCGGCCAGGTCGAACTCCGAGCGGGAAATCGAAAAATTCAGGAACTTGCAAGCATAGACGAGTGGCGGACAGGCAGGACGCATATGGATTTCCAGGGCCCCGAAGTCATAGAGCCTCTGGATGGTGTCTTTGAGCTGGGTGCCGCGGACGATCGAATCCTCGCAGAAGAGGAATTTTTTGCCCTCGATGAGCTCCCGGATGGGGATGAGCTTCATCCGGGCCACGAGATCGCGCATCTCCTGGTTCTGGGGCATGAAGCTCCTCGCCCATGTCGGTGTGTACTTGACGAACGGCCGCTTGAAGGGAATGCCGGCTTCGGCCGCGTAGCCAAGGCCGTGCCCGATTCCGCTGTCCGGGATTCCGGCTACGAAATCAAGGGGAAGAGGGTTTCTTCGGGCGAGGAAGGCGCCGCAGCGGTTGCGGGCCCACTCTACGTTGATGCCCTCATAGCTCGAAGCCGGATAGCCGTAATAAACCCAGAGAAAGGCGCAAATCTGAAGGCGATCCCGCGGTTGAGATTTCTGTTCATAACCTTCGGCGGTGAAGAAAACGACCTCGCCGGGCCCCAGATATTTTTCGGTCGTAAATCCGAGGTTGGGGAAGGAGCAGGTTTCCAAGGCGACCGCTGTGGCTCCGTCCTTTCGGCCGAGGATGACCGGCGTCCGCCCCCATTTGTCGCGGGCCGCGTAGATCCCCTTCTCGGTGAGCAGGAGGAGTGAGCAGGAACCCTGGATCATCTCTTGGGCCTTGGCGATTCCCGCTTCGAACGACTCCCCCTGGTTGATCAGGCTGGCGACGAGTTCCGTCGGGCTGACTCCGCCGCTGCTCATCTCGGAGAAATGGAGTCGCCGCGTTTCGAAGGCGCTCTCGATCAGCTCCTCCTGGTTCTTGATGGTGCCCACCGTGACAATGGCGAAATTGCCGAGATGGGAGCGGATGAGGAGAGGTTGATCGTCGGTGTCGCTGATGACCCCGATGCCGCTTCTTCCCTTCATGGCTGAGATGTCGGTGTCGAATTTCGAGCGGAACTGGTCGTTCTCGATGCTGTGGATGACGCGCTGGAACCCCTCCGGCCGGTGGACGACCAGCCCTCCCCTCTTCGTCCCAAGATGAGAGTGATAGTCGGTCCCGTAAAAAAGATCACCGTTGCAATTTTCTTTTGAGGCAATGCCGAAAAAGCCACCCATCCGATTATCTCCTTGGCCGACTCTAGGGCTTCTGGTAGAGCACCCGGCCGCCGACGATGGTCAGCAGCACTTCCGTCTTCAAGATCTCATCCTCAGGTACGGTCATGATATCCTGAGAGAGCACCGTGATATCGGCCAGCTTGCCGGCTTGGAGCGAACCCAGCAGGTCTTCCTGAAAGGCGGCATAGGCGCCATTGAGAGTGTAGGTGCGCAAGGCCTCTTCTCTGCTCAGACGTTGTTCCGGAAAGAAAACAGTCCCGTCCTTCATTTTTCGGCTGACGGTGGCATAGAAGGTGGGGATGGGATCGACATCCTCGACCGGTGCATCCGTTCCGTTGCAGATGACCGCGCCGCCCTCGATGAGTTTCCTCCAGACATAGGCTCCCTCCCGGGCCCGCTTTTCTCCGAGCTTCTTGATGACCCAAGGCCCGTCGGAGGTGCAGTGGACCCCCTGCATCGAGGGGATGACGGCCGACCGCCCGAACCGAGGGATATCGGCCGGCGAAAGGTGCTGGGCATGCTCAACCCGCCAGCGCAAGTCTTTCTTGTCCGGGTGGGCTGAGAACGCTTCTTCGTAGATGTCGAGGATCTCCCGGTTGGCCCGGTCGCCGATGGCGTGGGTGCAGAGCTGAAAGCCGTTCTCGATGGCCAGACGGGCGGTTTCCTTGATCTCGTCTAGCGGAGTCGTATTGAGGCCGGTCGATGTCGGGAGGTCGGAGTAGGGCTCCAGAAGCCAGGCACCGTGGGCTCCCAGGGCTCCGTCCATGAAACGCTTGATGGACCTGACGGTGAGATGGTTCTGGCCGGCGCCGTCAATCCGGTATCGGGATGGGCCCTCCCGGAGTCGGTCGTTGCTTTCTCCGATCATGGCGTAGATCCGAATGCCGAGTTTTCCTTCTTCCGCTAAAGCCTTATAGAGATCGATCGTGGCGAACGAGGCTCCGGCATCATGGAGGCTGGTGATGCCCTTGGAAAGACATTCTTGGACCGCCAATTCGATGGCCTTCCGCTCATCCGCGATTCTTTCGGCCTCCGTCCTTTTCGTCTCGTAGCCGGCCATCGCCCGGCCAACCAGGCGCTGGGCCGTCTCGCGGAAGGCCCCGATCGGCCGGCCGCTCGGGTCACGGACGATCTCACCCCCCGCCGGGTCGGGGGTTGTCTTGGTGATACCAGCAAGCTCCATGGCCTTGGCGTTGGCCAAACAGGAATGCCCGCTGGCGTGAGTCAGAAGGACGGGATTATCCGGCGACACCGCGCTCAAGTCATCATGATAGGGCAACCCGTCAACATGGGGATCCGGCGTTCCGTCCCATTTCTCCTGATGCCAGCCCCTTCCTCTGATCCATTCATCGGGCGCGGCCTTCTGGGCGGCCTCTCCCACCATGGCCACGATCTCCCCCCAGTTCTTCGTCTTGGTCAGGTCGAGGACCATCCTGGCCTCGCCCACACTGGTGAAATGAGCATGGCTATCGATGAATCCGGGGATAGCCAGCTTTCCTTTGAGGTCGATCACTCGAGTCGAATCACCGATATAAGATTTCATTTTGACAGCGCTGCCGACGGCCACGATACGATCTCCACTGACGGCCAAGGCCTCCGCGACAGGGAGACCTTCGTCCATGGTGACGACCTTCCCGTTGGTCAGGACGAGGTCAGCGGGTAGTTCCTTCTTGGCGCACCCGGAAAGCCCTCCCAAAAGAACGGTGGCCAGGACCAAATAGGTAAACCTGGGGAAAAATTTGTGCGGCATCTTGGATCTCCTTCTCGTCAAGATTCGTCATTATCTTATTTTTTCCAGCAGCGGAATTCAACAGCCCTGACTCCGGCTAGCGGAAATCGGGATCGGGCGCGGGCGCGTTGCCGAGGATCGTTTCGATACGTTCCATGATTTCAGCCGTCAGCCGGCCGACGGCCTCCCCGGCCTTCATGTTCTCGGCCACCTGCTTGGGCCGGGAAGCCCCGGTGATGACCGAGCTCACGTTCGGATTTTTCAGACACCAGGCCAGGGCGAGCTGAGCCGTTGTGATCCCGAGCTCAGCGGCAATCGCCCGGAGGCGGCTGACCTTTTCGATCTTGGCCTCCACCTGCGCGCCTTCGAAGCGCTCGCGAAGCCATTCGTAGCTCGGCAGGGAGGCCCGAGTTCCCGGCGGTATTCCTTTTTCGTACTTCCCGGTCAGGAGGCCCCCGGCGAGCGGGCTCCAGACTGTCGTCCCCAGGCCGAACTCGCGGTAGAGCGGAGCGTATTCCTTCTCCACCCTCTCGCGAGTGAACATGTTGTACTGGGGCTGCTCCATGGTCGGCGGGATGAGGTGTTCGCGCCTGGCGATGTGAATGGCCTCGGCGATCTCGCGGGCGCTCCATTCGCTCGTCCCCCAGTATAACGCTTTTCCTTGGTGGATTACCTGGTTCATCGCCCAGACCGTCTCCTCGAGCGGTGTTTCGGCGTCGGGGCGATGGCAGTAGATGAGATCGACATAATCCAGCTGCAATCGTCTCAGGGCCGCGTCTGACCCCTCCAGGATGTGTTTGCGCGACAGACCGCGGTCGTTGATGCCGCGGCCGCCCCAGAAAATCTTGGTGGAGACGACGAGGTCGGCGCGGCGCCAGCCGAACTTCTTGATGATGTCGCCCATCATGATCTCGGCCCGGCCGCCGGCATAGGCTTCGGCGTTGTCGAAGAAATTGACGCCGGCGTCATAAGCCGTCTTCAAGCAGGCGGCCGCGACGTCCTCGTCCACCTGGTCGCTGAAAGTCACCCAGGCGCCGAATGAGAGGGCCGAAATCTTCAATCCTGACCGGCCCAGTGATCGGAACTCCATGGTCAACACCTCCATCTTCCGGTGAATAAAACCAAAGGATATCTCAGAACCTCGCCGGGCACAAGAATCCCCTGCTCAGGGAAGACGCAAAGCATCCTCGCAAAGGATCTGATCCAGGGTTTCGACGAGAAGTTCGGCGTCGGCCTTAGTGAACACAAGGGGAGGTTTGATCTTGACGACATTTCGGTACGGACCGTCCGTGCTCACCAGGATTCTTTTGTCCATCATCCTTTCCGCGATATAAGCGGCCTCGGCGGAAGCCGGGGCCAGAGATTCTCGGTCGAGGACGAACTCGACGCCGAGGAAAAGGCCGAGACCCCGCACCTCTCCGACCAGACGATGCCGGGTTTTCAATTCTTCCAGGCCGGCTTTGAGATGGCGCCCGACCTCGAAAGCGTTCCGCTGCAAGTTCTCTTCCCGGAGAATATCGAGCACCGCCAGCCCGACCGCGCAGGACACCGGGTTTCCGCCGAAGGTGTTGAAGTACTCCATCCCTGTCTTGAAAGAAGCGGCGATCTCCGGGGTTGTGGCCACGGCCGCCAGAGGATGGCCGTTCCCGATCGGCTTTCCCATGGTCACGATGTCCGGGACGACAGCTTGGGTTTCGAATCCCCAAAAATGCGTGCCTACCCGTCCGAATCCGACCTGAACTTCATCGGCGATACAGACGCCTCCGCTCCGTCGCGTCAGGCTGAAGGCCTCTTTGAGAAACCCGGGCGGATAAACAATCTGTCCGGCAGTGCCCATTAGGGACTCAGCGACGAAGGCCGCGACATTATTTCCCTGCTCCTGGATCCTTTCGACGGCTTCCTGGACATAACGGGCATATTTGCTGCCGGCCTCCGGATCGCTGCTTTTATAGGGGCCGCGGTAGCCGTCCGGCGTCGGGACTTTATGGACATAAGGCGGAGCTCCTTGACCGCCCGGGCCATCGTATTTATAGGGACTGATCTCGATGAGCGAGGTCAGGTTGCCGTGATAGGCGCCGTCGACAACGATGGTGTCGCGTTGCCGCGTGTGCGTCCGGGCCAGCCGCAGGGCCAGGTCGTTGGCTTCGCTCCCGCTGCAGACGAAAAAGAAGACGCTCAGCGGCTCGGGCAGGCGCTCCTTGAGCCGGAGGGCATATTCGACCAGATGATCATGGAGATAGCGGGTGTTGGTGTTGAGCACCGCCATCTGTTCCCGCGCCGCCCGGACGACTTTGGGATGGCAGTGCCCGACGTGGGGCACATTGTTGACGGCATCCAAATAGGCCTGACCGCCATCATCGTAAAGATACTGGCGGAACCCTCGGACGATCTTGAGGGGCCGCTGGTATGCGATGCTCAGGTTTGGACCGAGATGGTGGTGCCGCAGGTCCTGGATCTGCTCACTGTCCCTGGACAAGGTTTTTATTCGCAGCGTCTCCTTGGGAACGTTGAGGATGAGGTTGGGGTCTGGGCAGAGGTTCAGCCAGACGGTGCGCTGGCTGGGTAGCGCGACTCCCGGAAAATCGCCTTCATATCCAAGAAGGTCGGTCATGATCTGGAAATGAAGGTGCGGCGGCCAGCCGCCGTTTTCCGAGAGAGAGCCGACCCGACCGATGCGCTCTCCTTTCCGGATCGCCCGGCCGGCGACAAGACCGGACAGGCTGTCCTTCGTCAGATGGCCGTAGAGGGTGTAGAATCTGAGGCCCTCGGCAGCGCTGTGTTCAAGGATGATCGTCGGCCCGTAGTCGAACCGTCCGGCGTTGTTACGAAAGCTATGGACGACGGCGTCGAGCGGAGCGAGTACGGCCGACCCGGGATTCAAGTGCAGGTCGATCCCCAAGTGAACGCTTCGCCATTCAGAAGCGTCATTGCCGTCTGTTTTGAAAATGTCGCTCGTATAGAGACGTCGGGCTTCATCGTATCGTCCAACGCCGACCTTGGCATTGGAGCCGGCCATCCGTTTGAAGAGAAGCGTGCTGAGCTCCTCCATATCGTCCGGCTCAGTCCAGTCGCTGAGCTCCGGGCTGCCGACGCTCAGGTCGAAAAGGATGGCCGCCGCCTTTTCGAGATCGACCTCGATGACGGGGCCGAAATCTTTTCGGTGTTTTTCCAACCAGGACACAATCCTTTGACTCTGCGGACTGGGAGGAAATCCTGCCGCCGCCCTGAATGAATAATGAGCGAAGCCGGGGTCGAGGCCACGCCAACGGCGGAGCAGTTCCCAGGCCGGCTTTTCGCTGACGCTGAGGTATTCGTTGTCGGCTTCCGCTTTTCTCTGTTCGGCCGAGATCACCACGCTCATGCACAAGCGAATGGCGATCAGGTCGTAAAGACAGGCGAGTTCCTCCTCGGTGAGCGGAAAAACATCATGGTATCCTGAAACGATGGGAAGAGCTGCGGCCAAGGGGTCGTTTTTCCCCATGATCGCGTAAGCGGCTCCGACAGCCAGCTCGATGACCGGAGATCCTTCGACCATATCGCCGAAGTCGATAACGCCGACGACCCTGGAATAAAGACCGCCCGGGTCGGGCGAACGATGGCCGACCAAGACGTTCAGGTCATTGGCGTCGTTGTGGATAACACTCGTCCTGAGATGCGGCCATCGGGAAGCAACGGTGTTCTCAAACCGGTTCAGAAAATATTCGACGATCGTCCGCCCCTCCCGGTCCGCCAGGTCAGCCAGCCGGCTCCGGATGTTCGAGGGAGCGAGCTTCATGTTCCATTTCAGGTCGCGCCGGACGGCCGGATGATGGAAGGAGGCAAACGCCCTGTCCATGGAAGCGAGGAAAAATCCCAGGCTATAAAGAAGCTCGGGCTTATGCGGCTTGACCTGGGCCAAGAAGGCGCCGGGGAGATAGGTGAGGAGGCGGACAAAATGATCCATCCCCTCCCGATGCTCGACCACGGCGATATCTTCGCCCGCAGTGGTCCGGTGCGTTTCGGGCCAGGTGAATTCCGGGACGTTCCTGGAGAGATGACGGATGGCCTGGGTCTGCAGCTCCAGAACCTCCCTTTTTTCCCGGGCATTGGCAATTTTGAGGACATATCGGGTCTCGCCGTCGATGCAGATAGAGAAATTTTGGTCGCGCTCGCTGGGCAATTCCTGGACTTGGCCGCTCATTCCGTAGAACTCTGCGGCCAGCGCCGCGGCTTCCTCTTCCGAGAAGTGCGGCCGGGAGGAAGTGGTCGGGATCATGAACTTGTTCATCGTTGAGGGTCATTCCTGCCAGAGAATCCTCAGGCGGGCCAGCTCCTTCCTGCCGTCCTCTTTAATGATCGCGTAGCCGATGTGCGAGGCCGGCCCCGATATGAGGGTCTGCATCCGGCTGGTCACCGTGTCTCCATAGAAGGCCTCTCCCCGGAATTCGACTTCGATCTCGGCCGGCCGGTGTTTCTCGAGAAAATCCGGGGAGCCCGTTTCCAGGGCCCAGGAGATATAGACGACATGGTTGACATGACGGTTCCAATCAAGATCGCTCATCCGGACCGAAAACGTCCGTTCCAGGTCCGCCCGCTCGAGCGCCGGCAGAGGCTCGAATGTGGAGGCGACGGCCCGCCGCGGATCTTTAGGATAAGGTCCGAGCCGTTCGGCCGGCGGAACCGGCTTTTTGGTTTTGACGTCGAGAAGCATCCAGGAGCTCGTAGCCGCCGCTAAGAGACGGCCTTTTTCGTCTTTGAGTTCGAATTCACGCAGGGCGAAGAGACCTTGATGGCCGCAGGGCCAGGTGGTCAGGTCCACCGGGCTTTTCCAGCGGGGATAGCGGAAAATCTTGATGTGATAGCGCGAAATCACCCAGGTTAGGTTTTGCTTCATCAATTCCACGATCCCGGCTCCGAGCTCTTCGGCGTGCTCGCCGGCGGCCTCCTGAAAATAATTGAGCAGGCTGGCCGGTCTGAGCCGGCCGCTGTAATCAGATTCATAGGTCCGGACGATGAACCGGCGGTGATGCCGGGCGCTTTCTCCAGCTTTCTCGATCATCTTCAGACTCACTCCTGCGAAGTCTCCATCATAGTCGTTCTGTTGAGTTTGAATCAAGCCGGATGATTCGTTTTCTAAAAAGATATATGATAGAGGTGACAATCGTCCCGGGTGGATAAAGCGAGATGGCGAGCTGGAAGAACACCGCCGAGGTCGTTATCATCGGCGGCGGGATCATGGGAGTCGCAACCGCCCATTATTTGGCTGGGCGGGGCATCAAAGACGTCGTCTTGTTGGAAAAAGACCTCATCTCCCAGGGTTCGACGGGATTGAGTGTCGGCGGCATCCGCCAGCAATTCTCCCACCCGGCGAACATCCGTCTCTCCCAGCAATCGGTGCGCGTCTTCGGACGTTTCCTGGAAGAATTCGGGGTCGACATCGGCTACCACAAGGCAGGTTATCTCTTTCTGGCCAGGAAGGAAGAGACATGGCGGGATTTCTTAGCCTCGGTCGAGACGCAGCGCCGGCTCGGCGTTCCCGTCGAGACCTTGAACCAGGCAGAAATCTTGAAGCGCTGGCCTTACCTCAAGGTGAGCGATGTCAGAGGCGGGACGTTCTGCGCCGAGGACGGATACGCCGATCCTTACCTGGTCGCCATGGGTTTCGCCCAGTCGGCCCGTAGGCTCGGGGTCCGCATCGAAGAACTGACCCGGGTGACCGCTGTCCGGCTCAAAGGGGACCGGATCGCCGGTGTTGCCACAACACGAGGGGACGTCCGGACTCCCGTCGTCGTCAATGCGGCCGGACCGTGGGCCGCCGAGGTCGGCCGGATGGCAGCGGTCGATCTGCCGGTCCTTCCCTACCGTCGCCAGGCCTTCATGACCCATCCTTTCGATGTCTTCCCCAAGCCCGTTCCGATGATCATCGATCAGGACGCCACCTTTTATTTCCGGGGAGCCGACCCGGGTTTGATCATGGGTATGACCGACCCGGACGAGCCCTCGAGCTTTCATCTTCAGACCGACCGAGAGTTCATGGAGCGGGTCGTCGAAGCGGCCGTCCACCGGGCGCCCCGGATCGAGAGTGCGCGCATTCTCCGCGGCTGGGCCGGGCTCTACGAGGTCACTCCCGACGACAACCCGATCATCGGCCCGATCCCCTCCCGCCCCGGGTTCTTCTGTGCCGTCGGTTTCTCCGGCCACGGATTTCAGCATGGACCCGCCGTCGGCCAGATAATGAGCCGGCTCATCGCCGGGGAGCGCAGCGATTTCGACCTCGAACCGTTCTTCCACGACCGTTTTTCCCGTTCGGGAGATGGCGGCGAGCGCCGGGTGGTTTAGGGGGCTAGCGGAAGCGCGGATCATAAGCCGGATCCGGGGCGGATCTGCCCTAGGATGAGGCAAGCGGCCAGGTCGGCGGTAAGGAGCGCCGTGGGGACACCCCCGAGGAAGAGCTCGGAGGCCGCGTAGATCCCGGCCAAGAATAGATGCTTAATCGGTGTCTCGACCAGAAGCTTTCCCTCGAACTCCCGGCTATATTCGGCACTCCAGGTCCAGCCGGCGATCGAGCCCCGATAGCGGCGGCCCCAGTCCGCGTAGGTCAGCGGTGTGGCGACCTCGATCAGTTCGACCGCCGATTCCAGTCCGGGAAGGACATGTTCGGCGGTCGTGATCAGCTTCCCGGCCAGTCCCATTTTATAAGTCCTGTAATCTTCCTTTCTCTTTTTTTCTCCGGTCCTGAAGCGGGCGAAGTGATCGTAGGGGAAACCCACCCGCAGGATTAAGGATGCTTTGGAGGGCGGGACGTGATCCGGAGCGTTATCCGACCAACGGCAGATCTCAAACTCCCGGTCTTCGAAATTTTCCAGGTCGCTTTCCCCTTCTCCAGGCAGTCCCTGTCTGTGCCGATAGAAAAGGTGGGTCGCCCGCATCCGCCGCCAGTCCACCTTCCCTGGCTCGATGCCGAGATAGACGCAGAGTTCCGAGCCCGTATAGGGGATCGAGCCCAGGCGCTCAAGCCAATCCCGCGGGATGTCCGCGGGATCACAGAGTTCGAGAAAGGTATTTTTGGCATCGGCGTTGGAAACGATGACGGGAGCGAAGAAAGCCTCTCCGGAGACCGTGCGCACGCCCACGACTCTTCCCTTCTCGAGCAGGATCCTCTCCACTCCGGCGTTCAGCCTGACCTCTCCCCCGCTCCTTTTCATCGCCCCGGCCAGAAGGTCGCTCAGTCCGTCGATCCCACAGGAAGGGAACCAGATCCCGACCTCGGACATCATGTTCCACATCAAGGCCAGCGTCAGGACGGCCACCTCCGGTTCGGACGTCCCTTGGGAACCGAGGAAATTGCGGAGGCGCCGATCGTCCAGGTGTCGTTCGAGCAATTGGCGGCAGGACGTCCTTGAGTACTCCCGGACTCGAGCGAAACGTCCCGAACCCGGGCCATCATTCTCGCCGGGCTCGTGATTGGCCGGACCAGGTAGATAGTCAGGATGCCAGTGAGGGATATCCTGAGTCTCCTGAATGATCCCCTTAAATTCGCTGAAAAAAGATTCCAGACCGGGTCGCTCTTGGGGAAAGGTCTGTTGGAGGTCTCGTTGGAGGGTTTCCAGCGATAAGGAATAGATGATGTCCAGGTCCGGGCTGATCAGCTGGAAATGGTTTCTGCGGAATGAAATCTCGGTTTGGACACCGACCTCAGAGAGAAAGCTCTTGACCCGGCCGGGGAAGCTGAAGGAAAGCGGCCCCATCGGAAAGGTGAACCCATCCCGCCGGAACACAGAGGAGGTCCCCCCGATGTGGTTCTTCGTTTCCAGGACCAGGACCCGGCATCCGTTCCTGGCCAGTTTGGCGGCGCAGCCGAGGCCGCCGATGCCGGCCCCGATGACGATGACATCGTAAGCCATGGCCGCCATTATACAATATGCCGCCCTGCAGTTTCTTGAGTCTGCGGGCCGAACGATAGGCCTTCGCTCGCTCTTTCTGCATGCCGCTGAAGGCCTTCATGATATCCATTTCGTTTTCTTCAGGTGAGCCTCCTTACTTAAAGCGATTTCAACGCAATGGAAAAATGATAAAAACAACGAGGTCCCAGGCCGCATGGCTTAACGCAACGAGGAGGACCGATCGGGAGCGCGAATACAGGGCGCCCCAGAAGAGCCCGCAGACAAGGGCGGCCAAAACCAGCATGATGTTGCGGCTTCCGACGTGGACGAGGGCATAAAAGGCCGAGGCCAGAAGCCAGCCTGCCGGAAAACCGAGCCTGTCCTCCCAGCGACGCTGAATGAAACCCCGCCAGAAGATCTCCTCACCCGGACCGATGACCAGAATGATAAGCAGAATGAGCCGGACGACGGAAGCGTCCCGCTTGAAGGCATAGACCGCGTCGATCCCCTCCGTCGCAAACGGCAGGTGCGCCCGGGAGATCGTTCCGCCGGCCCAAAAAACGAGATAGAGAACGAGCGCGGACGTCAGGCCGAGAATGATCTTGTTCAAGATACCCCGACGGAGGTCTTGGCGCAGGAGGTCACGATAGGGGACGTCGCTGAGCAAACCCAGGACGACCAGGACGGCCAGGGAGGCGCTCATCGCCCACCAGAAGTCCAGCGGGCCGAGCCGTCGAAAGGCCAGGAGAGGCCCGAACAGCGCCGCAGCCAGGACGGGCAAGAATCGGACGGTCCATCCGGAAAATGGCATGGCTGTCTTTTAGGGCGCGATCCTGCCTCTACCCACTATTATTGCGCAACAAGAGTTGTTTATGTTCTAGGAGGGGGAGACGATGACGCTCAGCCACACGGCCGCTATACAGAGCAGCCCGAAAAGGAGGTTGTAATTGGCCGTCGCCCCGTCGAGGATGATGAAATCCAGCGGCCGGCGGGGGGCATGCCGGCGCCGGGCCCGGCCCCATAGAGCTAGAGCCCGGGGAAGGGCCAGCAAGACGACAAGAAAGGTCGGAGGCATGGCCATGAGTCGCCAGGAGATCAACAGCGGCAGGGTGACCAATCCGATGATGATGGTCATCGACCCGAAGATCAGGAATCCGTAATAGAGAAGCGAACCTCGATCACCGAGGAGCAGGGCGACCGTAGTCACCCGCTTTTCCCTGTCCGACAAGGAATCCCGCCAGTTGTTGGCGTGGAGGATCGCGCTTACGAGCATGGCCATGGGGACGGTCCAGATGATCGGGATCCAGGAGAACGACCGGGTCTGGACGATCCAGGCGCCGGCCGAACCGAGCAACCCGAAGTTCAGGAAAACGGCCAGGTCCCCCAGGGCATGGTATTTCAATCCTGTGTAAAACACACCGATGACGACACCGACGGCTCCGATGAGGAGGAGCACCATGCCCGTGACCGAGACGAGATAAAGGCCGATCAAGGCGCCGCCGATAAAAAGGAGCCCGGACCCCGTCGTCACTTCCCGCGGGCTCAGCCAGCCGCGGACGATCGCCCCGCTCACCGGGGTCGGCTGAGTGTCCAGGCCGCGCTTAAAATCAAAGACATCGCTGAGCATGTTGGCGGCCGTATGGAGGATCATCATGCCGGCCAGAGCGAGCAGGAACCGTCCGAGCGATAGATCCGCCCGGCCGATGACCACCGCCAGGGAAGTCCCGAAGATGACCGGCATGGTCGAGGCCGGCAGAGCCCAGGGGCGGAAGGCCACGATCCATTTTTTCAGGATCGGGACGGCCGTCTCGTTTTCCATGAAGTCTCCCGTCTATTCGAGCAGCCGGCCGCTGTCACCCACACGCCAGCTGCCGTCGACCTGGATATAGAGCACGGTGCGGAGGACCTCCTGTTTTCTTTCGTTCTCGTACTTGATGTCGACCAGCATCCAGTCCTCGAGCCCCGGGTAGGCCATGTTGAGGGCTGCTTCGTTCGACTTGGCGAACTGGCTCCCCCGGAAGCGCCTCAGGATGGAGGCGTCCCGCCCGTAGTTCCGGAGACTCACCGGGAAGATCCCCTTCGCCTCGGAATCGGTCTTGATGAATTCCTCGACGTAATTTCGAGGAGTGTAGTTCTCATCCATCGTGACCCATTCGTAGTCGTCGGTCGTCGCTCCCTTCCGGCAGGCCAGCGGGCCGGAGATGAGGACCACACCGGCGAGCAGAGCAATCCCGAGCATATCCAGCTTTATTCTCATCTCGAGCTCCTCTTTCAGGCCAAGCATCGTCGTCAACGAATATTATTTTTATCCCTCTTAAAAGTCAAATCCGAGGCGGATAATCCGTACAATTTTGTCTTTTTTTAGCCCGGATATTAAGATACAATACAGTCCCCGTCGGAGGGCGGGGGAAACGAACGGATGGAAAAAATCCAAAAAGCCGCAGGCACGGATGTCCCGAACTCTGAATATCAGAGTTATATGAGCATGGCTTCAACCCCTGGCAGTCGGGAATCACCACTCCGGATGACAAACTGAAATGAGGGGATGATGAGAAGACAATCGCAAATCCGGCTCCCTTTTAGGCTGGGTTTGGCCCTGGCCCTGTTCTTTGTTTTTTTTCACCTTGGATGCCGACAAAAAATTCGGCCGCAGGAGTGGCTCATCTCCGCCCCGGCCGAGTTCGAACAGACCGGGATCGACCGCCTCGGACAGACGGTCATTCCTAACGGCCGTATCATCACGCCGCGCGGCCGTCAGTTGGAAGTCGCCCCTCATCCCTACGGCCTCGTCCTGAGCCCGGACGGTTCCCTGGCCGTAACGGCCAACTGCGGGGTGCGTCCTTTCTCTGTATCGATCATCACCGATATTCTCAGCGAAAGCCCGAACATCCGTCAGATCCCCAAAGGATTCAATACGGAAGAAGGGGTCCTGGAGTCGGTGTATATGGGTCTGGCCGTCTCTCCGGACAACCAAACCCTGTATGTCGGAGGAGGCCAGGAGGGGAACGTGGTCATTTTCAACCTCGTTACCGACGAGAGATGCGGCCGGATCGAGGCGAATGGGGAGTTCGACGGAAGCCGTTATGAGGACAGCTATATCGGCGATCTGGCCCTTAGCAAGGATGGGCGGATTCTCTATGCCCTCGACCAAGCGAACTTCCGTCTGCTCGTCGTGGATACGGGGAGCCGAGAGATTCTGGCCAGCATCCGGTTGGGCCGCTACCCTTTCGGGCTCGCTCTCTCGCCGGACGGCCGGCGTGTCTATGCCGCCAACGTCGGGATGTTCGAATACAGCCGGATCGAAGGCGTCGACCCGGATGATCCCGACCGCCAGGGTCTCCCTTATCCTCCTTTTTCATTCCTGTCGAAAGAGGCCCGGGAGGGTGTGGAGCTCGAAGGGTACAAAGTCCCCGGTCTGGGCGATCCCAATGTGCCGGAATCCTTCTCTGTCTGGGAGGTGGACGTCTCCGACCCGGCCAAATCCCGGGTGACGGCAAAGGTCAAGACAGGTGTTCTGGTCGGGGAAACGGTCGAAGGGATTCCGGCGGTGGGCGGGGCGAGTCCGAACTCGGTCGCGGCGGCGGACAGATGGGTCTTCGTAAGCAATGGGAACAACGACTCTATCTCGGTAATCGACACCGAAAAAGATACCGTCGTCCGGACGATTCAGATCCAACTCGACAAGAGGTTAGGGAACCTGCGCGGGATCATACCTTTCGGACTGGCACTTTCTCCGGACCAAAGGAGGCTTTATATCGCCGAAGCCGGGATCAACGCAGTGGCGGTCGTCGATACCCGGGACGGGAAAGTGCTCGGTCACACCCCGGCCGGCTGGTTCCCCTCGCGGCTGGCCGTCTCCAGGGACGGCCGATCTCTGATCGTCGCCAGCGCCAAGGGGTTCGGGAGCGGCCCGAACGGCGGCCCGGACTTCATCCCCGGCCCGGAAGGAACCTATATCGGCAACCTGATGAAAGGGACCGTCTCCATTATTCCCATCCCGGATGACGCCGATCTGGCCGGGGAGACCCAGCAGGTCATCGCCAATAACTTCCGCTTCGAAAAGCGCGAGACGGTCGCCCGGACCGGGAGGACAGACCACCCCATCCCCCGCTACCCCGGAGAAAAGAGCTCGCCGATCAAACATGTCGTTTTTGTTGTCAAGGAAAATCGCACCTTTGACGAGGTCTTCGGTCAGGTCGAGGGTGCGGATGGGCTGCCCGAGCTCGCCCGTTATGGAGCTCGTGTCACTTTCTCTAACCGGGACCTCAGCCGGAAGGTCGAACAAGCGACCGTCATGCCCAACCATCTGGCTTTCACCGAACGCTACGCCATATCCGACAATTTCTACTGCGACAGCGACGTCTCGGCCGACGGCCATCGCTGGCTCGTCGGCGTCTACCCGAACGAATGGGTGGAGGTCAACGTCGCCGCCAGCTACGGGGGCGGACGGGACATGAGATATGACTCCTCGGCGCCCGGACAGCTGGTCTTCGTCGGCGCTTCGGCGGCCATCTATCCCGAGGACTACAACGAAGCCGGCTCCATCTGGGACCATTTTGCCCGGCATCAAGTTGATTATTTCAATTTCGGCTTGAGCATCCAGTTCGCCACTCCGGTCGAGGACAACAGCCTTTTCAAATACACCGGCACCAGGAACGTCATCAATTATCCGGCCCCGGCCGAGCTCATCGAGCACACCTCCCGGGTTTTCGCTACTTACAACACCAGCATCCCTGATCAGTTCCGGGTCGATATGTTCATCCGCGAGTACAACGAGCGCTGGGCCGGCGAGGGCAAGACGTTGCCATCCTTCATCACGGTCTATCTGCCGAACGACCACGGGGCGGGGGAAAGACCGGAGGACGGCTACCCCTTCCGGGAGAGCTATATGGCCGACAACGACCTGGCCTTGGGACGCCTCGTCGAATTCCTCTCCCGCACACCATTCTGGAAAGATATGGCCATCTTCGTGACCGAGGACGACCCCCAGAACGGGGTCGACCACGTCGACGCCCATCGCAGCCTCCTAATAGTGGTCTCTCCCTGGGCTAAGAAGGGATATGTCAGCCATGTTCATTCGAGTTTCGGGAGCATCATCAAGACGGTTTGGCACATCCTCGGACTCCCCTACCTCAACCAGTACGACGGAGGAGCCGCCGACCTGGCCGACATGTTCACCGGCCAGCCCGACTATTCCCCCTATTCCGCCCTTCCCGCCGATTCTCGCATTTTTGACCCGCAGAAGGCGCTCGACCCGCTCGACGAAAAGTTCAACTGGAAAGCGCTCGAGGATTCGCCGCTTCTCGATGATCCCGAAACGATCCGGGAATGGATGAAAGAAGAGAAAAAATCCTAATGGGCGCCGCCGCCGCTGCCCCCGCCGCCTCCTCCACCGCCGCCGCTGAAACCTCCTCCCCCGCCCGACGAATAGTGGGCGGCTGAGGTGCTGGCCTGCTGGATGGACGTGGCGGCGGATTCGATGCTCCGGACCATTCCGGCAATCCGGCCCATGGCGGCTGCGCCCGAGCGGTCGAACCCGTAATACCAGACCGGAGCGGCCGATCTTTCGTCCTTGAGGATGATGGGAAGCATTTTGAGGATCTTCTTGGCGTTCCCGAACAGGATGCCGAAGACAAGATAGTGCTCCCAGAGCTTGTAAGACTCGGCCGGAAGCTCCTCGAAGCTGGAGAAATCATCCAGAAAACGGTCGAGGGCTTTCCAGAGCTCGTTCTCCCGGGCCCACGGCTTCGCCCTCCTTTTTATCTTAGGGATGAATAGACCTGCCAGGAGGAGAAGGATGGGGTTAAGGGTAAGAATGCCGAGAGGGAGAGTGACGGCCAGAAAAACATTGCGGAGCCTCAGGCTCGCGGGTTCGATAAAGATGAGTCCAGCCGCCTCCTTCCGGATGTCCTTGGCCCACTTTTGATACCAGGATTGAAAGCGGCGTGGATTCTTCTTGAGAAAGGACTGCAGTTCCTCGAGTTCGAACCGGACACCCTCCTCCCCGCCGCTCCGGACGATGGTCTGGAACAACAGATGAAGCAGGTCTTTTTCATAGGGCAAGAGCCCGGGATCGCGGAGGTATTCTTTTTTCAGAGTGATCGTTGTTTCCGGCTTCTCCTTGCTCCCGAAGATTCCCTTTTTTTCCACTTTCCGGTCTTCGAATTCGAGATAGCCGCGACGCGCCAGGTCGAAAAGCGTGGCGGTGAATGAACGGGGGGTGATCGACCGGCCCTCTCTGAGCAGAACCCCGACCAGAGCCGGCCGCAGGTTCGAGGGAAGTTCCCGGAAATATTCCGGGATATCGGTGAAACGGTAGTCCCGGCCGGTCCTCTTCCAGTAATGAAGGTAGACCAGAAACCAGAGGATCGATCCAAGGACAAACCAGACCGACCAGATCGAGGCGCCGATCCATAATCTTTTTTTCAGTCGGGTTTTCGCCTCCTGGGCGGTTCGCGCGCTTGCGATGGTCTCCTGCACGAAACGCTTCTCGTCCTCCTGGATTGATGCCCGGCTGTGGCGTGACGAGGGGACGCCGGCGACCATTCCCGCCGGCCAGACCATGCGGACTTCGAAGAACTGCCCGGCCGCGAGGTTGGCAGCGGTGAAACGGGCCGTCCGAGCGTCGACGATCTCCGACCAGCCGGAGAGGGGCCCGTGGCCGTAGACCAGGATATCCTCTCGGCTCGAGGTGGCCTCGGGGAGAGTCACGGTGACGGCAACATTTTGGGTCGGGCGATCCCAACCTTCGCCAATCATCTGCCAGTAGAGCTCGGACACATCCGGATAGCTGATGATTCCCTTCCTGACCCGGTAGTGAATATGGAAAGTCCGTCGCTCATCAGCCGCCCCGAAAGACCATTCGGCCTTGTAGACTCCACCCGAAGTCGATGCCTCCATCCTCAGGGGCTGTCCGTTTTCGTCCCTGATCTGGAAATCTTCTATGGAGATGGAATAACGATAGCCACCCCTGTCGATAGCCAGGGGGAGCGTGTACCAGGCCGCCGAGAAGCTCCCCTGGAAATCGAAGCTCCGGAACTCATCGACGAGGAAAGATCCGTCAGGCTCGATGGCGACGGCGATGCGGACCTCGGGAAAATAGTAATCCTTGGGTCCGGCTCTAAGACCTGAGATACCCCCTCCAAGAAGAATCCAAAGGGCCAGCAAGGGGAGGCTCCAAGCCGCCGCTCTCCTTCTCGCTTTGAATCGGATCATCTCGTGGCCTTTCTTATCTGTAAACGATGCGGTCAACCGGTGGGTCGCCTGATCTCCGTCAGCGACCGAAACCCACGGCGCGTTTCCGCCCGTCGACTCGTTCTATTTCTCGGCGTCCAGCGGTTTTTCCGTCAGGGGGTTGCGCTTGGCTTTCCAGGACCTCCGGCTGTTCCGGCCGTCCGCCCGGATGACCTCGACGGTCCCCCTCATCTCACCTCCGGTCACCCTCCCTGTGAAGACCATCCTCGGGGTGGCGGCGTCTTTCTCGCTCTCGGCCGTAAACTCGAACTTGTCGCCGCTGAGGCGGATGTCTCTCAGCCATGTCTCTTCGCCACCCAGGTTGAGCTTGCCGCTGGGCCACTGGAAGTGCTGTTCGAGCTCCAGGCTGAAGTCTGAGGCCTGGACGCCGTCAGCCCAGGCGCCTTTCCAAATCCCGGACACGTTGGCCGGCACGACCCAGAAATAGACGGTGTGGGATTGTTCGTTGACCATGACAACCGTCGAGTCATCAGGCTTCCAGGTGTCCATCGCGTAGTTGTGAGAGACGATCCGCGTGCCCGGGCGGAGCTGTCGCAGAAGGATCGGCCGCAGCCGCAGGTTCACCGAAGTCAAAAGATAGAGCGAGACGACCGTGGCTTCGTGAAAATCAGCCTGGAAAAGGTCCTGCTCGAAGAACTTGACGAGATGATCCACCTGGGCCCCGGCAGCATTCTCCTTGCTCTCCCGGATGCGTTCCGGGTCGATGTCGATGCCGACGCCGCGCGTCCCATAGAGTTGGGCGGCGGTGATGACGATCCGTCCGTCCCCGCAACCGAGGTCATAAAGAATGTCGTCCTTGGCGACTTTGGCCATTCGCAGCATCGTGGCGACGATCTCGGGTTTACTGGGAACATAGGGGACATCGAGCGGCTTCTCCTGCAGATAGAGCTGTCCGAGAAAACTTGCCGGGATCAATAATAGAATGGGCAAAAGCCGGAGTTTCATGCGGCCTCCTAACCCAACGGTCGGATGAGAAAACCGAATATAGGGAAAAACCTCTGGACTATCAAATCCACTTCCGCGGCCTTCCTTTGACTTTGGTGATCGAATCCGCTAGCTTACTGTTTCATGTTCCCATACGGTTGCCTTCTATCGAGAGCGGCCCGCGCATTCCGTTCATCCTCTCAGGAGGTCTCCATGGTCAGTCATCACAGGATCGGCGTTCTCATCACCTTCGTCCTCAGCCTGACTCCTCTATTCGGCCAGGGGCAGGTCACCAGCCCCAAGCAGCAATTCGGGTTTGACATCGGGGCTGATTACATGCTGGTCAATTACAGCCGGCTCCTCGCCTACTGGGAGAAGCTGGATGAAGAGTCGGACCGGCTCGTCCTGGAGAGGATCGGCACGACGGCCGAAGGCCGGCCGATGGTTATGGCGATCATCACCTCCCCGGCGAACCAGAAAAAGAGGGCCCGTTTCCAGGAGATATCGCGCCGGCTGGCTTTGGCTGAAGGTCTGACCGAAAACCAGGTGCGGGTCTTAGCGAATGAGGGGAAAGCGGTCGTCCTCATCGACGGCGGACTCCACGCCACCGAGATCCTCGGCTCGCACCAGCTCATCGAGCTGGTTTGGCAGATGACCGGCCGCACCGATCCCGAGACGAAGCGCATTCTCGACAATGTCATCCTCCTGGCCATCCCGTCTAATCCGGACGGACTGGAGCTCGTCGCCGACTGGTATATGCGGGAAAGGGACCCGGTCAAAAGGTCGATGAGAGGGGTCCCTCGTCTTTACCAGAAGTACATCGGCCATGACAACAACCGCGATTTTTATATGGTCACCCAGCCCGAGACAGAAGCCGTCTCCCGCGTCATGTTCCGGGAGTGGTTCCCACAAATTGTCTACAACCATCACCAGACCGGCCCGGCCGGGACGGTCCTCTTCTGTTCCCCCTTCCGCAGCCCATTCAACTATTTTTTCGACCCGCTGGTGCCGACCGGCATCGAGCTGGTCGGTGCGGCCATGCATGCACGTTTCGCCGCCGAGGGAAAACCGGGGGCGACGATGCGCTCCGGCGCCCCCTATTCCACCTGGTGGAGCGGCGGGTTGCGCTCGACGGCTTACTTCCACAACATGATCGGCATTCTCACCGAGACCATCGGCAATCCCACTCCAATGGATATCCCGTTCCTGCCCGAAAAGCAGCTCCCCAAGAACGACCTTCCCTTTCCCGTCCCTCCCCAGAAGTGGCATTTTCGACAGTCGGTCGATTATTCCATCACCGCGGACAGGGCTATCCTGGACCTGGCCGCCAAGATGCGGGAGGATTTCCTGCTCAATATCTATCGGATGGGAAGAAACGCCGTCGACCGGGGACATCGGGACCACTGGACGCTGAGCCCGAATCGCATCCAGGTCGTGGAAAACGCCATCCAAAAGGAAAATATCAAACCCGAAGGGTACGGCCGCGGCTATCCGCTGAAGTTCTATGAGCTTCTTCACGACCCGGCCGGCCGTGATCCGAGGGGCTATATCATCCCTGCCGATCAGCCGGATTTCGGTACGGCCACGAAGTTCGTCAATGCGCTTCTCAAGAGCGGCGTCACCGTCCTTCGGGCGCAGGGTCCTTTTGAAGTCGGCGGAAAGACATATCCTCGAGACTCCTATATCGTCAAATGCGACCAGGCCTTCCGACCCCACATCCTGGCGATGTTCGAGCCTCAGGACCATCCCCATGATGTGCTCTACCCCGGAGGCCCGCCCATCGCTCCTTACGACAGCGCCGGCTGGACCCTGGCCTACCAGATGGGAATCTCTTTTGACCGCAGCCTGGAGGGTTTTGAGGGGCCGTTCGAAAAGGTCCAAGGACCGGCCACGGTCCCCGCGGGAAAAGTGGAGGGCAGTCCGAATCCCGCGGGCTTTCTTATTGACCACCGGGTCAACGACGGTTTCATTGCGGTCAACCGGTTGCTCAAGGAGGGAGAAGATATCTATTGGCTAAGGGATTCCCTGGTCGTCGAGGGGAAGTCATATCCGCCGGGGACGATCTTTGTCAAGGCCGGACCGGGGTCCCGCCTAAGGCTCGAACACGAGGCCGCAGCTCTCGGTCTGAGGGTGGCTGCCGTCGGCGCGAGCCCCCGCGGCGAAGCCTTGAAGATCATCCCGGTCCGGATCGGTCTCTGGGATCAATATGGAGGTTCGATGGCCTCCGGTTGGACTAGGTGGATGCTCGAGCAGTTCGAATTTCCTTTCGAGGTCGTCTTCCCTCCTCAACTCGACGCTGGAAACTTAAAAGACAAGTATGATGTCCTGATCTTTGTCGGAGGAGCGATTCCGCGCGAGGATCGGGAACCCCGGAGCGAATTTCGTTTCTTCGCTCCGCCCAAGCCGGAGGAAATCCCGGAGGAATTCAGGAACCGCCTGGGAAGAGTGAGCGTTGCCAAGACCGTGCCCCAGATTCGTCAGTTCCTCAAGGAAGGCGGTGCGGTCCTGGCCATCGGAAGCTCAACCGTGATCGGCGAGCATGTCGGCCTGCCCCTCTCGGACCCGCTCGTTGAACGGCGTCCGGACGGAACAGAGAATCGTCTGCCAAGAGAAAAATATTACATCCCCGGGTCGATCCTCCAGGCCAAGGTGGACATAACCCAGGCGCTCGCCTTCGGAATGAACGAGAGGACCGATTTCTATTTCAATAACAGCCCGGTGTTCACTTTGCACCCGCAGGCGGCCGCCCAGGGAGTCTGCCCCGTAGCCTGGTTCGACACCTCTACCCCTCTCCGCAGCGGATGGGCCTGGGGACAGAGCTACTTGGAGATGACTGTGGCGGTGCTGGAAGCCGCCGTTGGGAAGGGCAAGCTTTTTCTCTATGGACCCGAAGTCGCTTTCCGGGGACAGCCCCACGGCACCTTCAAACTTCTGTTCAACGGGATCTTCTACGGGGCCGCCAAGACCGCTACTCTTTGATGCCGCAGAGGTCGAGCAGGAAGGCAAAAGCCAGGGCCGTTTCTCTGTAACGCCGGAACCGTCCCGAAGCCCCGCCGTGACCGGCGTCCATGTTGGTGTAGAGAAGCAGCCGGTTTCGGTCCGTCTTCAGGGCTCTCAGCTTGGCCACCCACTTGGCGGGCTCCCAGTACTGGACCTGAGAATCGTGAAGGCCCGTCGTCACCAGCATGGCCGGATAAGCCTTAGCGGCGACGTTGTCATAGGGTGAATACGAAAGCATGTAATCGTAATATTCTTTGATATTGGGATTCCCCCATTCGTCGTATTCGCTGGTGGTCAGCGGGATGCTGGGGTCGAGCATGGTGGTAATGACATCCACATAAGGCACTTCCGCGATCACTCCCTTGAACAGGTCGGGCCGCAGGTTCACCACGGCACCCATGAGCAGGCCTCCGGCGCTGCCGCCCTCGGCAAAAAGCTTTTCCGGCCGGGTGTATTTTTCGGCGATGAGGTGTTCGGCGCAGGCGATGAAGTCGGTGAAGGTATTCTTCTTTTTTAAGAGCTTTCCGTCCTCGTACCAGGCCCGCCCCATCTCCGAGCCTCCCCGAATGTTAACGAGGGCGTAAATGAACCCGCGGTCCAGAAGGCTGAGAATGGAGGAATCGAAATAGGGGTCTGTGTTTGCCCCGTAGGAACCATAGCCGTACTCGAGCAGCGGGTTGTCCCCGTTCTTCTCTATACCTTTTCGGCAGACAAGGGAGATCGGCACTTTTGCTCCGTCCGAGGCTGTCGCATAGAGTCTTTCGGCCTGGTAGTTCTCCGGCCGGAATCCCCCCAGGACCTCCTGTTGCTTCATCAGCTTCTTTTCCCGCGTGTTCATGTTGTAGTCGTAGGTCGAGTTCGGCGTCGTCAGGGAGGAATAATTGTAGCGCAGCCAGTCGGTGTCGAACTCAGGATTCCGGCCGATCGAGGCCGCGTAGGTCTCCTCGCCGAAATCGAGGCTGTGTGCCGCCTTGTCCTGCCAGCGGATGGCCCGGATCCGGGTCAATCCGGATTGGCGCTCCTCGACGACCAGGAAATCGTTGAAGATTTCGAAATCCTCGAGGAGGACATCGTCCCGATGGGGGATGACCTCCACCCAGTTTTCCTTCGCCGGCTTGTCCAGCGGGGTCTCCATCAGCCGAAAGTTCTTGGCCTGGTCGTTTGTCCGGATATAGAGCTTATCCCGGAAATGCTCGACCTGGTATTCGTGGTTCGGTTCTCGCGGCTGGACAACCCTGAAAGCCCCGTCCGGCTCATCCGCATCCAGGAAACGATATTCCGTCGACAGGGTGCTGTCCGAGGCGATGACCAGGAGGTTTTTGGACTTGGATTTGAAGACCGCCGTGTTGAAGGTCTCGTCGTCCTCGATGTAAACCTCCTGATCCTGGGAAGTGGGAGCGCCGAGCCGGTGCTTCATAATCTTGCAGGGCCTGAGGGTGGTGGTGTCCTTGAGTGTGTAGAAGATGGTCCTGTTATCGTTGGCCCAGGCGACCATTCCCAGTGTGTTCGGGATCTCATCGGGCAAGACCTCTCCGCTCTTTAGGTCCTTGAAGTGCTGGCGGTAGAGCCGTCGGCTGATGGAGTCCACAGCGTACGCCAGCATAGAGTTGTCCGGGCTGACGGCCAGCCCGATGACCGAAAAGAAGGGCTTCTCTTCGGCCATCGCGTTGACGTCGATGAGGACCTCTTCCGGGGCGTCGAGGTTTCCCTTCTTGCGGCAGTGGACGGGGTACTCCTTCCCTTCCTCGAAACGGGTGTAATAATAATATCCGTTGTCGCGGTAGGGTACCGACATGTCGGTCGGCTTGATCCGGCCGACCATCTCCTGGTAGAGCTTTTCCTGGAGCGCCTCGGTCGGCTTCATCACCGTCCTGAGATATTCGTTCTCGGCTTTGAGGTACTCCACGACCTTGGGGTTCTCCCGCTCCTTGAGCCAGTAGTAGTCGTCAAACCTGGTTTTCCCGAATTCCTGGAATTCCTTTTTGATTTTATCGGCGACCGGCGGCGGAGGGCCGACGTCGGCCCTCCTGCAGGCCGCGCCTGCAAGGACGAGCACGATGGTCTGGAAGACGATGATCAAATTTTGTCGATAGTTTTTTGGCTGGCTCATGCTGTTCTCCTGTTTTCTCTATCCGGCCGGAGGGCCCTAGATCTCCTTGGCGAAAATATTCCTAAAATAGACGGGCGAAATGCTGTCGTGGTTCTGGAGTCCGATATAACCTTCCGCGGCGAAATCCTTGACTTTGCCGCGCGGCTCCATCGTCCAATCGAGAACCTGCGTTCCGTTCAGCTCGACCCGGACGCGCCTCCCCTGGCAGGTGATCTTCAGATGGTTCCATTCGCCCGTCGGCCGGGATGTCTCCTTATTCGGAGCCTCCGCGTCATAAATGGCGGCCGTTTGGTGAATGCCTTCGCCCGCGTCGTAGATCTGGACCTCGAACGAATGGCAGATGTAATCGTCGCTCGTCGGGACGTCGGGGACTCGGATAAAGATGCCCGAATTGGTGTTTTTCTGGGAGCACTTGAACTCAAGCTCTAGGACGAAATCCCGGAACCCCCTGGCGCTGTACCAGAAAAGCCCCATCCCACCCTGCGATTTGAGGACGCCTTCCTTCTCATCGAGCTCGAAATAGCCGGGGCCGTAGTGGTTCCAGCCGTGCTTTGAATACCGGGCGTTAGACCTCGGCAGAAGCTGAGTGTAGTCCCAGTAGTAGGTCAGGTTCTTGATGTTCTCGAGTCCCTTGCGGATGGCCGGCTCGGGTGTCAGTACCTCTTTCTCGTTCTCATACTCGATGGTCAGCCAACCGGCGTAGTCCTGGAGGGTCAGCTCGGCCAGGATGTCAGGCAAGTTCGCCTTCCCTTCGCCGATTGCCACATCGTCCACCCCGGGGCCGGTCCCGAAGTCGTTCCTGTCCTTAATATGGACATCGATCGTCCGGCCTTGGAGAAGGCGCAAGGCGTCCACCGGACGGATCCCCCCCCTCATCCAATGCCCGGGGTCGGCGCAGGCGCCGATCCTGTCGTCGAGCCCCTGGATGCGCTCGAGCACGGTCTGCGGTTTGGCGTATTTCGACGGCTCGGGGTGATTGTGGACGGCGATCCGGACATCATATTCTTTGACCAGTCTGTTCAGGATGGCGAAATCGGCGTCCTGGGGTTCGGTGGCAATCACTCGGATCCCCATTTTTCGGCAGAAGTCAAAGGCCTTGCGCATCTCCTCCTCGGTTCGGCCGATATCGGCAACCCCGTACCCGACGACTTCCATCCCGGCCGCGGAGAGTCTCTGCCGGACCATCTCGATTTGGGTGTCGGTCATCAGGTGATTGAAGGTGACCCCTTGCTCCTCGGCGGAGAGAGGCTGTCCGGGATAGGCCTGGAGATACTTTATCCCCAGCGCTTTGGTCTTCTCCATGGTTTCGAAAAAGGTGTATTTCCGGTAGGTCCAGCACTGCATGGCCAGAGGGAACTTTTTGATCCGCACCTGGCTCAGGTCATCTTCGGACAGCGCTGAAAACGCCGGCATCAGACCCGCCATAAAGACGACTAACAACGAAAAGAGAACGAACCGTTTCATCCTTCCTCCTCCTCGGCGGCCGGTCGATTCCGAAACCGCCCGCCGGATTTGTGGTCTTATCCCCGGGCTTCGGCGACGGGGCGTTTTTCCTTGAAGAATATCATAAAGACAAAAGCGCACAGGACGGTCAGGAAGCAGGGAACGAGAAAGACGTTCGTCCAATGAGTGACCTCATTCCTGGTGAAGAGGTCATGGATCCAGCCGGCGAACAGGCTACCGATGTAATTGCCCACGCCGTAAGTCACGAGAGTGATCAGGCTTTGGCCGGAATGCCGGATATCCCGCGGCGCGACCGTGTCCACGTAGATGAAGGCCGCGGCGAAGAAAAAGACGAAGCAGAACCCATGCAGGGCCAAGGAGGCGATGACCAGCCAAGATGGTTGGCCGATGGCGAAGATAATATAGCGGAGAGGCCAGGCTAAGATCCCCAGAAAGAGAATCTTGCGGATGCCGATCCGGGTGATGAAATAGGGCAGGAGAAAAGCCAGGACGAAGATCTCCGCCACCTGGGCGATCGTCATCACCCAGGGCAGGATCGTGCTCGAGACGCCGATCTTTTCCGAGGTCAGAAAGGGCGCGGTCAGGATGTAATAGAACATCAGCTCCGTGGCCACGACGAAAGCGATGATGATGAAGACAAGGAAATTCCGGTCCTTCAACATCCGCAACGCCTCGAGGAAGGCCCAGGGCTTCACGCCCTCCCGGCGCGGCGGAGTTTTCGGCAGGGTGAAAGATTGAAATCCCATAATCAGCGAAAAAATCCCGGCCAGGAGAAGCATGTCACCGTTGAAGGCAAAGCCGCTCATCGACTTGCCCCCGATCCTCCAGAGGGTCAGAATATAGCCGGCGGCGATCCAGCCGATCGTCCCCCAGACCCGGATCTGACCGAATTCCTTCTCCGAATTGTGGAGGTTGATGAAGGCAATGGAATTGGTCAGGGCCAGCGTGGGAGCATAGAGCAGGCAGTAGGCCAACATCAGCCAAACCATCGTCCCGTAAGACGTGACCGAGGCGATCAGGATCAGGAAGATTCCCCCGAAAAGCTGCAGCCAGGCAACGACCTTTTGACTGGCGAAATAGCGGTCGGCCAGCTGGCCTCCGATGAAGGGGGCGATGATCGTGGCCAGAGGAAGGAGGCTGTAGATCAAGCTGAATTGGGCGCCGCTGAATCCCAGGACGTTTTTCAGGTATTCGGAAAGGACAGGGGCCCAGGCTCCCCAGATGGCGTACTGCAGGAACATCATGACGCCGAGGCGAAAGCGAACGCTCATGGACATCCCTCCACTAGGAATTTCGTATTGATTACTGAATTTCGCAGGGTCTGTCAAGCCGGACGGTTCTTAGCTCAGCCTTTGTAGATATGTTCAACGAGATCCATGAGGCTGCGGACATCTGTCTTAACGAACTCCAGGCCGATCTCATAGGCTTCCCCCTCTCCGATAGGAGTGGACCACTTCACTTCGGCGGTCGCCCGGATGTCTCTTTTCGTTTTAGCAGATTGGAAGCTGATGGAAAGGACCGTCCCTACGGGGATCGGATCAGCGCTTTCTATCCTCAGGCCGCTCGGAGAAACGTTCTTTGCCCGGGCGTAATAGGAACGCTTGTCGGCCCGGACGCCGGGCGTTTCTTGCGGCACCAGGTCGATTTCAACCCCATCGGCAAAGCGCGGTTCCCGGCGCCGGTCAGGGGGGAGCCGGCGTCTTCTTATTCTTCGCTTCTTCCAAAACATGTCTCCATTTTAATAACCTACCTGACAAGAAAATTCAAGCCTTGTCGCGGCTTGACTTCTCATTTTGGCGAAGATAAGATTGGCCGAGAGTTCATCACCATGTATACGCAGATCGGAATCATCCTGGGTGCAATGGTCCTTTCTTATGCCGTCGCCAAGGCTGCCCGGCTGACGGTGGAAATCAGCATGTTCCTGGCCGCGCTGGTAGGCGGCCTGGTCGGAGTCCTCTATGGCACTCCACCCATGACAGACCTGCTCCGTCACCTCGTCGAGGGATCATCGACCTATCTCGATGTGATCCTCGTCTTCTCGACCGCCACGATCTTCATGGCCATTGTCAACGAGTCGGGCGGAGTGAACTACATCGTCCGGGCGACCATCCGGGCCTTCCACGACAAACGGCTCGCCGCCCTGCTCATCCTGATGGTCATCGTGCTCGTTCCGGGGGCCTTGACGGGAGCCGGAAGCATTTCTCTGCTTGTGGTCGGTGCGCCGGTGGCCCTGGCTCTCAGACTCCTCGGGATTTCCCAGAAGAGGGCGGCCGCCATTCTGTTTATCGTCGCCGGGCTGAGCGCCGCCGCCCCGCCTGTCAATATTTGGGCCATGATTCTCTGCGCGGGAACGGCCATCCCCTATGTGGGATTCGAACTTCCTCTGGCCGTCCCCGTCCTGGTATGCGGCGTTTTCACCATGTTGGTGCTGGGTTGGAAGAAAGAAAGGCCTACCGACCTCGCCACCGCGCTCAAGGAAATGCCCGCGGTGCCGGCAAAAATGACCTGGTGGAGGGTCCTCCTCCCCTTTCTTGTCTTCTTCGGCACGGTGGCCCTCTATCGTCTCTTCCCCTTCCAGACACCGATCCTGGGGCTTCCTCTCCAGTTCACTCTTTCGGCTCTGATGGCCTGGCTGGTCAGTCCCCAAAAAATCAGGATCCTGACTCTTTCCCGGGAAACCGTCAAACGCCTTTTGCCTCTGATTGCGACGGTGGTCATCGTCGGAATGCTCCAGCAGATCATGACCGCCACGGGTGTCCGGGGGATGCTCTCCTTTGCCGTGATCAGCATCCCTCTGGTATTTCTCTTGATTTCTTTGGCCATCGTCATCCCCGTTTCTGAGGGCGTTCTGACATATGGGGCGGCGGCCGTCCTGGGAATTCCCTTGATCTGGTACCTGGATTCCATCGGCTTCCACGCCACCGTGGCCATCGCCGGGCTGACCCTGCTCTGGCCGCTGGGCGATGGACTGCCGCCCACCGCCTTGATCGGACGGCTCAGCGTCATGGTCTCGGATTATAAAGGCTCCTACTGGGAATTTATGAGAAGCACTTGGCTTCCCTGGCTGTTCATCACCATCGTCGGCATTCTCATGGTCGTCTACAGCGCCAAGCTCTCTTTCTTGGTTCGGTGGAGCATGTAGAAAAGGAGGCGCAATGCCGCTCATCATGATTTTCTATTATCTGATCACGATCTATCTCATCGGCCTCCTCGTTTGGAATTTCCTCCGGGAAAAGAAAAAGATAGAAGACATGGCCATGTATCTCTTGGTGATCATCCCTCTCCTGCTGAGGGTTTTGCGCATCAAATAGAGAGGAGGAAGGCACGCCATGAAGCGGCTCGTTATCATCAAAGGTGTCTTGGTCCTCGTGTTTCTCTGCTTCGTCATTCAGGGAGGCTCCCGCCTTTATCGCCATCGACACTATGACGTTCCTGTGGTCGCCGGACCCGGGGTCACCCGGTTTGCCCGACTCAGCGACTTCGGCCCGGGCCTCAAGGGAACGATGGCCGATACATGGGTGTATTTCCTGGAGGGAAAAGAACCTGGCGGAAAGGCCCTCCTTATGGCCAACACCCATGCCAACGAGCCCGAGGGGTTGCTCGCCGCCGTGATCATCATTGAAAACGCCGTGGTCGAAAAAGGCACGCTCATCGTCATCCCTCAGTTCGATCACAGCGCCAGCCTAAACACCAGGTCCGGCGATGGCTACCCTCTCTACTTCGAGATCGCGACGGACTGGGGCCGGAAAAAATTCCGGATGGGAAACCGTGACGCCTCCCCCCTCGACCAATGGCCCGATCCGGATGTGTACATCCACTACCCCGACCGCCAGCTTCTTTCCTACATCGATGTCCGCAATACCAACCGGACCTGGCCGGGACGCCCCAACGGCCCGCGGATGGAGAAGGTCACTTACGCCGCCATGGAGATCATGCGGCGGGACAAAGTCGACCTGGCCTTCGATATGCACGGTGCCGAGACGATGTTTCCGGTGACAAACTGCATCGTTGCTCCGGAAAAATCGATCAGGATCGCCACCCTGGCGTCGCTAACAGTCAAGGCAAGGGAGGGCTTTGACAACCACGTCGAGCCCTCGCCAGGCGGGTTCCGCGGTCTTTCCCACCGCGAAATCGGCGATTATTCGGAAACGCTCCCCTTTCTCCTCGAGGCTCCCATCCCCTTCCTTGACCAGCCGACCGGCCCGAAAACCGAAAAGCTCCTGCTCGACGGAAAGGACCCTTTCCTGTTGAGCCTGGCTCAAAAGAAGAAACTATTCGTTCCCTATGACGAATCGGGCTGGCCCATCGAGAAGCGGGTCGGACAGCACTGTTCCGTCGTCCTGGAGATTTTCCGGCAATATGCCAAGAAAAATCCCGAACGGTCCATCCTGGTGAACGGTATCCCTCGCTATGCCGAGGTCGTCGGGAACGGTGTCGGCCATTATTTCCATGATCCCGCGAAGGCGGAAAAAGATAGAGTTTATATGAATTAGATATCCTTGAAGAAATTACAAGAGAGGACGACCGTGAGAACGAAAATCCTGGTATTTCGCCTTGGCCTTGTCATCCTCGCAGGTTGTGTCTTGGCTGGCCTCCTGGCGATCCATCCGAACAGCGGGAATCCTCCGCCTGAGAACGAGGCCGAAAACTGCACCGTGGTCATGGTTGGAAAGGACGCCTCGACCGACGGGTCGGTCATGACCACCCACGCCGCGGACTGCGGCGTCTGCGACTGGGCCTGGCGGCACGTTCCGGCGGCCGATCATCAGCCCGGCGAAACCCGGAAGATTTACCACATTCATCAGATCCGGACCTGGCCGCCCTCGGAAGGGCTCAAGTGGGACCTCTACAAGAACGACTTCACCGGCCTGGAGATCCCCCAGGTGCCGCGGACCTTCGCCTTTCATCACGGCGTCTTCGGCTACCAGAACGAGCACCAGCTCTCCGTCGGTGAAGCCACCATCGGAAACGCCCGCAAGATCTCCAACCGCACACCCGCGGCCAAGCTCGACATCACCATGCTCACGCTTTTGGCCATGGAGAGATGCAGAACGGCCCGGGAGGCCGTCCGCTTCATGGGCGGGTTGGCCGAACAACACGGCTATGGATTCCACGACGGCGGCGAGATGCTGGCGGTCGCCGACCCCCGGGAAGTCTGGATATTCGAGATCATGCCGGTCGGCCCTCTCTGGACGCCGGAGAGCGGCCAGCCGGGGGCGGTCTGGTGCGCCCAGCGCGTTCCGGATGACCATGTCTCGGTCTGCCCCAACGAGTCGCGGATCGACGAGGTCGATCTCAATAACACGGATTATTTCCTGGGCTCTGCCCACATGATCTCTTTCGCCGTCGAACAGGGGCTTTATGATCCCAAGAGCGGTCAATCCTTCAGCTTCAAGCGGGCCTATACTCCCTCCCAAGGAAGCGCTAAGAGCAACCCGCGCCGGGCCCGCCTCTGGCGTTTCTTCGACCTCGTCGCGCCTTCACGGAAATTCTCTCCCGATATGGCAAACATGGAATTTCCGTTCTCCGTGAAGCCTGACAAAAAACTCTCTGTCCAGGATGTCATGACGATCATGCGGGACAAGTGCGCCGGCACCGAGTTCGACCCGCTGCGGGGACTGCGCGGCGGTCCATTCGGGAATCCTTATTATGACTCCTCGACCCGAACCATCGGCACCAACCATGCCGAATACACGACGGTGACGCAGTCACGGAGCGCTTTTCCCGGGCCGATCGGCGGCCTCGTCTGGCTGGCGCTCGGGTCACAGGACACCTCTTGCTTTGTTCCCTTCTATGCGGGAATTACCGATATGCCGGATTCCTACAAGATCGGGGACCACTGGGTTTTCAGCCGGGATTCGGCCCGCTGGGCCTTCGATTACACGGACTTTCACGCCCAGGTGGTTTATAACGCGGCCCTAGAAGACGTCAAAGAAGCCCAGGATAAATGGGAAACTTCAGCCATCGCCCGCACTCCCGAAATCGACAAACAGGCCCTGGATCTCTATTCCCGGGACCCGGCCAAAGCGGCGGAGTTCCTGACCGGGTATTGCCTGGACAACGCCCGCAGCGTGGTCAACGCCTGGTGGGAGCTGGGCGACCGTCTGCTGGTCAAGTATAACAAACTGGGCACATACAATATAGAAAAAAGGTCGACCGAGGGGTCGAAGACCCGGACCGTCCCGGATTGGTGGAAAAAAATGGTCAAGGTCTATGACGCCATTCTCGAGCCGGCCGATCGATAAGTAATAGCCTAATCCGGATTTCAGAAAGGAGGCTGAAAGAACGATGAAAAAACGGATCGTTATTCCCGTCACCGCCCTGGCCGTTCTGTTGTTCGCAGCGCTGATCATAGTGCCCGCCCACCAGTACCGGCCGACGAACCCGGCTATGGATGATTTCTCCGCTGACGGCTGCACCGTCATCATGGTCGCCAGAGGAGCCTCGGCCGACGGCTCGACCATGGCTACGCACACGTGCGACTGCGGGGTCTGTGACTGGACTTGGCGCCACGTCCCCGCCGCCGATCATCAGCCCGGCGAAACGAGAAAAATCTACCATATCAGCCAGTATAAGACTTGGCCGCCGGAGGAAGGCCTCAAGTGGGACCTTTACAAGAATGATTTCACCGGCCTCGAGATCCCCGAAGTGCCGCATACCTATGGCTATCATCATGGGATGTTCGGCTACATGAACGACCAGCAGCTCGGCATCGGCGAGTCGACCATCGGCTGCGCCCGCAAACTTTATAACAACACGCCCACGCCTGCTTTCGATATCACCATGCTCACCCTCATCGCCATGGAGCGATGCAAAACGGCCCGCGAGGCCGTCCAGCTCATGGGCTCTCTGGCCGAAAAACACGGCTACGGCTTTAACGACGGGGGGGAGATGCTGGCCGTTCACGACCCCAACGAACTCTGGGTTTTCGAGATCATGCCGGCCGGGCCGCTGTGGACGCCGGAGAGCGGCAAGCCGGGAGCCATCTGGTGCGCTCAGCGTCTGCCGGACGACCATGTCTGCGTCTGTCCCAACGAGTCGCGGATCAGCGAGGTCGACCTCCAGAATAAAGACTATTTCTTAGGCTCGGCCCAGATGGTTTCTTTCGCCACCGAACAGGGCCTCTACGATCCCAAGAGCGGTCAGCCGTTCAGCTGGAAGAAGGCGTATTCGCCCTCTGCGGGTTCGGCGGTTAGCAGCAACGGCCGCCGCGCCAGGTTGTGGCGCTTTTTCGACCTGGTCGCGCCCTCGCTCAAACTCAGCCCCGAAACACCCGACATGGATTTTCCCTTCTCGGTCAAGCCCGACAAACCGATCTCCGTTCAGGACGTCATGGCGATGACGCGCGACCGGTCGCAGGGCACGCAGTTCGACCGAGTCAAAGGATTGCGGGGCGGTCCGTTCGCCAACCCGAACTACTTCGGAACGACGCGCACGATCGGCACGTCGAGCGTCGAATACACGACCATCACCCAATGCCGGGGATGGCTGCCCGCGCCGATCGGCGGCATCATCTGGCTCAGCTTCGGACTTCAAGAGACTTCCTGCTACATGCCACTTTATGCGGGTATCACCGATGTCCCGGCTTCGTTCAAGGTTGGAGACCACTGGATCCTCAACCGCGACTCCGCCCGCTGGGCCTTCGACTACGTCGATTTTCACACCCAGGTGGTCTATAACGGCGCCCTGGAAGAGGTCAAAAAAGCCCAGGCCGAGTGGGAGGCCAAGACGGTAGCGCGGATCCCGGAGGTCGATAAAGAGGCCCTCGCGCGTTACAACCGGTCTTCCCTCGAGGGAATCGGTTACCTCGACGGGTTCTGCCTGAGCCATGCCGACAATGTCGTCAAGGCCTGGTGGAAGTTGGGTGACGATCTATTCGTCCATTTCAACAAACTCGGCTATTATAATCCCGAAAAGCGGGCTTTTGACCGCGGCCGGAACCTTTATCCAGAATGGTGGAGGAAGGCGATTAAGGTCTGGGACGTGATCACCGAGCCGGACGGTAAATAAAAGGCCTTCTTAACCCCTTCTTGAATAATGGGCTGATTTGGCGATAGAATAAACGTTGACCATCGGATTTCGATGGAAGGAGGAGTTCAGCAATGAAAGCAGCGAGATTCTTCTTGATCGGCATTTCCGTAGTTCTCTGTGTCTCGATGGCTGTTTCCAGCGGCCAAACCACGGTTCCCAAGGCCAAGCTGCCGGTCCTGACCACCTCGGCCGGGCAGAGCAACGATGTTACCACGGTCAACATCGTGCTCGAAGAGGCCGGCATCGGCTTCGACTACTGCGATGTGCCGGATGTCGACATGATGAAGGCCGGCGTCGGGCTGGCCGACAAAGAATCGGGGCCGGGTTTCCATGCCGAGATCTATACCGACTTGGCTAAGTTCCCCAAGGGGACGCCCTACCAGACGGTCATCTTCGCCATCGGAGCGAGTCTCAAGGGGATGGGAGCTTCGGGGCTGACCATTGAGACGGAGGAAGCCCGTCTCAAGAGGATCCTCGATTACTGCAAGCAGAACAAGATTTTCATCCTAGCCGTCCACGTGGGAGGGACAGCGCTCCGCGGCGCGCCTGGAAGCGATAACGAGCGGATGATCGATGCCGTCGCGCCTTTCGCCGACTATATCATCGTGACTAAGGAGAGCAATAAGGACTCTCGTTTCACCAAGATCACCGAGAGCAAAAAGATCCCTCTGACCGAAGTCGACTACGCCCTTGACCTGGTGGCAATCCTGAAGCAGGTTTTCGAGTAGCCTCCGTCCTCCGCCTGAATCTCATCCGGGGACGACTGAAACGAAGTCGTTCTTCCGGTCTGAAGCGGAATTCTCCATCCCCGCATCTCGGGTTTATCCCGAGCGGGTTCCTTTAAGGAGGAAAAATCCCATGAGCGGTCTGAAGTTTGTCAGGATCATCGGATTTTTCTTGTTTATTCTGCCGGCCGCGCTCTTTTCTTGGAAACCGGATTTCGGCGCTGAACCTCGCGCCGCCGCCAAAGCGGTCCCCCGGACGCAATACCTGGAATTCGCCCGGTCCTCGGCGGAATGGGTTTGGACCCATTCCGACGAGCTCATCGACCAATGGAGAAAGGACTTCGATCCGGAGAATGTCTTCGGCTATCGGCCGCCCGGAGGGTTGCTCGAGATGGCTGTCATATCCGGGTTTCTCTACGAGACCGAGAAAAGACCGGAATACGCTCAACGGGCGAAAAAGGTCCTCCTGACCTACGGTGATTATCGGTCCGCCTATCCGGATTGGGCCAAGGCCAGGCGCGCCGATTATGAGGACGGGGTTCCGGCCTTGCCCGATTTCTTCACAGTCATGCGCTACATCAGGGCCTATGACGTCCTACATCGGGGCGGCGTTCTGAGCCCGGCTGAAGATAAGGCGATCCAGACCGAGATCGCCCACAGCCTCGAATACCTCCTCCGCAGCCAGGAGTGGGGGCCGATGAACCGAGCCGCTCTGCGGGCCGAATCCCTGGCCTGGGCGGTCCGGGCTCTTCCCGGACACCCCCGGCGAGAAGTCTGGGAGATGCAGCGCCGGGCGCTGGGCGATGACAACTGGGGAAACTGGCAGATCGAGGACGCGACCATTTATAACGGAGTCTGGTTGTATGCGCTATTAGGATACTCCGATGCGTTGGACAGACAGCAGGACCTCTTACAAACGCCCGAGATGTACTATTACAGCCAGTACTACCTTCATCTGTTGAGCCCGGCGGGCATGGTGCCCGATTTCGGCGATGCTCATTGGGAGTCCAATTGGACACACTTTCTTGTCTTTTTCGAGGCCGCCGCGGCCGCTTACCAGGACCCTCATCTCAAATGGGCGGCGGCCACGATCGCCCGGAAGTTTGTCGACTTCCAGAATTTCAGGAATATAGGTCTGGCCTACATGCTTCTGGACGGCTACCGCTGGGGGACCGACGCCGTCAAGCCCGCCCCACCGTCCTCTCTATCCGCCGAGGTGATGGAGGATGTCCAGGGCAAAAAAATCGTCTTCCGGAATGGCTGGGAACCCCAGAGCACTTACCTACTCCTCAACTACCGGGATGAAGGAGACGGGGGACTGAACTTCCGCGACTATCTCCGCGACACCATCCCCGTCGAGGAAGAGAAGATGACCCACGGACACGCCGACGAGAACAGCCTGGTGTTGCTCATGTCCGGCGGATCGGTGCTGCTCCACGACGCCGGCTACAGGGACTACATGCCTTCCGGTCCCTTCGGCGCCTATCGGCAGGACTACTTCCATAACCGGCTCTGTGTCCGGCCCGAGAAGATCTGGATGGGCCAGAAAAAAGGCGAGTTCCGCTACAGCATCCGCGACGAGGTCCCCGGACAGCCGGTCCTCGGCTTTCTTCACAACGCCGGCTCCTACCGGCGGGTGCGGACCCAAAAAGTCGATTTCCTGACCTTCGAGGACTTCGATTACAGCCGGACGCGGCTCCTGGATGATGATTGGGGATACGAATGGGACCGGGTGATCGTCTACCTAAAAGGCCCCGAAATTTTCGTCGTTTTCGATATCTTCAAGGCCCGAAGAGAAGATTGGTTCACCCTGGCCGACCTCTGGCACACCCAGAAGATCATCGCCCGCGGCGACCGTTGGTACCGGACCACTTATGAAAAGATCCAGAACAAGGCCCTGTCGACGGAGAAGAATCTCCTCGTCCTCTTCCTTCCCACCCAGCCCATTCTCGAAGGGGTGGAATCGATCAGGCGGCACTACCAGGATGAGTTCATGATCCATCAGACGATCGCCCAGCATTTCGAGCTCGGAGAGACGGTCGGGTTCGTGACGGTCCTCATCCCCCACTCGAAAGACGCGGCTTATCTCGAATGGCCGGGCCGGGTCCGTGTCCTCCCGGTCGACCCGGACAGGGCGGCTCTCGGCATTGCCATCAGGACTGAGGATGAGACTTACTTTGTCGGCACAAAAAGCGACTTGCGCCGGGATATCAGCCGGGATTGGCGGAGACCCCGCTATACTTATGAAGCGGGCAGGATCCGTTTGGGCGAGTTTGAAACGGACGGCGATCTCCTTTTCTCTTCTCTGTCTAAGGGCAAGGGGGAACGGTCGGGAGGCGACAGGCTGAGCTTTACGATCGTCAACCTGACCAAAGCCCTCTTTCGCGATCGGGTGCTGATCGAGGCCAAACCATCTCTTTTCGGACTGGCCTTCGACGCCAGCCCCGATGGCCCGGGAGCGGGAAAGCTGCGCTATTGGAGGGAGCGGATCGACCTCGAAGAACGGCCCTAACCGCCCGACTGGAGCTTGGCCATGGCTTTATTCTTGAGGTCGCCGGCCTGGCCGAGGAGTTCCTGGAGCCGGTCCAGGATGATCCGGACCTTGATGTTGGCCAGCTTGCGCTTCCCGGTCTTTTGAGCCTCATAGTCCTTGGCCAGCAGCCTTTCGATATCCTCGACGGCGATCCACGGACCCAGCTGTCCATTCCGGGCCAGTTCCTCTTTGAGGTCATTCAACTCTTGGGCTTCGACCCGGATCCGGTGCCGGCTCAGAAAATCCGTCCTCCATTTTTCGAATTCGGCCGAGGAGTAGGGCGGCAGCGGGCCGAGAAGCTTTTTGGCCTCTTTGAGGGCCTCCTTGTAGAATTTCTCGCCGTCGCGCAAGAAATTCCGCGCCTTGTAATATTCGGGTGTGCCTTCCGGTCCCGTCTTGTTCAGATATGTCTCGAATGTCTGAATGGCCAGTTTCAGATGGTCAAAGGCAGTCCCGGCCTTGAAATAGAGCTGGTTTTCTGCTTTCTTGTTCATGCTTCAAACGCCGTCCCAGTTTTGGCCATTTTATAGCACATCTAAGTCCGCCGAAGCAACCTCCGTTCGAGGGCGGCTCCCTGCGCCCAATGGAGTCACATAAATGGAGATGTTTCTCCTTGAATGCGCCGGATTGAACAGCGCGGTCATCTGTGGTAATCATAGAGGGCGTGCCGGAATAAGAGCCGATCGGAAGGAGATATCCAGATGAAACTCAAGGATTTCTATCATGCGACCGTCGAAGCGGGGATCGAAAACGACCCGCGGGGGCGGGACGGCATCGAGAATCTTTTGGCGGAAGAGAAAGGACGCTTCGATAAACTTGACGAACAAGACCGTGAATATTACGACCGGGACCGTCTCGTCAATCCCTTCTCCGACACCCGCATCCTCAGCGGTGAGCCTGATCTCGAGATCAAGAAAGCCATCGTCGGCATCGATATGGAGGTCGGCGAACTCCTCCTCACCCACCTCCTCAACAAAGATCTTGAGCGCAAGATCGACCTGGTCATCGCCCATCACCCGGAGGGGTCTGCCCTGGCCCGGCTTTTCGACGTCATGACGCTTCAATCGGACCTTCTGGCCGCCTGCGGGATCACCCTCAGCGTCGCCGAGAAGCTCATGGAAAAAAGGATCGGCGAGGTCGAGAGGCGGCTGATGCCGGTCAATCACAACAGGAGCGTCGATGTGGCCAGGCTGCTGGGTCTGCCGATGATCTGCATCCACACCGCGGCCGACAACTGCGTGACCCGTTATCTCACCCGGCTGATCGAAGAGAAAAAGCCCTCCCGGCTCAAGGACCTCCTCGATCTCCTGCGGGATATTCCCGAGTATCGAAGGTCAGCCTTCCTCCAGCTTCCCCCTAAGATCGTCAGCGGTTCGGAGGAGAGCCGCTCCGGGAAGGTCTTTGTCGACATGACCGGCGGGACGGAAGGAGCCAAGGACGTCTTCGAGAAGTACGCCGCCAGCGGGGTCAGCACTTTGGTCGGGATGCACATCAGCGAAGACCACCTCGAGAACGCCAAGAAGGCAAACCTGAACGTCGTCATCGCCGGCCATATCTCGAGCGACACCCTGGGTCTCAACCTCCTGCTCGACGCCGTCGAAAAAAATGAACGGTTGGAGTACGTCTGTGTTTCCGGATTCGAGAGGATCCGGCGCGGATCCTGAGAGGATCAGATCCTGACGTTCTTCCGACGCCACGAGATCGACTGATGGATTGACCTTCCCCCAGAAAAAGCAAACGCGCCCGGACAGATTCGAACTGCCGACCTACTGATTCGTAGTCAGTCGCTCTATCCAGCTGAGCTACGGGCGCAGAAGATCGAACTCTCTAGACTATACCGAAATCCCCGATTTTTTTCAACGCTGAGGAATCCGTTCTTTTATAGTTCTACCCGGGTCTTTGCCGAAAAAAAATGAGAAGCGGCCGGCTATTCCATTCTTCGTTTGATCAGCCGGTTCCTTGCCCGGGGGATAGCCCCGGCCACAAAATAGGCCAAAAGGGCCAGCGTGAAGACAACGACCAGCGGCCACTTCAGCTCTTTGAGGATCTCGATTCCCAGGGCAGCCGTTCCAATGAGGAGCGCGGCCACGACGACCGCATACAGCAGGATCTCGCTCTTGATCCCCCGCAGGGCTTCCAGAATGATATCGCTCCAAGCGATTTTTGGCTCGTCCTCGAATACCGCCGACATCCGATTCCTCCCTTCACATCGAAGCGTTCAAGCGGCCCCAGGAACTCCTCTCTTTTTCGGCTTGAGGAAGGTTTTCACGACCAGCCAGACGACACCCACGGCCAGGACCATGAGCAGGAAGTCGGCGGCGATGAGGAGGTAGCTCCGGCTCCGCAGGTAGTTTCTCATCAGGATGAAGAGAGAAACAATAGTTGTCAGCAGCATGAAAATGGCAGGAATCAGGGTGAAGAAATTTTTCTTTTTCCTCAGAAGCAGCCAAGAGGAGACCGCCAGGAGCGTCAAGGCCGCCAACATCTGGTTAGCGGTCCCAAAAATCGGCCAGAGGGCGCTGAAGGCATTGGAGTAAGCAAGGATCCACATCAGCGCCACCGAGAGTGCGGAGTTGAACCAATAGTTTTTCAGAATTTTCGGCGGAACCGAAAAGACAATGCTCCACAGCTCCTCGAACAAATAGCGGTTCAGACGAACGGCCGCATCCAGCGTGGTGACGACGAACCCCTCGACCATGAGAATGCCAAAGATCGCCCCCAAGGCCGTCGGAATCCCAAGAGCCTGGTGGAAAAGCCCCCCGGCGGCGAGAGAGAATCCCAGGATCGGGTTGGACTTGACCGCCGGATCGGTCGGCCAGACCACGGACTTATAATCGGCGAAGTTCATGGCCGCGCCCAGAGCGAGAAGGACGCAGACCGCCAGAACGGATTCAAGGAGCATGGAGTTGAAGCCGATTTTTCGGGCGTGTGTCTCACAGGACACCTGTTTGCCCGTGGTTCCGCCCGCCACGAGGGCATGAAAACCCGAAATCGCGCCGCAGGCGATAGTACAGAACATCATCGGCCAGATAAAGCCCAGGCTTTGCACGCCCTCAGGAATGTTGAATTTGGGGAAGGAGACAGCAAGGCCATTCAACCCGGTCGAAAACAGGGAGACGACCAGCAGGATGATGCCACCGTAAAGGATCTGGACGTTGATCAAATCCCTGGGCTGAAGAATCACCCAGACAGGCACTCCGGCCGCAAAAAAGACATAGATGGAAATGATAATCATCCAGATGAGCGGAGAAAGCATCACCGGATGAGCGATCCCCACCAGGATGCTGGCCGCACTGATCGTCAAAGCAAGCAAAAATGCCAGGACCGTCTTGATCCCTTTCTTATACAGCAGCCAGCCGAGAAACGGCGAACAAAACGTGATGATGATGACGGACATCGAGGCGATTCCGCCGATCCGGCCCATGACCACCCCATCTTGCACAACCGTCTTGAGAAAGGTTTGTCCCTCGACGAGGCCGATTTTGCTCAAGGGCCAGAGAGAAGTCAATGAGATCGCCGTGGCGCTGAGGAAGGAGGAAGTGACCAGGACGATCATGACGATGGTGAACCCGATGAAGAGGTTGAACCCCGCGTTGCCGAGGGTTTTGCGGGCCACCTCGGCCATCGACTTTCCGCCCTCCCGGATGCTGATGAAGAGCGAGGTGAAATCATGGACCGCGCCGATGAAGATCCCGCCGAAGACGACCCACAACCAGGCGGGAACGAACCCGTAAAGGATGCCCATGGTCGGTCCGAGAATCGGGCCGGCGCCGGCGATGGCCGAAAAATGGTGGGCGAAGACAATGTATGGTTTGGTCGGGACGTAGTCGCGGCCATCATTGCGGGAAACGGCCGGCGTCGGATTGTTTTTGTCCTCGCCCAGCACGCGGGCGATGTAGCGTGAATAGAAGCGGCTGGCCAGCGCGAAGGCGGCCACGGCCACGGCCAGGATCACCAGGACGTTCATGAATTTTTTTTAGCACAGCCGCCCGTGGAAGTCAAAATAGCGAAAGGGCCCCGTCACGGCATATCCCTGCCCGTTCTCGCCAAGACCCGCCCACCCGCCACCATCGGCCTCGTCCGGGCAGAAATACGCCGCGCCACCCATTTCGGTTTGGTTTATTTCTCTATGCTCAATAATCAACTGTTTTTGACTTAAGCTGTTGAGTCCAGGGATTTGGATATGATACGATTCCCGGCAATGGGACACCAGGACCAGGAGGGAGATGTGCTTGAAGGTGCCGAGGAAGGCTCCTCGCTCGATGCGGCTTTTTCGGAAGCGGAGAGGCGGTTCGAGCGCTTCCGGCGGAGCGCCGGCCTCTTCCTGGGCCCGCTCCTATCGCTCATTGTTTACCTGTTGCCAATGAACGGCTTGACCTCGCGGGCTCATACGCTGGCGGCCGTGATCGCCTGGGTCGTCGTCTGGTGGGTCACCGAGCCGGTTCCTATCCCGATTACCTCGCTGTTTGGAGCGGCCTTGTGTGTGATCACCGGTGTGGCCGACGCCAAGACGGTTCTCGCCCCTTTCGCCAACCCCATCATCTTCCTTTTTCTGGGGAGTTTCATTATCGCCCGGACCATGTCCGTTCACGGACTGGACAAGCGGCTGGCCTATGCCCTGCTTTCCAGGCATTGGGTCGGCTCGAGCTCCGGCCGGATCCTTTTTGTCTTCGGCGCGGTCTGCGTTCTGATGTCCATGTGGATCAGCAACACGGCCACGACGGCCATGATGTTCCCGATCGGCCTCGGGATTATCAGCGCCATGGCCGACCTGATGGCCCGCCAAGCGGGCCGCTCCGTCCCCGTCGAACGCCTCCGCTTCACCACCGGCCTGATGCTTATGGCTGCCTATGCCTCGTCCACGGGCGGGATCGGCACTCCGGTCGGCTCTCCCCCTAACTTGATCGGACTGGCCATGATTGACAAGTTGGCCGGGGTCAGGATCCCCTTTTTCCGCTGGATGCTTTTCGCCGTCCCCTTGCTCATGATCATGTACCTGTTCCTCTATCTCATCATGCGTTTCCTTCACAAACCGGAGGTCCGCCGCATTCAGGGTAGCCGTGAGTTTGTTCGCGCCGAGCTCCAGAAGCTGGGGCCCTGGACGCGCGGCCAGAAGAACTGCCTGGTCGCCTTCTTGGTGGCGGTGGGCCTATGGGTCTTCCCCGGCTTCCTGGCGCTGTTTTCCGGCCCCTCCTCCCCTCTTTCTCGGATCTACAACGACCGCCTCCCTGAGGCCGTTGCGGCCCTCCTGGCCGTCCTGCTTCTTTTTCTTCTGCCGCTAAACTGGAAGAAAAGGCAGTTCACTCTGACCTGGCGGCAAGCCGTGCAGATCGATTGGGGGACCCTTCTCCTCTTCGGCGGGGGCTTGACCCTGGGCGACCTGATGTTCCAGACGAAGCTGGCCGAAAGCCTCGGCCGGGGATTGCTCGGGATTTTCGGCACGACCTCGGTATGGGGCCTCACCTTGGCCGGCATCTATCTGGCCATCCTGGTCAGCGAGACCACCTCCAACACCGCCGCCGCCACGATGGTTGTCCCCATCCTGATCTCAATCTCCCAGGCGGCCGGGTTGAACCCTGTTCCTCCGGCCATCGGCGCGACTATCGCCGCCAGCTACGCCTTCATGCTCCCGGTCTCTACCCCCCCTAACGCCATCGTCTATGGTTCGGGTCTCGTCCCCATCACGAAAATGCTGCGGGCAGGCACGCTGCTCAACCTGACGGGAGGTGTGGTCATTTGGGCGGGGTTGAGGGTCCTCCTTCCCCTCGTCGGCCTGGTTTAGAGAAAAAGGACCGCCAGGAGCAAAAGGACTCCGGCCGCGATCCGATAAAAGCCGAAGAGATTAAGAGTGTGGTTCTGGAGGTAGCGGATCAGCCACTTCAGGGCGAGGGCGGCGACCGCGAAGGCCGCAAGGAAACCGACAACAAGTATCGGGATATAGGAAACCGACTGAAACAATAGGTCTCTCGTCTTGAAAAGGTCATAGGCTCCGGCCGCCAGGATCGTCGGGATGGCCAGGAAAAAGGAGAAGGCTGCGGCTTCATCACGTCTGAACCCGAGGACCATCATGACGAGGATTACGGCTCCGGCTCTCGATACCCCGGGGAAAAAAGCCAGCGATTGCGCCAGTCCGACGAGGACGGCATCCCGGTAGGTCAGCTCGGCCAAGGCTTTTCGGGGAGAGAATTTTCCCTTCTTGACCAGCCTTTCAAAAATGAGGAAAACGAAACCCACCAGGATGAAGATCCCGATCATCCAGTTGTAGGAGTCAAAAAAGACGCTCTTGATCGTCCGATAGGCCAGGACGCCGAGTCCCACGGTCGGCAAAAAGGCAACAAGAGTTTTCGTCACCAGAGCGGGATTTTTCCTGAGCCTTTTCCAAAAAAGAAGGAGAACGGCCAGGATGGCGCCGCTCTGGATGAAGACCTCAAACAGCTTAACGAATTCTCCCTCCCCGACGCCGAAGATCCGGGCGGCGACGATGAGATGGAAGGTGGAGGAGACGGGGATAAACTCGGTCAGCCCTTCGACGATCCCGAGCAGGATGGCATCCCAGACACCCATTGGTCTTCCTGATTCAGGCCCCTAATATAGATGTCCGGTTGCGCAGATGTCAAATCGAACAAACGCCAGGAGCTGGAAGGATTTTGCTATCTCTTAAAAACCTTGTAGACCTCTCGCCAGGACTTGATCATCAGAGCCGACTGCGGAACTGGCTGGGCCAGGACCTGGCTCGGGGGCTCAGGCCCTCCTTCACCGGGCTGAGTGTAACTCTGGATGTAAACCTTCCGTTTATTGATATCGCTCTGGCCTTCTTCGGTTACGAGCTGCGTCTCGCCGATCGTCACGGCCGAGCGCACCTTCTGCTTGGTCTCCAGGAATTCGATCGGACCGCCCATCTCGTTCAGGATGGACGATCCGCCGACCTGGTTGCCCAGGATGTAGCGGCCGTAGATGCGGCCGGCGCCGGTCAGGGTCAGGCAGGGGTTGAGCGATTCGATGCTGCCTTCGAGGGTGGCGATGTAAACGATGCGGTCGGAGATCACCGGGTCTGCCCAGACGCGCTCTCCCGCGGAAAACTGATCCTTCTTGGTGGCGATGCTGATGTCCAGCTGATCGGCCAGGTCATCCGGTCCCAGGTACCACTCCACATAGGGTGTACCGCCATCGACGAGTGAGATAAAGGAATAGGTGCCGTCGTTCGGGGACCCTTCATCGCCGCCGCTGCCGAAATAGAGATGGACGACATTATCGACCTGGTTAACGAACACGGCCGGCTTGGTGATGATCGGGTGTCGGTAAGGATCGCTGTAGATGACCTCCGGCTCCCAGTCGCCCGCGCCCGTTGTCAGGTCGATTTTCCAAACCCGACCGAGAAGGTCGCCGAAATAAACGGCGTCGGCATAGCCGTCCGCGTCGACGTCGGCGATCTCCGGCGAGCCGGGCAGCGTGTTCTGGATACCGAAGGGGCTGGTGGGCTCATGCTGCTCCACAACTTCGAATTCCCGGAGCAACTGGCCGGTCTCCAGGTCTACGGCATAGAAATAGTTCCCGATTTCAACCCCAGGATCGCCGTCGCTGTCGTAGCCTGAGCCGAAGAATACAACCCATTTGGCGGGCGTCTGGATTTTGGCGATGACAGGAACGGACCAAGTCTCACCCATGTAGTCGTGGGTGAATTCCCAGAGCGGCTGGGGAGATTCAGGGTCGGTGACGTCCAGGGCGAAGTAGTACCACTTGTGGTCCTTCCCCCAGCCGGCCCCCTGTCCGCAGACGAGGACCGTATGCCAAGCCCCGGCATAATAGACATCCTGGATGGTCGGGGTGCCGTCGACAAAGAAATGATGGTAAAGGTAGGCGCCGCAGTCGGGGTCGACGACGTTCATTCGCCTCAGCTTATAGAGCAGGTTGTTCGGAATGAAGGCCCAAAGTTCCTCCAGGGTGGCGGCGTCGAAACAATGGAGCATGCCGTCATTGGCCCCGGCCACGGTGACCTTTCGCCGATCTTTCAATGTCTCCTTGAAGCTGTCATAGCCCGGACCCATCAGGTTCGGCGTCCCGGAGGGAGGGTTTAGGGCTTGGGGTGAAGAGTGGTTAATATCGCCCAGCTTCCAGGCTCGCCCTTCGCCCAGGACAAAGCGGATCAGCGGCTCGACCTCGGGACTGCCCAGACCGAGATCGAGATAATCGTCGAGTGTGGAGGCCTGGGAGGGAGTGAAATCCAGGCGGTCATTCATGACGCCGTCGGATTGGGCGTCATAGGCCGTATAGACCACGCGCATCGACCAGTCTCTATCTCTAAGGAGCACTCCCGCGTCGGCAACAAATTCCGCACCGACATCCCGGATCTCCTCGAGCTGGGAGCCGCGATTGTAGGTCAGATTGAGTTCGCTGACATTCCAGGAGCGCAGGTGGCCCAGCCACTTGGGGAACTCGAAAGAGGCGGAGTAAAGGAC
>JBAQGA010000091.1:0-2922 GCA_049287565.1 Candidatus Aminicenantales bacterium
TGGCCGAGGGGCTTCCCTATCAGGCGAAAGAAGAAGAGGTCCAGGAGTATCTGGACGATTTTTGGTACGACCCGGTCAATCGTATGGACCTTTATCTTGAAAAGCACGTCCGAGAGCATTTGATCTATGGCGAGCTCTGTCTCCCGGCGTTTGTCGCAAAGCAGACCGGCAGGCTCAGGCTCGGGTATATCGACACGTCGCAAATCAAGGAAGTTGTGACCGACCCCGAAAACGTGAAGGTGCCGATCGGGGTTCTCCTTAAAGACATTCCGGGATACGAGGGCCGCAAATACCGGACGGTCCTCCCGGAAGAGGCGGACTACGTCATCTCGAAAAAGGCGAAAGAAATGCGAAGCGGCTATCGGGACGGCGAATGCTTCTTCTCGGCGATCAACAATGTCACGAACTCCCCGCGCGGGCGAAGCGAGCTCCTGACCGTCGCCGACTGGCTCGATAACTACGAGCAATACCTATTCGACACGAGCGACAAGTGGCGACAGATCAATGCCTTCGTGTGGGATCTGACGGTAACTGGAGGCGACAAGAGCGCGATCGAGGACCAGATCCGAAATTTCGTCAAAAAGTCAGGATCGATTTTCGGCCACAATGAGAAGGTAGCGGCCGAACCCAAGGCCCCGAATCTCCAGGCCCCGGACTTTGCAGAGGGCGCCAGACTCTTCCGCAATCATATCCTCGGCCCCTTCGGGTATCCCGAGCACTGGTATGGAGGAGGCGGAGATGTCAACCGGGCAACCGCCGTGGAGATGGGCACGCCCACATTCAAGATGCTCTCCTCAAAACAGCGATACTTCAAATTCTTGATCGAATCGATCCTGGACTACCAGATCGAAAAGGGCCTGGAATCGCGCTTCCTGAAGATGCCGGAAGAGAAGGCTTACGACTACGAGGTGATCGTCCCGGAGCTATCGGTCAAGGACGTCGGTAAATATGCGACCGTCATCGGGCAGGTCTCGACATCCCTCGCCGTGGCCCAGGATCGCAAATGGATCGACCGGGAGACGGCCCGCCAGATCTTCGGCGTGGTTATCAACTACCTGGGAGTCGAGATCGACATGGAGGGCATGGCGGAAAAAGTCAAGAGCGAGCAATTTGAAGAAGACAACCAGGACTACCTGGAAGAAGATGCCGAAACACGGAAACGTGAGGAGGAAAGGGAAAAGACCGAAGGCGCGACGCGGAGAATGAAATGAAATTAAAAAGAGCCGAGGATATGGCCAGGAAATTAGGGATCACCGAGGATACTCTTCTGGAATGGAGAAAGCTTGGGATGCCCTGGGTCAAAATAGGGAAAACGGTCCTTATTTTTGAGGATAGTTTCTACGAATGGGCGAGAGGATATGAAAACAAGCAAAACGCTCAGGATGCGCCAGGACAAGACTTTTTCGGCAAGCCCATAGGAGAGGTTAGACCCCCCAAAAGTTGACCGGAATGGAGGGTGTTTCAGGGGGGTTTTGAGGGTGTTTCGGGGGTGTTTGATCGTGGGTTATGTAAGGTCACTGACCAAAAAAAGCGGTTTTCGGGTTTCAATCCGCAATCCGCAATAGGAAGAAATATGGCAACGGTCAACGCGACGATCAAGCGCATATTAAAGGATAAGGACCGGGCGATCCGGACAGGCGCCGAATCGATGCTCGACCTTTTGGAGGAGCTCCGCAGGCAGACGGTCAATGAGCTGGGCAAGGCCGCCCTTACGGAATGGAAGACCTATCATTTGAACCAGATGCTCTCGGAGATCGAAAGCCAGATCAGGAGCTATACATCGAAAGCCAGGGCAGAGGCCGGAGGGCTTCTCGACGAGAGCTGGAATCTCGGGAAAACCCTGGTCGATGCCCCGCTGAATCAGCTCGGGGTATCCACGGGGTTTGCGCTATCGAAGACGCTTCTCGATACGCTCAAGGACTTCACCTTTCATAAGATCGAGGGCCTTTCCGAATCGGCATGGGACAAAATTCGTGGCGAGCTGACGCTCGGCGTCATGGGCGGGAAGACTCCGCAGGAGGTTGCCGCGGCGATCGGAAAGAATCTTGACGATCCTTCGATCTTCGGGTCGATTGCGAGAAGGGCTGAGGTGATCACGAAGACGGAGATGGGCCGAGTCTTCTCGACGGCGGCCGAGAAAAGAATGGAAGATGCAGCGGAATATGTCGACGGCCTCGAGAAGCAGTGGCGTCACGTCGGGCATCCGATGAAGCCCAGGCCCTCTCATCTTGCGGCCGACGGCCAGCATGTGCCGGTGGATGAGCCTTTTAACATCGGCGGGGTATTAATGATGTATCCGAGGGATCCGGCCGCTCCGATTGAAGAAACGATCAACTGTGGCTGAGACCATGTGCCTTATCATTCCCGTTGGGAATGACAAGGAAATCCTAAACACTAAATCCTAAATCCTAAGTTTGGATTTTGAGTTTTGGAAATTTGTATTTATTTAGAGTTTAGAGTTTAGAATTTAGAGTTTAATCCAAAAAAAGGAGGTAACAAAAAATGGCTAAGATCGATCCGAAGTATTTGAAGGGAATCAAGATGACAGGAGCAAAGACGGAGCTCATCGAGAAGAACGGAAGAAAGGTCAACAAGAGCACCCCCTGGGAGCGTCCGGCAAGAGAAGAGGACGTGCTTTCGTGGAAGGATTACGGCGAGTACATAGTCGTTGCAATCAATGACGGAAAGAAATACCCCGTCAACAAGAAAGAACCGGCACCCGAAGAGAAGAAGACGGAAGACAAGAAAAAATGACACGGGGGCTCGGGGACACGGCGAATTAAACCTGGGTCGGCGTCCTTGCCGATCTCTAAAAAGGAGGAGCCATCATGCCGGTAATGAGTTTTAAAGAGATTCAAAGGGCACTTTGTAATGTCCTGACTGAGGCTCGCCCCGGGAAATACGGCGATATCTTAGATGTCT
>JBAQGA010000092.1:0-16217 GCA_049287565.1 Candidatus Aminicenantales bacterium
TCCTGTTTCATCGGCTTCTATCGTATTATATCAATATGGATTTCCCATGAATATTTTTATTGTTGATCTGCAATCCCTTTCTAATTGCGACACAGTCTCGGACGGGAGAGGGTCGGGGAGAGGGTGACTGTAAAAAGATACCCCCTCCCCCCTATCCCCTCCCGCCAGGGGAGGGGGAATATTTTTTGCATTATTTGTGAATAGATCAGGTGAACAGCGCGGCCAAGAGGAAAATGGGAAATTGATATACTGTCCCCGATTTTCCTTGCCGGGAGCGGCCGGATGGCCTATAACAAGAGAGAAGTCGGGTGCCTAAACGGCACCTCCCGAGGTCAAAGAATGAAAAAAAAGAACCGGATCGCCATCCTGACCGGCGGAGGGGATTGTCCCGGGATCAACGCGGTCATCCGCGCCGTTGCCAAAAAAGCCATCCTGGAATACGAGATGGAAATCATCGGCGTCGAGGACGGCTACGAAGGCCTGATCCACGGCCGCCACCGCCGGCTCCACTACGACGACGTCTCGGGGATCCTCACTCTCGGGGGGACGATCCTCGGCGCGTCAAAAAATTCGAACCCCTATCGTTATGCCGTCAAGAAGGGAAAGGACGTCGTCTTCAAGGATGTCTCCAGGAAGGCCATCCGGACCGCCAAGGAGCTGAATATCGACGCGCTCATCTGCATCGGCGGAGACGGAACCCAAGGCATCGCCTTCCACCTGCTCCGGGACGGCCTCCCCGTCGTCGGCGTCCCCAAGACGATCGATAATGACCTCCGGGGGACGGACGTCACCTTCGGGTTCGACACCGCGGTGGCCATCGCCTCGGAGGCCGTCGACCGGATCCACAGCACGGCCCAGTCCCACCACCGGGTTATGATCGTCGAGGTCATGGGCCACCATGCCGGCTGGATCGCCCTGTACGCCGGGGTAGCCGGCGGGGGCGACATCATCCTCATCCCGGAGATCCCCTATACGATCGAAGCCGTCGCCGCCAAGGTCCGGGAAAGGCACCGGAAAGGCCGGCGCTTCAGTATCGTGGTCGTCGCCGAAGGCGCCAAGCCTAAAGGCGGGGACGTCGTCATAAAAAAGATCGTCAAAAAGAGCGCCGACCCCGTCCGCCTGGGCGGGATCGGGTTCGTCCTGCAGGACGCGCTCGAGCGGACGACCGCTATTGAATCGCGGACCGTCGTCCTGGGCCACCTCCAGCGGGGCGGCTCACCGACGGCCTCCGACCGCATCCTGGCAACGCAACTCGGCGCCAAAGCGGTCGACCTGATCACCCAGGGTGACTTCGGCAGGATGGTGGCTGTTCAAGGTGGGGAGATTGCCTCAGTCCCCTTGCAGGTCGCTTCCGGAGGCCCGAGAACGGTTCCGCTCGATCATCCCCTCATCGCCGCCGCCCGCTCGATCGGGACGAGCTTCGGCGTTTAGAAAACAGGGGGCGATCAGCGCAGGTTCATCTTCTCGAGCCAGTCGCTGAACCGGGGGTCGTCGCGGAGCGGGTCGAGAAGCGGATCGAATTTCAGGTAGAGCTCTTCGGCGTCTTTGGCCGCGTAGGACATCGCCAGGTAGCCGAAGGCCTTTTCCTTGTCGCCCAGGGCCGCGCTGATCACGGCCATATAATAATCGGGGACATAGGCTTGTTTCGACCGCTGGACCAGGGCTTCGAGCTCGGCCTCAGCCTGTGACGGCTTCCCGGTGACCGCGTAAACGCAGGCTTTCCCTACGGAGCCGAGGTTGACCCCGCCGGGAAGTTTCTCCGCGCCTTCGAATTCCTTGAGGGCTTTCTTGGCCGAGCCCTTCTCCAGGTAGGCAATTCCGAGAAAGTAATATACCCAGCTCAAGCTTCCGTCTGCTTTTTTGATCTCGCGCCACTTCTTGATCGCCTCGTCATACTGCCGGGTGTAATAATAAAGCGAGGCGATCGAGGCCTGGATGGGAACGGACTTGGGATCGAGCTCCTGCGCTTTTTCGAACTTGGCCAGGGCCTCGTCGAAACGTCCGACGCTGGCCAGAAGGGACCCGTAGTACTGATAGGCCGTGGCGTAGTTGGGGTTGAGGCCGATGGCCCAGTTGAAATCGATCTCCGCGTCCATCCAGTTCCAATCGTAATTGTACTTGATAAAAGCCAGGGCGATATAGCCTTCCGCCAGGGCGCTGTCCATCTCGAGCGCTTTTTCCGCCGCCTCCTTGGCCTTGGGGAAAACATCCGTAGGCGGGGCAAAGCCCAGGCGCCCCAGGAAGCTGTAGGCGTCAGCGATGCCAGCGTAGGCCAGGGCAAAATTCGGGTCCCTGGCGATGGCTTCCTGATAGAGCTCGATGGACCGCCTGATAGCGGCTTCCGTCCGTTTGTTCCACTCGATCCGGCCCTGGAGGTAAAAGTTATAGGCGTCTGGATCCTGGGTGTACCGCTTGACAAGCATATAATCCTGGCCGGCGACAAGCTCGATGCGCAGGGCGTTGACCACCGCCCGGGAGATCTCGTCCTGGACGGAGAAGATGCTCTCCACCTTGCGGTCAAACGTTTCCCCCCAGAGGTTGAAGCTATCCTCAACCCGGGTCAACTTGACATTGACCCGGAGGTTGTCTTTTTCCCTCTGGATACTCCCTTCTAAAATATTGTCGACGCCCAGCTCCTTCCCGATCTCCCGGATATCCTTGCTCTCCCCCCGGAAGCGCATCACCGACTGCCGGGAGATCACCTTGAGCTGCCCGATCGAGGAGAGTTTGGTGATCAGGTCGTCGGTGATCCCGATCGAGAGGACCGCCTGGTCCTGGAGCGGGCTCAGGTCCTCGAACGGCAGGACGGCCAGCGAGCTCGTGTAGGCAGAGGTCGCGGTCCCGCTCGGGCTTCCCGGTGTTTGGCTTTTTCCTTTACGCTCGACCAGGAGGTAGCCGATCGTGGCCAGCGCCAGGATGGCGGCACCGGCGACGACCAGCGGCCAGCGTTTCCTCAACCCGGTTGGATAAGCTTTCGTGATCTTGGCCGTCGCACCGCGCGTTTTTGGCAATTCTCGTTCGATCGCCGTGAGGTCGGCAGTAACCTCTTCCGCCGACTGATATCTCGCTTCCTTGTCCTTCTCCAGGCACCGGAGGATGAGCCGGCTCAGGGCCTCCGGCACTTGGGGATTGGCCTCCCGCGGGTCGCGCGGCTTCTCCGTCTTGTGCTTGGCGGCCACGATGAGTGGAGTCTCGCCCTCGAAGGGCGGCTCGCCGGTGACCATCTCGTAGAGGACGGCTCCCAGGGCATATATATCCGAACGCTGGTCCGCCTCTTTCCCTTCGAGCTGCTCCGGCGACATATAGTCGGGCGTGCCGAGGATGACGCCGGCCTCCGTCACACCTTTTCCCTTGAGGGAGCGGGCGATCCCGAAATCCATAATGCGGGCGTTTCCCTCGCGGTCGACCATGATGTTTTGGGGCTTGAGGTCACGATGAACGACACCCAGCCGGTGGGCCTCGGCCAGTCCTTCACAAACCTGCAGGCCGACGGCCACCGTCCGTCTCGCCGGGAGCTGGCCGACCCTGCGGAGGAGGGTTTTCAGGTCCTCTCCAGAGACGAACTCCATGGCGATATAGGTCGTGTCCTGGCTGCGGCCGAGGTCGAACATCCGGCAGATGTTGCGGTGGGAGATCCGGCGGGCCAGCTTCAGTTCGTTGCGGAAGCGCTCGACGATGCTCTCGTCGGCGGAAATCTCGGGCTTCAAGACCTTGAGGGCGACGTGTTCCCCGATCTCGGTGTCGTATGCTTTGTAGACGCGGCCCATCCCCCCCTTCCCGAGCTCTTCGGTAACCTGATAGCGGCCAGCGAAGGTGCCGCCGATGGGAAAGTCGTGCGGCGAGGCCAGGAACGTGGCCGTCTGGGTGAAGGAAACGGAGGCGGGCGGCTTGATGAGCTGGGTCCCGCAGCGGCTGCAGAAGGCGCTGTCGTCCGGGTTATCGGCGTGGCATCGCGGGCATTTCATCGGCTGAACTCTCGGGGACTGTTCTTCCCTAAAATATCGGCAACCGGGGATTTAGTCAAACATCTCCCTGCCCACCCTCTAATACGCGGACTCCGCCATAAAAGTTGGAAGGGCGGTAAGTCGGAGATCGTGCCTATCTGCGTGCTTAAAGCGAACCGAATGCCGAAAATCATTCCTTCACCCGCAAATCTGGTAGAATAGGGGCCGAAGATGAAATTTAAAATAAACCCTTGTTTCTCCATTCTGTTATTGGCGTTCTTCGGCGCGGCCATTCTGTTATGGCCGAAAGATGTCAGCGTGCTGCAATCCGAGCCCAGGCTGGATTCGTTTTTCCAACGAAGCCGCATCACCATCGCCGTGACCGATTCGGGATTGGGAGGTTTGTCCGTGATGGCCGAAGCGGCCCGGAGGATGAAGGAAGCGGGCATTTTCGAGAGGGTGGATTTCCTATTTTTTAACGCCCTGTTCATGACGGAAAGCGGCTACAACAGCCTGAAGACGCGGGCCGAAAAAATTGGCATCTTTTCGAGCGCCCTCGGGAGTCTGGAAAAACGATACCATCCCGATATTATCCTCATCGGCTGCAACACCCTCTCGGTGCTCTATGAAGATACACCGTTCGCAAGGAAAACGAAGCTCCCGGTCGTCGGCATCGTCGCCGCCGGAGTCGAACTCATCAGCCGGGGATTGCGGGCGCATCCGGAGGCGGCGGTCATCATTTTCGGGACGCCGACGACAATCTCGGAGGGCGCTTACCCGAGAGAACTGGAGAAGCGGGGGTTCGCTTCCGGCCGCATCCGCTCCCAGGCCTGCCCCGAGCTCGAGAGCTTCATCGAAAGAGACTATCAAGGGGACGAGACAGGGATGCTCATCTCGGGCTGCGTGAGTGAGGCCCTTCAGAAGATGGAGCCGCCCCTTCCTCCCCTTTTTGTCAGCCTCAACTGCACCCATTACGGGTATGCCTTGCCGCTCTGGGAGAAAGCCTTCGAGGAGGCCGGAGTCACGCCGCTGGCGTTCCTCAACCCGAATTCCCGGATGACCGATTCACTCTTCGACGCGAAATATATGGGCAGGCATAAGAAGACAGAAATCGGCGCCAAAGTCGTCTCCATGGTCGAGATCAGCCGGTCAAAAGTCGATTCGTTGGGGGGTTGGCTGCAGGACCTGTCTCCGGAAGTCGCTGACGCCCTCCGCGGCTACGAACGCGTGCCCGGACTTTTCGAGTGGGAGAAATTCATCACCCGCTAGAAATTGGAAATTGGGGACGAAATTGGGGACAGTAAATGCTTTCCCGAATTCTCAAGGCGAGGCAGAATCATGAAAAAATTGGGAAAATGATATACTGTCCCCTTTTATAGGATAAAATCCCCGAAGGGACCAAAAAGAGTAAATATTTTGCGAAATTTTGTGTAACCTTTTGTTGGAATCCAAGTCTATATGGGTGAGCCCGAGCGAAAACAAGGAGATTCGTGGACCCGACATCTGACAACCGGCTGATGGAAGAGATCAAGGACGGCCGGGTCGAACGGCTGGCTATCCTGTTCGAGAGGTATCACATCATGCTCTTCAACTTTTTCCTCCGGCTGACCGGAAACCGGAGCTCCAGCGAGGACCTTGTCCAGGACGTCTTCTTCCGGATCCTCAAGTACCGCAGGACTTACCAGGGCCAGAGCAAGTTCAGCGTCTGGATGTACCAGATCGCCCGGAACGTCCACGTCGATCATCTCCGGAAACGGAAGCAGGAATTGTCTCTCGATGACCAGTTCGAGGAGCCGGCCTCGCCGGAGACGCCGGCGGCTGAACGGATGGGCGCCGAGATTGATATCTCCCTGCTGAGGACGGCGCTCGACCGGCTGCCCCTCCGGAAGAAGGAGGTCCTCCTGCTCAGCCGGTTCCAGGAGATGAAATACCGGGAGATCGCCGAGCTCCTGGGCTGCGACATCGGCTCGGTCAAGTCGACCGTTCACCGGGCCATCAAGGACCTCGGCCGGATCTATCTCGAGCTCCAGGGAGGGATATCTCCATGAACTGCAAAAGAATGAAAGACCTGCTGGCCGATTATCTGGCCGGCGAATTGGATGAAAAGACACTGTCAGAAGCCCAGGGACATTTGGCCGGCTGCACCGCCTGCCGGGAGGAGCTGGAAAGCCTGAGCGCCATCTGGACGAAGCTGGGCGTCCTGCCCAGGGAGCAGCCCAGCGCCGCCATGCGCAGCCGCTTCTACGACATGCTCGAGGCCTACAAGGAAGGCCTGGAGAAAAGCGGGACCACGGCCAGGATCTATCATTCCATCCCGATCTGGTTGAGCCGGCTGATGCCCAGGCGCCCGGTTTATCAGATCGCCCTCGCCCTCGTGCTTATCATCGCCGGTCTGGGCAGCGGTTATCTTTTGAATATCCGCTCCCGATCGGCTGCCCGCACCGAGGTGGCCGGCCTCAGGCAAGAGGTCGACGAGATGCGCCGGACCGTGGCTGTCTCTCTGCTCAAGCAGGCCTCACCCAGCGAGAGGCTCATGGGCGTGAGCTGGAGCGCCCGGCTCGACCGCCCGGGCGATGAGATCATCGCCGCTTTGCTCGAGACATTAGACCATGACCGGAATGTCAATGTCCGTCTGGCCGCCGTCGACGCCCTCTACCTCTTTTATAACTACCCGGAGGTCAAGCAGGGACTCGTCCGCTCTCTGGCCGGGCAAACGTCGCCTCTCGTTCAACTCTCTCTCATAGATCTCCTGGTCGGGATCCGGGAGAGGCGGGCCGCGGAGGCCTTGGGACAGCTCATCCAGGACGAGAAACTGAACCCGAAAGTGAAGAAACGCGCCGAGCTGGGACTGGCCCAGCTCAGCTGATCAAACAGACAATAAAATAGGAGGAAACCATGAAAACGATCGTCAGACTCGCGGGAATCATCGTTCTCTTTTGGGCCGTCGGGATGGCCGACAACGCCCAACAGAGCCAGACCGATCACGCCGTGGTGAGTTTCACCAACCCGGCCAAGCCCGGCACGGTGGAAGTCGATATCAGTGAAGGGAGCATCACGGTCCGGGGCTATGAGGGGAAGGACGTCATCATCGACGCCCGCTGGAGGGAGAGGGCCCTGTCCAAGGAGGAACAAGAGCAGGAAGCCGCCCTGGCGGGAGCGGAGGAAGAACTGGATGAGGAAGAACTGGCCAGAAAGAAGGCCCAGGCCGACAAGGCCAGGGGCATGAAGATGCTCACGGTCGAGAGCATGGGCCTGACCATCCAAGAAGAGGAGAACATCATCCAGGTGGATGTCGATGAGGGAAAGCGGGCCGTGGACCTCGTCATCCAGGTTCCGTATTCGACCTCGCTCCGGCTCTCCTGCCGCGATGACGAAAGAGGAGTGACCGTGGAGAGAGTGGACGGGGAGATCGAGGTGGACACCAGCGACGGCCCGATCGTCCTGACCAACGTCTCCGGACCGGTGGTGGCCGACTCCTCGGACGGCGAGATCAAGGTCGTCTTCGGGAAGATCACCCCGGGGAAACCGATGTCCTTGAGCGCCATGGACGGCGATATCGACATCACCCTGCCTCTCGACGCCAAAGCCAGCCTGAAGATGAAGACCGATGAAGGGCAGATCTTCACCGACTTCGACGTCCAGCTGACACCGAGCCAGCAGAAAAAAGAAGAGGACGAACGCCGGCAAGGCGGAGGCTATAGAGTGACCTATGAGAAGGTGACCCTGGGCCTGATCAACGGCGGCGGCACGGAGATCCAGCTCACGACCTACGAAGGCAACATTTACATCCGCAGGGCGAAGTAAAAGACCTTGGGACGGCTCTCATCCGAGAGCCGTCCTGTTTTATTGGGGTCAGACCTACTTATCTAAATGTAAATAAACAAGACAGAAGAATTATCTGGCCTTTTTTTGCCCTTATAGTCATATTTTTGGCCCGAAAATTAACCGAAGAGAATCCACGCGCCTAATAATCAGACGGCTGCAAAGTCCTCTTGATCAGGGAAAGATCATACCCTTTGTTAGCGATTCGCTGCATAAGGTTCTGGTAGAGAGCCTCGTCCATCTGCGGAGTCCGGCTCAGGATCCAAAGATATTTTCTTCCCGGGTGGCCAACGACGGCGTATTGATAATCGGGGTCGAGCTCGATGATCCAGTAATCCCCGCGGAACGGCCAGAAAAACTGGACCTTGAGCTTGGCGTTGGTCTCCTTGTCCACCACCCAGGCTTTGCCCTTGGCTGTTTTGATTTCCCCGTCGAGTGTTTTCTTCCGGCACTTGTTCAGGACCTCGATCTTCCCGTCGTCGCGCAGCGTATAGGTGGCGGTGACGCCGACGCAGTCTTTCTGAAAACGCTGCGGGATGGTGGCGATCTCGTACCAAGTCCCAAGATAACGGTTCAGGTCGACGCGGGGGACGACCTGGAGCGGCCTTTGCTGCGACTCGGTAGCGGCAAACCCGAAAGCCAGAATGAAGAACAACGTTACGATTGTTTTCATCGCCTGCCTCTCGACATAAGAATGAACATGAAACAATCTCCAGCTTTGTTTATTATATGCATTCTCGGGTGATCGGGAAAGGTTTCATGAAAATCATTGCCTTACGGCAGAAGTCATCACGTATAATGGATGCCGGCCAACGGGCCCCAATTCATAAAGGAAAAAGCTGGGCCTTGAAACGAGGATCAAGATGATCAGGAATGCAATGACCGCGATGGTATTGGCAACTCTCGCAGTCTTCCTCAATCCTGCGACACCGCCACAAGAGAAACCCCAGCACGTCTGGAAGCCGTTTCAATTCTTCACCGGAAAGTGGGAAGGTGCGGGCGAAGGAAAGCCGGGAGTCTCCCGAGGAAAGATGGAATGCTACGCGAAGGGTGTTATGACCAGGACAGGGAGCAAGCGCCCGGCTACAAAGAAGCGAAAGAAATCGGCCAAGGTATCGCCCCCTTACGAAATTCATTTCTCCCTAAACATGACCTCGCCTTTTGTCCCTGATGGCCGGATGAGTCTGGCCGGGCTCTCCCTCAAAGTCATCTTCACTTCCGTCACCTTCGAATTCGATGCCGATGAAGACCCGCTTCTGGGACGCTGCCAGGTCAACACCGCCAAGGGAAAAGGAAAAATCTCCAGGCTGGTTTTGAACGACGTTCAAAAAGGCGATGAACGTCTGCTGGTCTCGTTCCTCAGCGTCCGTCCCCGTGAGTTCTCGGCCGGCCTCGGCATCGAATCCGAACCGATGGCTGAGGACGAGGCCGCCGCCAGGTCAACGACGGCTCCGAAGAAGGTCCGGCTGGCCTTCTGGACCGAATTCGTCAAGACCCCGGTCAGGTGGGGGTCGAAATTTGGGACGGCGAGCCTGGCCGACCTCAAGGTGATCTTCGAAGTCCCCTTCCGTGATTTGCTCCGAGGAAAAGCGTATTCCCTCACCCTTCCCTACGAAGGTCTCTTTCCGGAAGACAAGGGAACCTGGACAATCAATCTCCGGACCGAGCTCAAGAAAAAATAGGGATTCTCAGGCCCGGCCGCGCAGGTAGGCGATCATCTTGGGAACGGCCAGGGGCACCACGTCGGGCAACATGTGGGGCATTAGGTTGTCCATGATTTTGGGCATCATTTCGGGCATCTGTTCGGCCATGTAATCGGGCATCGGGACGATCGCCCCGACGCGCTCCAGCATCGTCGGCATCACTTTAGGCATCATACCGGGCAGAAGTTGAGGAGGGTGTCAACCATCTTCTGGTCCCATTCGGCCCGGCCTTCCAGGAACTCGCGCAGCCAGTACCATTTCCCCCGGGGGGACTGGCTCTCCCAGCCGCGGCCGTAGAACTGGTCACATTCGTCCACACAGTAGCCGCACTGGGAACAGGCGTAGGCGTACCAGGCCACGTCCGCCGGGATGCCGCGGATGGGCTTGGCGCCGATGCGTTCGCCCACCTGGGCGACGACGATATTTCCGAAAGGCCGTACCAGGGGCTCGAAGATTTTGGCGATACCGAGAGCCCGGCTGACCAGGTTTAGCTGGACGACCTTTCCGGGATTCAGGATCCTCTTCCTGTCGATCTTCTTCTGGAAGGCCTTGAGGCGGAGCGCCCGGTCCTCGCCCAGGATCTTTTGGGCCTTGCGGACGAAGTAGAGGCCGGTCGAATAGGGCCGGCCGCCGTATTTTTCGGCGACCTTGATGATCGAAAGCACCAAGCCGAACACGAAGTTGTAGGAGAATTTCCGCTGGTCGCTGGGAATGAAGCCGAGGATGACAGCCTCCGGCTTCCCGTCACGACCCGTCCGGATGATGACACCTTCCTTGACGATGGGCTGGTTGATCCTGTGCTCGATTTCTTCCATGACTTTGCCCAGGCTTTCGAGCGGCACGACGATCTCGGCCGGGACGAGAGACGGTCCAAGACGCTTGACGACCATCAGCTTGAAGCGGTTCGCCCATTCATGCTCCGCGATCTCCGGACTGAGGATCTCTCCCATGCAGTCATGGAGGATATCGGGCAACTGGGAGACGACCTTATCCCGATCGGCCGCCCGGTTCTTCATCTCCGCCATCCGGGGGTTGATGAAGACGACGGACCAGAGCGGAAGGGCCCGGGAGATGAATTCCTGGAACACTGTCGTCAGCCGATGGGCATCCGGGCAGGCGATGGCCGTCAGGCCGAGTTCCTCCCGCTTCATAACCTGGATAGCGACCTGACTGATGATACCTGTCGTGCCTTCGGCATCGGAGATGAGCTCGAGGTCTTTGCCGGTAAATTCCTTGATTTCCCCGTCCGTCAGGACCACCCGGGCACTGATGACGTTCTCCAGGAACCAGCCGTAGGCATAGGACCCAATGCCGGCGCCGCCCTGGCGGCCGCGAGGACCGTCTGAGCACGTGAAGATCAGAAGGAAAGGCGTGAGAATGGAACCAATATGGGCGAGAAGTTGAGATTTATCAGGCGGAGTTCCGCGGCGCAAAGAAAAGCGCTTCGGGAACGGCGTGAAGAACCTGAGCGGGAGCGCTGACATCCCTCAATTGCTCGTCATCCGGCTCGATAACTCTCGTCATTGAGACGTGAAGGACTCCTCCCGCAAGGTCGCCCGTTTGATCCGCTCCTCCACCGGATGGACGCCGATCCCCGGCCCTTCCGGCACTTTAATCGTGCCGTCCCTCTCGAGCTCTATCGGCGGGTCGATCAGGTCCTCTTTGTAGTACCGTTTGCTCGCCGAGAGGTCGCTCGGCAGCTTGAAATTGGGGAGCGAGGCGATATGGAGGTTGTGGGCCCGGCCGATCCCCGACTCGAGCATCCCGCCGCACCAGACCGGGATGCTTTCCCGCCGGCAGACATCGTGGACCTTGCGGGCCTCGGCCATGCCGCCGACGCGGCCGACCTTGATGTTGATGACCCGGCAGCTTCCCATTTCCAGTGCCTGGCGTGCCGTGTCCTCGCTGATGATGCTCTCGTCCAGGCAGATCGAGGTCTTCATCTCCTTCTGGAGGCGACTGTGGTCCCAGAGGTCGTAGGGCGGGAACGGCTGTTCGAGCAGGAGAAGGTTGAAAGCATCCAGCATCAAGAGGGCGCCTTTGTCTTTTAGGGAATACGCGCCGTTGGCATCGGCCTGGAGCAGGATATCGGGAAAATGCTTCCGGGTCTCTTTGACCACCTCGACATCCCAGCCCGGCTTGATCTTGAGCTTGATCCTCCGATAGCCCTCGCCGATGAAACGCATGATCCTCTCCAGGAGCTCGGGAATGGAGTTCTCGATCCCCAGGCTGACGCCGACATCGATGTTTTCTCGCGTCCCCCCATACAGTCTGGCTAAGGGAACGCCCGCTTTCTTCGCCTGGATGTCCCAAAGGGCGAGTTCCAGTCCCGCCTTGGCCATCGGGTGACCGCGGAAACGTCTCGCTTCCCGGTAGAAATCTTCGGGCCGTGAGATCTCTTTCTGAAAGAGGATGGGAATCAGGAACTTGCTCAGAATCAGCCAGGCGGTTGAGGTCGTCTCATAGCTGTAAAAGGGGGCTTCCGAAGCTACGACCTCGCCGTAACCGCAGAGTCCCTCGGAATGGACCTTGACGATGATGAACTCGCGGCCTTCTTCGCGGCCGAGGCTGGTCTCGAAGAAGTGCACGTAGGGAAGGTACAAAAGTGCCAACTCCACCATTTCGATCTTCATAGCGGATCTCCTCGCGTCATGTCAGACGAATGCCCTTTCTGTGGGCGAATTGTTCATACAGGTCGATCACCTTCCAGGCCATGGCTTCGGCCGAGAACTTTTCATGAACGACCTCAAAACCCCGCTCGGCCAGCCGCCCGGCCAGGTCGCGGTCGTGGTAAAGCGTCAGGATGGCCTGGGCCAGGGCGGCCGGGTCCCGGGGCGGAACCAACAGGCCCGTCTCCCGGTCGATGACCACCTCGGGGATTCCTCCCGCCTGGGTAGCCACGATAGGAAGCCGGCTGGCCATGGCATCGAGCAACGAACTCCCCATCCCCTCGAGATACGAGGACAGGACGAAGAGATCGAGCGAGGCAAGGATGCGGGGGACATCCTCCCTAAACCCGAGGAAGTAGACGATGTCGTCCACACCCAGGTCATGAGCCTGATGGTCCAGTTCTATTTTCAGAGAGCCGGTCCCGACAACGACGATCCTGACCTTGGGGGCCTCGGCCTTCAGGATTTTCGAGGCCTGGATGAGATAGGTATGGCCCTTGTGGTCCTCGAGGGCGGCGACGATGCCGACAAGAAAATCATCCGGGGCGAAAGAAAACTCCCGGCGCAGGAAATCCCGGGGCAGCTTCTGCCGAAAGGGCGAGAAATCGATCCCCGAGGGGATGACATGGACGAGCGAAGCCGGGACCCCGGAATCGAGGAGGACCTTGCGCACTCCTTCGGAGATGGCGATGATGGCATCCACATCCCGGGTGTACTTGCGGCGCGAGAGGGCGTTGTCCTTCAATGGAAAATCAACCCGCCGCGAGATGAAGCGGAGCGGCACTCGGGCGCGCCGGGCCGCCGCCGCGCCAACCGTGACCGAATGGGCATCGTGGAAGTGGACGAGCCGGCACTGGCGCCGTTTCATCGCCCAGCTCAACCGGATGACGGCTCTAAGATCAGCCTCCCCTCTTATCCGTACGGGAAGAAGGGGAAGGCCGGCCTCGGCGGCCTTGCGGTGCAAGGGACTGCCGGGCTGGACGACGAAAAAGACGGGATAGCCCTTGTCCTTGAGCTCCTTGACCAGGAAAAAAGATTGCCGCTGGCCGCCGCGCCATTCCCGACCAGCGTCAATATGGAAAAGGCTCAATCCGCTCTCCTTTCTTCCAGATCTCTCTCAGCTTGGCGTAGCGGACAAAGACGGCGTAGCCGGTGAGGACGGAGATGACCAGCCCTGGAAACCCATCCAGGAATCCGAACTTCCAGACGTAGGCGCGGACGAACCGGAAAAAGGGCAAAAGGAGCAGGTGATAACAGCGGGCTTTCTTTTTCTGGGCATAGAGCTTCTGGGCGCCCAGGTCGGAAAAGGTGTTGATGCGGGCCAGGTGTTCATGAATATTCCGGTAGGTAAAATGATGAATGCAGCCGTTGAGTTTCCCTGCCCGCCCCGTGACGACCAGCTTTTCGTGGACATATTCGCCCTCCCAACGGGCCTTCTCTTTCCCGAAGAGGCGCAGTTTTCGGTCGGGATACCAGCCGGAGTGCCGGATCCAGCGCCCGAGGTAATAGACTTTCCGCGGGATGGAGAAGGCATCGACATCGGGCTCCTTCTTTTTGAGCTCGAACAGTTCCCGGCAGAGTTCGGGCGAAATGCGCTCGTCCGCATCGAGCGACAGGATCCAGGGATACGAAGCCTGGCCGTTGCCGAAGTTCTTCTGGTCGGCGAAATTGGTCCAGGCCCGCTCGAACACCCGGTCGGTGTAGCGGCGGGCGATCTTGACCGTCTCATCGGTGCTCCGGCAATCGACGACGACGATTTCCGAAGCGATGCCGGCGAGGCTTTTCAGGGCGCCCTCGAGACGGCGTTCCTCATTATGGGTGATGAGGACAGCGGAAATCTCCATCGGGTTCATCATAACACAGCTTGACAATCAATGATAAGTTCCATCATCATTCTCCGGATGAAAGGGAAATTGCCCTTCCTGCTCTTGTTTCTGCTGTTCAGCCTGCTGCTGAGCTTTTATCTTCTGCTGCTCCAGCAGGTTCCCCGTTTCACGTTTATGAACCGGGCCTTTCATCCTTCCACGCTGGCTGTTCTCTTCGTCACCAGTGTGGCCTTCATCCTCCTTCTGTCAATCTGGGTCCTTTACTCGCGGCTCGCTTCGCGCCTCTTCGCCCGGAAGGAGTCCGAGGTCCTGGGGCAGGACTTCCTGACCTTTCTGCCTCTCCTTTTTCTCAGCCTGGCCCCGTTGACGCTCCGCCATTACATCGGGGCCGCCGACCTCCAGGCGAGGCTGAGGCTGTTCGCCCTGGGAATTGCCGCGGCGCTCGTCTATCTCAAGATCGTCCAGGCCCGGCGCTGGGGTCAAGCCACGGTTCCTTTCTGGAGGTCCTGGAACCGGAAGTTCACGGCCTTATCTCTCAGGAGAAAGATCGTCCTTCTTTTTCTGGCCTCGCTCCTGGTCTTCAACGCCGGGACACTTCTCCTGGTGTCGCGGGGAGCCACTTTCAGCGGGGATGAGCCCCATTATCTCCTCATCAGCCACAGCCTACTCCGGGACGGAGATTTCGACCTGGCGAATAACTACGAGCAGCGGGATTACGCCGGCTTCATGATGTTCGAGGGCCGGATCGGAGCTCATGTCGTCCCCGGTGCTAAACCGGGCAGCCGGTATTCCTTCCACTCCCCGGGTGTCGCTTTTCTTATGCTCCCCTTTTATGCCCTCAGCGCCCTATTCAAGGGAAAGGCGCTCGTCTTCATCCTCCGCCTGGGGATGAGCCTGTGGGGAGGATTCCTCGCGGTCCAGGTCTATCTCTACGCCCGGAGCGAGTGGCGCAAAGACAACTTGGCTCAGTGGCTCTGGTTCCTGACGAGTTTCACGACGCCGGTCTTTTTCTACTCCGTCCACGTCTATCCGGAGATCATCGTCGCCGCTCTTTCCCTGGCTGTCTTCCGCATCCTTCGCTTCTCACCGGCGCTCGACTCCAGGAAGGCGGCCGTCTGCAGCCTTTCCCTCGTTTCCTTCGTCTGGTTTCACACCCTGAAGTACCTCGCCCTGTTCATTCCGCTCTTTCTCTATGGCCTCTGGACCCTGGCTAAAAGATCGAAGTCCCGTTTGTCGCCTATCGTTTTCACCGTGATCACTGCGGCGGGCATTTTCCTCTACCTCCGGTTCCAGCACGCCCTCTACGGGACCTATTCGCTCGCCACCGTCTCCTGGGCGGCCTCGATGACGGACTCGGGCGAGAAATTCCTCCGCTTCGCCAAGGCCCTCCTCTTTCAGATTCCCTGGCGCGACCGCTGGCAAACTCTCGCCGGATATTTCCTCGACCAGCGGGACGGTCTCTTGTTTTACGCCCCGATCTATTTCTTTTCGCTGTTCGGCGCCGTGGAAATGTTTCGGAGGAAGAGAAAGGATTTCTGGCTGCTTCTGGGCCTAACGGCGCCTTACGTTCTCCTCTCCGCCTTTCTCACCCAGCGGGCGGGCTACGCGCCCCAGGCCCGCCCCCTGGTGGCCGTGATCTGGGCGCTGGCCATCTGGCTCGGTTATTTCCTGACCAAGAACCGGAGAACCGTCTGTTCGGCCGTCTTCAATGTCGCGGCCGGATTGAGTTTCCTCTTTGTCCTCATTCTCTGTCTGACACCCTCTAACCTCTACCAGGAGACGACCCGGGGGTCGCGGGAGCGCGGCGCCGGGTTGTTCAATCTCCTGAGCAACCTTCATTTCCAGTGCACCGACCTTCTCCCCTCGTACATCAAGTCCGGAGAGGGGAGCTGGCTCCCCAACCTCATCTGGCCGGGGATCGTCCTTCTCCTTGTCGTCCTCTACATCGTGACGAAGAGGCGGCCTCTCAGCTTGCATTTCTCCTCCCATGTTCTCGCCGCCTGCGCGGCACTGTCTCTCTTTTTCATCGGGATCATCCTTTATCCCCGCCTGGTGCTGCGTAACCCGACCTACACAGAGATCGGTCCCGGCAAGAGCGCGACCTTCTATTCCTTATCGCGAGCGGCCCGGATGGTCGGGCCGGGACGCTTCCGGCTCCGCGAGGACGGCCGCTCCTATCGTTTCTACCTGACGACGCGGCGGCCGGCCGACGGATTGCAGATTTCCCTGGGCTCGGCAGAAGGAGACTATGGT
>JBAQGA010000093.1:0-4340 GCA_049287565.1 Candidatus Aminicenantales bacterium
GCGCAGGACGCACGTCCCGCGGAGCGACTTGAGATTGAAATCGGGATCGCGGAAGGAAAAGGGCTGGGCCGGCCCAGAAGGGCCATCAGGATCGGCTGTGTAGATGCCGTTGGCGAAAGCGAGCGTCGAATCGCCATCGCCGAAGTAATAAAAGTCAAAAGTCAGGGCCGCGGCCAGCTCCTTGAACTTATGGTAGTCGCCCGTGCCGATGTAGGGCTGGAGGTAGGCCTGGAGGCTCAAGCGCGGGGTGAAGGTCCAGTTGAGGCGGATTTCCACAGGCAGGGTTTTCTGGAAGATGTCGGAGAGGATATAGCGCACTCCGTAGGTCGAGGTCTTGAGGGGGTCTTCGACCTCCATCACCCATTGGCTTTCCGCGTAGCGGAAGAGGTAGCTTGACCCGGCCGACAGGCTGAAATTGGGGCTCGGTTTCCAGGTCAGTTCGCCCCCCGCCGACCAGGAATATCCGCCGCTGGGGTGGTAGCGGTAATAGATGTTGAACCCGAAGATCAGGGCCTTCCGGTTGTCGCTGGACACATCCGCCTCCACGGTGGCGCCCGCCGGGTAGTAGGCCATGGGCCCTCCGCGCGTCAGGTAGTGGCTGTATTTGGGCGGCTCATAGTCCAGATGGAGTGTTGCCGTCCAGTAGTTCAGGAACTGACCCTCGCCGTCCAGGTAGCAGTACTCGCCGATGCGGTTCCAGCCGAAATCATAGTTGCGGTAGTAGGAGCCCGTGACCAGCCACCGCCGGAAAAGGCGGCCCGGGTGAAAGGTCTGATAGCCGATCTGGACATGGCCGTTGAAGATGTCGCCGCGGGTGTGGTAGCCGAGGTCGTTCGCCTCGAACCCCGGCGACATGGCTCCTAAGGCGGCGTTGAAGACGACATTGCCTTTCTGCTTGTTGATGTAGAGCCGTCCCGCCCAGCCGGAAAGCGAGGTGGCCTGCTCATCGACGTGGACATAGTCGATGTCGGGCCGCTGGAAGTAGTGGAGGGAGGAGCGCTGGAGGCGCGTCATGGCCGCCTCGCTCCCCGTGACGAGCGTCCCTCCGGCCCAGCCGGCCAGGACCCAGGTTTTTTCCTTATCGAGGAAGGCCCAGCCGTCCACGGCCAGGGCCAAGGCGTTTCGCGCCAGCAACGCATCGAGCTGGCCTTCCCTCAAGTCGCGGGCAACCGAGGTGGCGATAAAGCCGAGCCCCTGCCGCCCGTCGCCAAATTCCTTGAGGCCGCGGACCACACCGTAGTGGGTGAAGGGCTCGACCTCGGCCTCGGAGCGGGCCCCGGCGTAGTCGATCCGGGCGTATTCCCGCTGGGTCAGGGCGCTGATCGCCCCGATGTTGAAGCCGCGGCCTATCTTGCCCGTCACCTTGGCCGCAATGAGGATGGTCGCCCAGTCGGGGGCGTCCACGTAGCCCGGCCCCGCGGCGTATCCCTGCGGGGCCCGGCCGATGCGGCGGGTGTAAAAGAAGGCAGGGTCGCTCCAGCCCAGGGGCAGGTAGACGTTGGGCCCGCCCCTCCCGAAATTGAAGATGGACGCGCCTTCGATGAAGAAGGGCCGCTTCTCCTGGTAATAGGTCTCCTGGTCGCTGATATTGATGACCGCCGGGTCGACCTCGACCTGGCCGAAGTCCGGGTTGACGGTGAGGTCCAGGGTCAGGTTGCTGCGCAGCCCGGCCTTGAAGTCGGAGCCAATGTTGGCAGCGTAGTCCTGGCCTGCCCGGAAGGGATTGTCCGGGACCTTGGGGCTGAAGGCCGCCCGGGACACGGCGTAGGGCAGGAGCTCGAGGCGGCGGCCGGGGTTGATGCTGCTGATGCCGGCCAAATCGGCGAAGCGTGAGACGAACCCGCTCTCCTCTTTGGGAACCCAGGCGAAGAAGTCGGTCTCGTTCTTGCGTTTGATGTTCCGCTGGAAGTTGATCCCCCAGGTGTAGGCGGATTTCTTCTTGAAGCGGAGCTGGCTGAAGGGCAGGCGCACCTCGACCGTCCAGCCCTGCTCATCGATTCGGGCGGCGCTCTCCCAGATTCCGTCCCAGGTCGAGTCCTTTCCTGTGTCGTTGAAGAATGTTCCGTCCAGAATCGACCCGGAGGGGTTTACTCCGAAGAAGTAACCGCTCAGGCGGTCGTAGTAGGGGTCTATGCCGAAAAGGAACCAGTCGGAATCGACCATATCATCGCGGCGGCCGAGGCGGCTGACGATGAGGCCGGGCTGGGAGTCGGACAGCCTGGCGGCGACGAAAAGATTGTCCCGGTCATAGGCGACCCAGACCGTGGTCTGCTCGGTGGGCGGCTGGCCGTCGAGAGGGTCGGACTGGGTGAAGTCGCTGAAGCCGGCTGATTGCCAGGCTGACTCGGACAGGACGCCGTCGATGGTGATCGGGCTGGCTGCCGGCACGGCCGTCACTGTCTTTCGCGCGGGGACCTCGGCCGGAACCGGTGCCGGCGAAGCAGGGGCTGAAAAAGCTTGGCGAACGGCCGGGGCCTCCTTAGGGCCGGAAATTTCAGTGCGAGCCGTCCCGGCTTTTCCCTGCCCTTTGGCGCCAGCCGAAGCCTGGATGGCGAACATCAGGGCGATGAAGCAGGCAGCAAGGGAAGTGGTGAAGGGGATATTTTTTTTTAGGTCCATGGCGGGGCGTCTTCCTGGATTCAAAGGCCGTTTTATAACGCATCAGTATGAGGAAGTCAACCTCGGAACATCCCAGGCCTTTTCCCCGCGGCCAGGTTCAATTTTGCCTTTCTGCGGTCCAGCTTCCGCTGCTTCCGTCTCCGGTAAACGTTCCCTGCATGTAGAAAGTCGCCCCAATGAGGATAAAGTCATTCCAATCGGAATAGGTAAAGGTAACAGCATTAGACTCCGCTGACCAGGTTCCATTGTATCCCCGGCTGTCAATAAAAGTTCCGGAAACCAAATCTTCCCCGGAAATAGTGATGGTAAATTCAAAATCAACCGTTGTGGACTCAAGCCATGTCATTTCCACTTTCCAAGTGCCGCGAATATCAACCAGTCGGGCCGTCAATGTATATTTCTCAGCATATAACACCAGAGAGCCTGCGGCGCTCTGCCGGGAACTGCCGTTGATTATAACTTCCACGGTATGAAGAGGATTAATCGGGGTATAGCTGAAATCCACGGTGGTCAGCTCTTTATGGACATACTGTCCGGTCGCCGGGGTCCCGGTTACCCCCTCTTCTACGACTACGGTTAGAGTGTAATCGGGAACACCCCAATTGCAGCTCCCAAAAGCAAAAAGAATCAGCAGGATTAGCGCTCCCCCAGGAAACCAGGCATGTTTTGCTCTTATTTTTGATTTCATTGAAGTTGCTCCTTTCTGCGTCTTATCATTTGCAATCCAGCCTGTCCCGCAAGTCTAAGGAATTCTTTGATAAGCATCTCCGAACCGGCGGCAATATACTTCAAATAAAATGACCCTAAAGACTTTATCATAAATCCATCGTTTTGTTTATCTGCAACTCAACATTGGCTGGTTCTTTATTAGAACTTGATAATTTACCTGTCCGTTTCAATGAGCTGCCTCAATTTCTTGCGCAGTTTCGACAACGTAAACCATTCGGCCTGCCGCCTGAGCCGGCCTAAGGCCTTCCTTCGTTGCCGTTATATATTATACCTCTCGCTTCTGATTTTGGCTATTCCAGGAGAAGACCTGAAACCGGTGCTGAAAGCCATAGACTAATCCGCGTCGTTTTAAAAAAGTCTTCCATTTTGAGAGTATTTAATTTAGACATAAAAAGCCGTTATTTTTTGGCGGGAAGAAGAAAATTGAGCTTTTTGAGTAGAGCTCAATCTTTTTTTGGTTTCTTTAGATATTATTGCTATACTCAAGGTCGATTTATTCACGAAATTGTCATGGGGAAGGAGCCTGACCTATGAAATCAACAATGCCAGCAAGATTCTCATAATTTAAAACGGGGGAAATAATATGGCAAACACTAATAAAAGCAAATTCACATTCCCGGTCGGATACCACGAGTTCCATAAAGACCAGCTCTTCAATTACCAACTGAATCGCTGGTATTCCCTCGGATACATCAGATTTGAAGATATGAAAGAAATCGGTCAAAGGGTTAAAACTTTTAAGGATTGGAAAATTGCAATGCTGGAAATGGCAGAAAAAGCCGTTTCTGAAGAGAGGTTAATGGAAGCGGCTTTTTTTTACCGGGCGGCTGAATTTTATACATTCCAAAAAGATCCTGATAAAGAGCTTCTCTACGACAAGTTCATTGGCCTTTTTTACAAAGCTTTTCAAAATGATGAAATTGAAAGATTCGAAGTCCCCTATAAAGAGACATTTATGCCGGCAATGAAAATACGTCCTGTGAGGGGTAAGA
>JBAQGA010000094.1:0-2263 GCA_049287565.1 Candidatus Aminicenantales bacterium
CCCCCGCCCCCGGTGATGAACGCTCCCCAGATCGAAGCCGCTCCCAAGGCCGAGGTCAAGTCCCCTGTTCCCGCCGCCCCGGCCAAAGCGGAGAACGGGAAGAACGGCAAGGCCGACACCGAAAAAAGCGCTCCGCCGCCCGCCCGGCAAGAGGACTTGAACATCGGTCAGGAACAGGAGCAGAGATACCAGCCCAAGACCCTCATGGAAAGAGAGGTCAAATATACGGGTGAGATCATCTCTCTGAGGTTCAAGGATGCCGACCTCCGGGATGTCATCCTCTATCTTGGTGACTTCGCCAAGCTGAATGTCGTCTTCGACCCCGAGGTCAGAGGCGTCGTCACCTGCAACCTCGAGTATGTCCCCTGGGATCAAGCCCTTGATATTCTTCTCCGCAATAACAAACTCGGCAAGGTCCTGGAGGGGAACGTCCTCCGCATCGCCCCGGTCAGCGTGCTGACCCGGGAGGACGAAGACCAGAGGAAGCTCCGGGAGAGCAAAGAACTCGCCGGTCCGCTCATCGTTAAAACCGTCACCCTGTCCTATTCCAAGGCCCGGGACGTGATGGCTCTCCTGAACGCCAAGAAGTCACAGCGGGGCGAGATCACCATTGACGACCGGACGAACACGCTGATCATCTCCGATGTCCGGGAGAATCTGGAGCTCCTCGAGAGACTGATCTCCGTACTGGACACGCCCACGCCGCAGGTGTCGATCGAAGCCCGGATCGTCGAGGCGACCTCGACTTTCATCCGCAACCTCGGCATCCAGTGGGGCTGGCGCGGAGTGGCCGATCCTTTCTACGGAAACCAGACCAGCCTCCAGTTCCCCAACAAGGCGCTGGTGGACGGCTCGGTGATCCCCCAGGGCATCGTGACCAAGGGGATCGGCGGCCCGCTCGGCGGATACTCCATCAACCTGCCGGCGCCCGCCTTCAACACCGCGCTCGGTTTCTCCTTTGCCAACATCCTGGACACGTTCCGGCTGGACATGTACCTGTCCGCCCTGGAGCATGCCGGAGAAGGCCGGATCATCTCGAGTCCCAAGGTCACGACCCAGAACAACCAGCAGGCTGAGATCGTCCAAGGCCGGCAGATCCCCGTCCAGACAGTGGCCAATTTCACGGTTACGACGCGCTACGTCAATGCCGCCTTGGAGCTCCGGGCCACGCCCCAGATCACGGCCGAAGGGACGATCATCATGACGATCGAGATCCAGAACAACGCCGCCGATTTCGCCAACCTGGTCAACGGCATCCCGCCGATCACCACCCAGAGCGCCAGGACGACGGTCATGATCCCAGACGGCGGGACCACGGTCATCGGCGGCATCTACCGGACGGAGGATTCGATCACCCGGGAACGGGTGCCGTTCCTGCACACCATACCCATCCTGGGCAACCTGTTCAAATCGTTCGCCCGGACGAAACAGAATCGGGAGTTACTCATCTTTATCACTCCCCGAATCATTAAATAAGGGGTGCGACCATGAAAAACATGAAGAAGGTACTCAGCATAGCGGTCATCGTTTCGGCTTTCCTGGTGCTCGTCTCCTGCAACCCGGTTGAGGACGATTCCCGTTCGGCCAGCCTGCTCATCGTTGATAACATCCTGGGGCAGGATGCCGAGGGCACCAGCGCGAACTTCCTGCAGTCCGATGTCCTGTTGGGCAACGGAAGCGTCCGCTCGGACTCGGTCACGGCGACCCTCCGGACGCAGACGTTGGATCCTGATCCCCTCCTGGGAACGTCCCAGTACAACGACATCGTCGTGACCCGTTATCTGGTGAGTTTCACCCGGACGGACGGGAGGGATGTTCCCGGTCAGGATGTCCCTTATCCTTTCGAAGGGTCGATGTCCGTCGTTATCAAAACCGGCTCGACGGCATCGGTCAACCTGGTCCTGGTGAGGGAAGTCGCCAAGCTTGAGTCGCCCTTGATCAGACTGGTGGATCTCGGGGCGGAAATGGTCCTGACCTGCACGGCCAAGCTCGAATTCTACGGTCATGACATGATGAACAGGACGGTCAAGGCCACCGGCTACCTGACCGTCTATTTCGCCAATTATGTGGATCAGGCCAGTTGATAAAACCCGAGTATGAAAAGGTGATCAACATGAAGACAAACAAAAAGCCTGTTTTGATCGCGGTCTCTATGGCCTTGATTCTTTTCGCTCTCAATTCTTGCAAGAGTGATACCATCAACGAACCTTCACCCACGGGCCCCTCTTCGATTGCGGTCATTCTCGACCTGACCGCCAGTCCC
>JBAQGA010000095.1:0-25965 GCA_049287565.1 Candidatus Aminicenantales bacterium
TCGCGGCCGGGGTGCTGGCCATCTCCCGGCTCCACGGCGGAGCCATCGAGGAGGGGATGAAGCTCTTCCAGGCCATCGCCCAGCGGGCCGAAGAAATGAAGATCAGGACGGAGGAGGCGGCCAAGGCGATCCTGGCCGAGATGAAGGCGAGGGGCGAGCGTGCCTCCGGGTTCGGCCACCGCGTCCACACCCAGGACCCGCGGACCGAGAAGCTCTTCGGCATGGCGGAGGAGCTGAAACTGGCCGGCCGCTACGTCCACATCGCCCGGGTCGTCGAAAAGTTATTCAGGGAGAGCGGCAAGCCGCTGCCGATCAACGTGGACGGGGCCATTGCCGCCCTGCTTTGCGACCTGGGCATCCCGGCCGAGATCGGCAACGCCTTTTTCATCATTTCCCGCGTGCCGGGGCTCGTCGCCCACATCCATGAGGAGAAGACCCGGATGAAGCCCATGCGCAAGATCCACCCGTCCGACCATGAGTACGACGGGCCGGGAGAAAGAGAGATCCCATGAGAAAACAATTAGAGGCGCTGCTGCCCGAGCTCCAGCTTATCAAGGAGACGGAGCTTCGGGAGAAGACGATCAAGCTCTGGGTGGAAGCGATGGAGCAAGCTGGCTGGGGGATCAAGGACCTGGCCGAGATGCCCTTCACGCTTTTGATCAAGCATACCAATGTCAACCTCATCACCCACACCCGGGCGGTCACCCTGGCGGCCCTGAAGATCGCCGAGGTCCTGCTGGCCGAATATCCGGACAAGGTCGTCATTAACCGCGATTATCTCCTGTCCGGGTCGCTCCTTCATGACGTCGGCAAGCTTTTCGAATACAAGCGGGAGAAGGGGGAATTCGTCAAGAGCCGGCAAGGGGAGCTCCTGCGCCACCCTATTTCCGGGGCGGCGTTCGCTTTCGCCCACGGCCTCCCCCAGGAGGTCATCCACATCATCGCCGCCCATTCCAAAGAAGGGGATGGGTCGCGCCGGACGATCGAAGCGATCATCGTCAACCACGCCGACTTCGTTAACTTTGACGTTCTGAAAGATTAGCAGGATAGGGACTGGAAAAAAGGTGGCTGGCTCCGAATTTCTGAATTCGGTGCCTGTCACCTTTTTTGACAAACGGAGGTGAGTCACTTGGGCCGAACGCTTTCGGAAAAGATCCTCGGCAAGAAGGCCGGCAAAAATGTCAGCGCCGGCGAGGTCGTGACCGTCGCCCCCGACTACTGCCTTTCCCACGACAACTCGGCCGCCATTATCGGCGAGTTCAAGAAGCTGGGCGTGGAGCGTGTCAAGGCACCCGGAAAGCTGGTCATCATCCTTGACCACATCGTCCCGGCGGCCGACGAAAAATACGCCCAGAACCACAAGACAATCCGCGAGTTCGTCGCCGCGCAGGGCCTGCCCCATTTCTTCGATATTCAGCACGGCGTCTGCCACCAGGTCCTGAGCGAGGCGAGCTTCGCTCTTCCCGGAACGCTCATCGTCGGGAGTGATTCCCACACCACGACCTACGGGGCTTTCGGGGCGTTCGCCGCCGGCGTCGGCCGGACCGAGGCGGCCAGTATCTGGGCGACAGACGAGATCTGGCTGCGCGTGCCGGAGACACTGCGGATCGAGTTTTCAGGAAAACGCCTGGCCGGCGTCTTCGCCAAAGACGTCATCCTCAAGGTCATCGGCGATAACGGCGCCGACCGGGCGAACTACGAGGCGATCGAATTCAGCGGACCGGCGGCCGGGGATTTCAGCCTAGCTTCGCGGATGGTGTTGGCCAACATGGCGGCCGAGATGGGAGCCAAGAACGGTTATTTCGAGCCGGACGAGAAAACGCTCGAGTGGGTGAAGGCGCGGGCCCGGGCCGATTATGAGGTCGTCCGGTCGGACAAGGATGCGAAGTACGAGGCGATCCTGAAATATGACTTGTCGGCGATAGAGCCGCAGGTCGCCTGTCCTCATACGGTCGATAACGTCAAGCCCGTGCGCGAAGTCGAAGGGAAGCCCTTTCATCAAGCGCTCATCGGAACCTGCACCAACGGACGGCTGGAAGACCTTGAGGTTGCGGCCCAAATCCTCAAAGGCAAGAAAATCCATCCGCGCGTCCGGGCGCTCATCCTTCCGGCGTCGCGAGAAGTCTACGTCGAAGCCATGCGGAAGGGCCTGCTCGAAATCTTGTCCGAGGCGGGATGCGTCATCCTTAACCCCGGCTGCGGCCCCTGCCTCGGCGCCCACGAGGGCCTGCTGGCGGCGGGCGAGGTCGTGGTCAGCACTTCGAACCGCAACTTCCGGGGCCGGATGGGCAGCCGCGACTCTGAGATCTATCTGGCTTCGCCGGCCACTGCGGCCGCCTCAGCTCTCGAGGGCAAGATCACCGATCCAAGGAAACATCTATGAGCAAAGGGCGCGTTTGGAAATACGGGGACGATATCAACACAGACGTCATCTTTCCGGGACGGTACACCTATAAGATCATGGAGCCGGCCGAGATGGCCAAGCACGCCATGGAAGACCTCGACCCCGAGTTCGCCAAGAACGTCAAGCCGGGTGATGTCATCGTCGCCGGTAAGAATTTCGGCTGCGGAAGCTCGCGCGAGCAGGCGGCGGCGTGTTTGCGGGCGGCGGGCGTTCAGGCCGTCGTGGCGAAATCCTTTGCGCGGATCTATTTCCGCAACGCCATCAACCTGGGGCTGGCCGTTCTCCAATGTGAGGAGGCTTCGGAAGCGCTGAAGACTGGCGAAGAGGTCGAGATCGATTTCGCGGGAGGGAAGATCATCTCCGGCGACCGCGTCTTCAAATTCTTCCCGCTCCCGGATTCCGTCATAGGCATCATCGAGGCCGGCGGGCTGATCGAGTTTACCAAGAAAAAACTGGCCTCCGGCCGCTGAGAGACACTTCTTTGCTCAACCGTATTTCCGGGGAGAGCCGCGGCTTTGATTGACATCGCTATTTCCCTGTGTTATACAATTCTCACGCTTGTTTCGCGGGAAATGGCAATAGAATGAGCAAACGTGAAGGGCGCTTGTTCTCCCGCGGGAAAGGAGATGGTGGATCAGGGGGAATCGATTTTTCTAGAATCCAGAGGACAGATGTCTGTAAGTGTCAATGGCTTTTAAGAAGGAGGTGGCCTTGAACAAAAAGACAATTCTCTTGAGCCTAATTCTTTTGGGCCTGATGGGGATGGGCTCCGCAGCCCTGGCCATCGAAAGGGGTGCGGTGACTGGGATCGTCCGGACGACGGAAGGCACGGTCCTGGCCGACGCCAAGGTCAGGATCTCGGGGCCCCTTCTACCGGCCGGTCGCGAGTTCCTCACCAAGGAAGACGGGATGTTCCGGTTTCTCAGCCTCGCGCCGGGAAAATACAAGGTAGAGATCACCCATGCCGAGGCGATGGACTATGCGATCGATGTGATCGTTAGCCTGGATAAAGAAACCCAGGTTAACGCTCTGCTGACACCCGTCGGGCGGGTCGCCGAGGAAATCACGGTGGTGGCGGCCGCGCCGATCGTCGATGTCCACTCCACCGAGATCAACACCAACTGGGATAAAGAACTGGTCCAGAACCTTCCCCTCGGCCGCTCTTATGCGAGCCTGCTGCAGCTCGCTCCCGGTGTCGCTGACAACCGGGATTTCGCCCCGAATGCGGGCGGAAACAGGCAGGACAATGTCTATCTTTACGACGGAGCCAACATCACCAATCCCCATTACGGCTATCTCGGGGCGAACTTCTCCGAGCTGGATATCCAAGAAGTCAACATCAAGCGCGGAGCCTTGAGCGCAGAGTTCGGCCGCGCGGCGGGGATGGTCACCAACGCCATCACCAAGTCCGGCACCAACACGATTTCCGGCTCAGTTCGTCTTGTCTACGAGCCGTCCGGGTTCACCTGGGAAAGCAAAGATCCAAACCTTGTCACCAAGTATGATGTCGCAACTCCTTCAATCGGCCTGGGAGGCCCGATTCTGAAGGATAAAATCTGGTGGTATATTTCCGGGAACGTGCCCTATTCCAAAACCACCGGTCGGATCAACAACCTGGGTTCTGTTCCCGACGCCAAGTTTAATTCAACCGAGCTATTCGTTAAACTGAGCGGTAATCCCCATGCCAGACATCAGTTCGTTCTCAGCTTCCGGAACAACGATTCTATGAGCCGCAATGCCGGGATCGGAGTCAACGACCATCCCTCCGTGGCCGTTGATGGGGACGGCCTCGACCGGATTTTCTACGGGTCCTACACCTGGATCATCACGCAGAACACCTATCTCGACTTCAAGTACGACCATGTTGACGAAAAATACAAGAGCTCGCCGATCACGAGCCTCGGCTACCTGCCGAAATTTGATCCCAATGACCTGGCCGGGATGGGATATTTTCGGACGGCGACCGGGTATATCATGGGAGGCGCGACCCTGTCGGGACAGTATGTGGGCGCCGGGTCTGAATACAACACCCAGAATTTTTCCCGCGATGAAGTCAAGCTCGTCTTCAGCCAGTATCTCGATTTCAAGGGTCATTCTCACTTAATCAAGGCTGGCCTCGGGTTCGATGACGGCAGCGAGTTCCTCGAGAGGATCGCCAACGGCTGGGGAAGCATCATCGTGACGACCTACGGTGGCCAGCCGGCCTTCCGGGCGAGGTATTATCCCGAGCAGGATGCCCAGAAATCAAGGGGCCGAACCTATGCGTTTTTCCTCCAAGATGCGGCGACGATCGGCGACCGCTTGACCATCCTGGCCGGCGTGCTGGCAAGCCGCGATGAGTTCATCACCGAGACCTCCAGGCGTGATCGGTTCCTGCTGTTCGATTTCGACCAGGAGATCCAACCCAGGCTCGGTTTCACCTTCATCCTGGACAAGAAGGTGCAGGACAAGGTGTATGCCAATTACGGTCGATACTCTTGCATGGACAACAAGAGCCTATCCCGGGCGTGGGCTCCCTTGCGGATTTACAGACGGGATGCCTATTTCGACACCGCCGGCGTCCTTCTGGCCGATAATCCCCAGGCTTCAGAGACAGGCAAGGTCATCCTCCCCGATCTCAAGCCGACCTACCAGGATGAGTTTGTGCTCGGCTACAGCCGCCCGATCACGACCAAGTGGTTCGTGGATGTCTGGGGACAGTATCGTTCCATGAACAACATGCTGGAAGACTATCCGACGGTCAATCGAGAGACCGCTCCCTCCAAGTTCGTCTGCGGGAACCTCGACGGAAGCGATCGGGCTTTTGGTGCCAAGGCCGAGAGGACCTACAAAGCCTTTACCGTCCAGGTTCAGCGTCCGTTCGCCGACAACTGGTCTTTGACGGCCGTCTATACCTGGAGCCAGCTCAAAGGAAACTGGGATCTCGACTATGCGCCCGGGTCTGCGCTGTACTACGCTTCGTCTTATCTTGAAGACGGCCCGGGACTCTACGTCAGCGATCCTCTGCGCTCCGGGATCTTGGCCGGCGACCGAACCCATGTCTTCAAGGTGTTCGGCACGTGGCAGTTTCTCGAAAGGGCCACACTCGGCACCTATCTCCGTGTCCAAAGCGGCCGTCCCTGGGAAGCGAGAACGACAGATTACTATGGCAACTATTATGCCTATTTGGAGAAAGCGGGATCGAACAGGCTCGACACCTGGGTCAATCTGGACGCGCAAATCTCTTATGTGATTCCGTTTGGCCGGTTCCGCGGCGTGATCGAGGCGAGGATGATAAACCTGCTCAATACCCAAACCGTTCTTATGATCGACATGCGCCAGAACCAGCCCACCTTCGAGAACGCGACTTCCTACGCTCCGCCGCGCAAGTTCGCCCTGTCTTTCTTCGTGAATTTCTGAGCAGCTAGCAGCATTTTAGTCTCTCTGCTTTAAATTGGCCGAGGCCAGCGTATCTATAGGAAAAGGATATTAGCAATATCTGAAAGAAGCCCCGGTCATGAAAGGATCGGGGCCGGGCCCGCTTTCGGCCGCTTCATTTTTGAATGTCCTCGATAAGCTTGCTGATCTTCGGCTGGTCCGGGTTGAGACGGAGAGAGGCGGCGAGCGCTTCTCGGGCCCGATCCTTCCGGCCTGTCCTGAGGTAGCAAACGCCGAGGGCGTTTAAAAGGTTTGTGTCGCTGTTGTAAATCATGTTCCCTTCGACGAGGCTTTCGATCGCCTCCTCGTATCTTCCCATGCCCATGAGGGCTTTGCCCTTGATCAACAAGCGCTCAAGACGGAATTTTTCTCCGCCGGCGAAATTTTCACTCAGCGCCAGGGCCCGTTCGAACTGAGCCTGACGAACCAAGAAATCGGCATAGCAAAGGATGCCTTCCTGATAATCCGGGGCCTGAGTGTATCCTTTCTCAAAAAGGGCCTCGGCACTTTCGGGACGGCCAGCCCGGTCATACTGATCGGCCAGCATATAGCTGTAGAGGTACGCGTTGGAAAGCGGAAATGACTTGGAGATGACCACCGGCCGCGGAATAACCTCGGCTGGCGAAAGGATGATCTGCGTCTTGCTCGTATCGACGATCGCGCCCGTGTCGTCCACGAGGCTCAACGTGATTTCATAGTAATCGGGCTTGAGCTCGGACGCCGGAAAGGAATGACTGATCGCCATGATGGGTTGAAAAGGATGGCGGTCCAGCTTCAGAAGAAATGTCTTTGCCGCGGGACCCACGCCTTCGAGCGGCCGAACGTCGACCCGGACCTCTCCTTTGTTCCAAATCCGCTCGGTCAATCCTGACAGGCAGAGCAACAGAGTGATCTCGTCGGAGGCGACGAAGGTCTGTCGCACGGCGAGAGAGATCTTCTCATCCAGCACCTGGAAGGGCGCATGCTGCCCGGGCGCGGCGTTTTCGTGGCCGCAGCCGACCAGCCAACCGCCGATCCGCGGCGATGCGGCCTTTTCGACCTCGATCTCTTTTTCAAAAACGCTGAATTCCTTGCCGACCGAATTGCGGACCAGGATGGTCAGATTGTATTTTCCTTCGCTGACCGGAAAAGAGTCCTGCAGGGAAATCCCGTTCGCCCTGACGACGGGGTCATCCGAGGGAGCGTAATAAAAGGGGAATTCCTTAGCGTACTGACAGATGATTTTTTCCCCGTCTCTCAGGCTAACGTCGACCGAATAATTGCAGAAATACTGATCCTTCGGCCGGTAATAGTCCACCGAGACCGACTTCGGCGTCAGGGAAAAATGGACAAAGTCGATCCCCAGAGCGGGGTCGGGCATCACTTCCACCAACCCTTCGATTTCGACATAGTTGGTCAAATATTCTGTGCTGACGATCCCCCTGTAGTTCAAGAAGTGGGTGGCGTAGGACGGGCCCACCTCCTGCCTCGGCGAGTTGAGAATGTCCGCCAGGATGGCGTCCGTTCGCAGCGACGGCTGGAAGTCGGGGGAAGATTCGGAAGGGACCATGGAGATGGCCAGGGGAGCCAAGGCCGGTGCAATCTCCTTGATCTTCTGATACAGGAAAGCATAGGCGGTGGCGTCATAATTATGGCCGTCGACCAGGAGCGCAGCCGGCCCGTCCTGGACTTGGTTATAAAGCACGTAATCCCCGATGCCCCTTTTCGTGAAAAACAAGAACCCGAAATACGTCGGCAGTCCCCTGGCGGGATCCCCGTAGTAATACCAGGCCTCGCAGGGATACATTCCGCGGAGTTCTTCGTACCTCTCGCGGCTGGCGGGAGGGCCGAGAAGGATGTGGATTTTCCCCATGTCGGTGAGCCAGCCCGGCTTGGTGGTTCCTCGGCCGAACTGCCTGTTGGCATAGACGAAACGACTGCTGATGTCGTCCCTGTATTCGTTCTGGGGCGTCCCGGGAGTCGGGTCGCGCTGCCTCCAGAAGGCCTCGATGAAAAGATCTCTCTCCCGGTCGCTCGAGAGCTTGAAAAATACCTCCCGTTCTTGTGGCAGACAGATGTAGCGGGTCAGGTCGAGCCACTCCCGGTACTTCAGCGCCAGGGCCTCTTCCTTGATTGCCTGAGTCCAGCCCGAGCCGACGATCAAAATAAAAAGCAGGAAAAGGCGATCAAGGATGTGATTTTTATTTTGGCCGGCGATCCCAAGGCGCATTATCTTGTTATTTTATTCCTCTGGAAAGGAAATTGCCAGCCGGCCAATTTTCCGTTTAAAGCCGGTTCTTATCGCCGAGCATAGCTGGCTATGTTCTCACTGAACACCCTTGCCCAGATAGCCGCAGTGCTGTATGTTTATCGTGTATAAAATCGGAGAGGGGCCCGGAGAATTCAACCAATCTCTGACGGATGCGCTCATTGTGTGTCTCGCCCTGTGGGGCTGAAGCCTGAGCCTATTTTCTCTTCGGATTCCACTTCCCCTGGGCCACGGCGGGGATGAAGTTGGCCAATCCCGGCGGCGGGAAGGGGACCGTCTTGTCCCGCTCGGCGCTCATGTAGGCGGCCATCAGGAGCTCGGTCACGTTGAGGCCGTCATCGAAATTCTCGCTCGGACGCACGCCCTTGAGGAAAGACCGGACCATGTGCCGGTCCTCCGCCTGATAGCCGTACTCGTTTTCCTCATCGGCCACTACGGGCATGAGGCCGACCTCGGCGTTCTGTTTCTCCACCAGGTCCTCGCCGGCCTTCCCCTTGACCTTCCGGCTGAAGAAGACCTTGAGTCCGGCGTCGAGGGTGTTGATCTGGAGGGCGTATTCGGGCCCGAGGAGCTCCATGCTCAGCCGCAATCCGGCCCCCACATAGCACCAGGAGGTCGTTGTCTCGACGACGACCACGTTTCCCTTCTCGTCCTTATATTCGATGAGGGAGCGAGCGAAGTCCTCGGCCGGCCGCTTGAGATAATCGGTTTTTCCGCCGCTCTGATCGCGGAGAACCTTGGCGTATTCCGGGTTCTGCCATTTCAGGCAGGAAGCGTAGGCGTTGACTTTCTTAGGTATCAGCACGCCCCGCGGCGCTCCGGGCGGGGTCAAAAGGAAACGGGCCACTTCGACGGAATGACACATCATGTCGTTGAGCACACCGCCGCCCTGGAGGGGACCTTCCCAGAACCAGGGCATGTGCGGTCCGCTGTGCTCCTCGGCCGCCCGGGCGAGATACGGACGCCCGGAGAGAGTCGCCCCGCGGGCCCAGAGAATGCCTTTGCCCCGCACGACCGCCGGCGCGAAGACCTGGTTTTCCAGGTAACCGTCGAGAAGCTTTGCTTTCCGGACAAACTCCAACATCCGGCGCGCCTCCTTGACGTTCCGGCCGAGCGGCTTCTCGCAGCAGACGCCGGTCAAATCCCCTTTGCCTTTCTCTAAAGTATGGACGATCTCTTCCGTGACTTGCAGCCGGGTGAAATTCGGAGCGCAGATCCAGATGGCGTCGATCTTCGGGTCGGCCACCATATCGCTGATGGACTCGTAGGCTTTGACCGCGCCGACGTTGAGCTTCCGGACGATGCCGGCCGCTTCTTCGGCCCTCTTTCTGTCGGGATCGTAGATCCCCAGGATATCCGCATCGCGGACGCCGACCCAGGAACGGATGTGAAACCTGGCGACGAAACCTCCGCCGATGATGCCGACGCCCAATTTTTGTTTTTTCATCTGCGACCTCCTGTGCGTGCGGTCATTGTATGGAAATCTTCATCCAGTGTAAAGAACAAGAGAATTGGCACGATATTCACCTTTTCCTTCAAATATGCTACATTTTCCCCGAGAAAGAAAGGAGTCCGACATGCCCAAGTACAAGATCGCCGTGTTGCCCGGAGACGGTGTGGGACGGGACGTCATCGAAGCGGCCATGATGGTCCTCGACAAGCTGGCCGTGGACGCAGAATATGTTTATGGTGACATCGGCTGGGAATTCTGGTGCAAGGAGGGAAACGCACTTCCCGACCGCACCGTCAAGATGCTCAAGGAAACAGATTGCTGCCTGTTCGGGGCCATCACCTCGAAGCCCAAGGAAGACGCCGCGGCAGAGCTCGATCTATCGCTCCGCGGCAAGGGGATTTCCTATTTCAGTCCGATCGTCAGGCTCCGCCAGGAGTTCGACCTCTACACCAACCGCCGGCCCTGCAAGGCTTATCCCGGGAACCCGCTGAACTACCGGGACAATATCGACCTGGTGATCTTCAGGGAGAACACTGAAGGCATGTACGCCGGGGTCGAATTTCACCCGCTGCCCCAGGCGGTCCGGGATGCCCTGCTCGTCCATCCAAAGATGAGAGCCTTCAGGGACACTCCTCTCGATGAGATCGCCATGTCCACCCGGATCATGACGAAAAAAGGCTGCACCCGGATCGTCCGGGCGGCTTTCGAATACGCCCGCGAGTTCAAGCGCCGCTCGGTCACCATAGTCGAGAAGCCCAACGTGCTCCGGGAGACGGGCGGGCTGATCCTGGATATCGCCCGGGCCACGGCCAAGGAATATCCCGAGATCCCTCTCCAGGAAGCCAACATCGATGCCATGTGCATGTGGCTGGTCAAGAACCCCCACGACTACGACATCCTGGTCGCCGAGAACCTCTTCGGCGACATCATTTCCGACCTCAGCGCCCAGCTCGTCGGCGGGCTGGGCTTCGCCTCGGCCGGGAACATCGGCGACAAGTATGCCGTCTTCGAGCCGACCCACGGCTCCGCGCCCAAGTACGCCGGGATGTACAAGGTCAACCCCCTGGCCACGTTCCTGGCCGCCAAGATGATGCTCGAGTGGCTGGGCGAGGCCGAAAAGGGACGGCGGCTGGAAGAGGCCATCGCCGCGGTCATCAAGGAGGGAAAGGTCCGCACCTATGACATGGGCGGGACTTCGACGACTCTCGACGTCGCCCGGGCCGTGGCGGACAGACTCTGACAGGAGCATCGCGGATGGGAAAAACGGTCATCGAAAAGATCATCCAGGCCCATACGACCGATGAGGTCGCGCCGGGGAAGATCGTCTGGATGGACCTCGATGTCCGGTCAGCGCGGGATTTCGGCGGGCCGAACGTGGTCAAAAACTACGAGCGGGAATACACCGGGATGCCGCTCTCCGACCCAGCCAAGACCTTCTTCACCTTCGACCTCTGCGCGCCGGCCTGCACCCTGAAGTACGCCGACAACCAGCAAGTCTGCCGCGATTTCGCCCGGAAGAACGGCATCAGGGTCTTGGACGTGGACCGGGGCATCGGGACGCACGCGATGATGGAGGAAGGCCTGGCCCGGCCCAACGGTACGGTCGTCGGCACGGACAGCCACATGAACATCCTGGGCGCCATCGGCGTTTTCGGCCAGGGCATGGGCGATATCGACATCGCCTTCGCCTTTCGGACCGGCCGGACCTGGTTTGAGGTTCCGGAGAGCGTCAAGGTCGTGCTGAAAGGGACGTTACAACCGCCGACTTCGGCCAAAGACCTGACCCTTTATCTTCTCAAAGAGCTGGGGACAAGAAAGATCGCCCTCCGGTCGGCCGAATTCTACGGGCCGGCGGTCGCCGGGCTTTCGCTGGCCGGCCGCCTGACGCTTTGCAGCATGGTGACAGAGATGGCCGGGATCATCGGGTTCATCCCGGAATGCAGCCCGGCGGCGCGGGAAGAGATCGAAAAGTATTCCGGAGTTCCTTTCTCTTCCCCGGTGGCAGATCAGGATGCCGGCTATGCCGAGACGATCGAGATCGACCTCCAGGGACTTCCGCCTCAAGTGGCGGCCCCGTACTCACCGACCAACGTCCATGCCGTAGCCGAGCTTCTTGGGACGAAGATCGACTCGGGGTTCATCGGCTCCTGCACCAACGGCCGGACCGAGGATTTCGCCGCCGCGGCCCGTATCCTCAAAGGCCGCGGCGTCAAGAAAGGCGTCATGCTCAAGATCGTGCCGGCGTCCCGCCGCGTCTATGAAGAGCTCCTGGCCAAAGGGATTTTGCAGGACCTGTTCGAGGCCGGCGCCATTGTCGTCAATCCCGGCTGCGGCGGCTGCGCCGAGGGCCACGTCGGCCTGACGGGCAAGGGCGAGGTCCAGATCAGCACGGGGAACCGCAATTTCGCCGGGAAGCAGGGAAAGGGACAGACCTATCTCGCCGGCCCCGCCGTCGTGGCCGCTTCCTGCGTTGTGGGGCACATCGCCGGGCCGGAGGATCTATAATATGAAAAAATCCACTCATCGCGGCCGCATCTGGGTTCTGACCGACAAGTCCGGAAGGCTGATCGAAGACATCGATACCGACCAGATCTTCCACAACGCCTTCCTGCACATCACCGAGATCGCAGAGATGGGGCAATATGCCCTGGGAAACCTCGAAGGCTGGAAGGATTTTCCCGAAAAGTCCAAGCCCGGAGACATCGTTGTTGCCGGAAGGAACTTCGGTGCCGGCTCATCGCGCCAGCAGGCCGTCGACTGTTTCATCGCCCTGAAGGTCGGCGTCATCCTGGCTCCTTCCTATTCATCGATCTATTTCCGGAACGCCGTCAATTCCGGGTTTCCCATCCTGAGGTGCGTCGAGCTCGATTCACTCGTGGCCGGGCGGAAGCTGGAGACGGGAGATGAGGTCGAGGTCGATTTCCTAGACGGCCGAGGGAATAACCTGAGCAAGAAACAGGCCTTTTCGTTGGAGCCGATGAGCGCTGTCCAGCGGGATATCTTCCGGGCGGGAGACCTCTTTGCCTTCGGCCGGTCGTCGGACCGGAAAGACTGAGATGCGCATCCTGGCGCTCGACACGACCACCGGCAGCGGGTCGGTCGCCCTGCTCGAAGATACCGAGCTCCTGGCCGAGATCAACGCCGCATCCCCCACCACCCATTCCTCCCGCCTCCTCCGGTCCGTCGACTTTCTGCTGAAGAGAAATTCGCTCGAGATCCAGGATATCGACGGGTTTGCCGTGGCCGCCGGGCCCGGCTCTTTCACCGGGATCCGGATCGGACTCAGCACCATCAAGGCCTTCGCTTTCGCCTCTCGAAAACCGGTCGCTCCGGTGTCCAGCCTCGCCGCTCTGGCCAGGAAGCTCCAAGAGACGCAGGGCCGCCTGTTCTGTCCGATGGTCGATGCTAAAAAAGGGGAGGTCTTCGCGGCGGTCTTCGAGCTGCAGGGCGGAAAACTCAAGGTGGCCATCAGGGAGGGAGCCTACGGGCCCGACGCTTTGCTCGCCCGGCTGCCGGCTCACCGGGTCATCCACTTCATCGGGACCGGAGTCGAGGTCTACAAGGAGAAGATCCTGGCCTATCTCAAGGACAAGGCAAGGCTGTCGTCGCGCTCGTTGTTCATCGGTTTCGAGGTCGGCCTGATCGGACGGGAGATCTTGAGGATGGGCAAAGGAGTGAGCGCGGAAGCCCTCGAGCCGCTTTATTATCGCAAGTCCCAGGCGGAGGAAAAGAAATAGAGCGCGGGAAGCTCGCCCAGAAGTTCTACCACCTGCGGCGGATGGAGGTCATGGACCTCCGGTCCGTCCTGGAGATCGAAGAGCTATCCTTCCCCCATCCCTGGCACGAATCCACCTTCAGGGGAGAGATCCAACACCGTCCGATCTCATTTCCGCTGGTCATCGTCCATTCGACGCTCAACCGGCTCATCGGCTACGTGATCTTCTGGGTGATCGGTGAGGATGTCCAGATCAACAATATCGCCGTCCACCCTGATTTCCGGCGGATGGGAATTGGCAAACAGGTACTGCGACAGGTCATCGAGCAGGTCAAGTTCCGGGGGGCGCGTCTGATCGCCCTCGAGGTCCGGCCTTCGAACACGGCGGCGCTAGCGCTCTACAAAAAGCTCGGCTTCAAGCTCCTGGGGATCCGGAAGGGCTACTACACATTGCCTCCCGAGGACGCCCTTGTCTTAGGCCTGCACCTGGGAGACGTTCCCTAAGGGGCCACCCTGCTCTGTTTGGATTAAAACAGAAACAGTTTTAGCTTGGCCTGTATCCCATGCTTAACCTGAAAAGGTGAGGTCTCCACAAGAAAAAAATGTATGTATGCGGGGGCAGTAGGCTGGCACCGTAGGGAACGTCCCCACTATAGGAGCAAGCTGATCATCAGGATGCTGCAGGCAGCGACGACCACGGCGCCGAGAAGGCCGACGACGAGCGGCTTTAGCCCGACCTTCTTGAAGGCGGAGAAGACCGTGTTGAGCCCGATCCCGGCCATGGAGATGACGATCAGGAACCGCCCCAGCCAGGTCAGGCCGCTCACGCCTTTGGCCGAAAAATAGCCGGCAGTGTTGAGGCCGGCCATGACGAAGTAGCCGAAGAGAAACCAGGGGAAAGCCTTTGTCCAGTTGACCTGCTTTTTTTCCCCGGCAGCGGTCTGGAGATAAGTCCTGGTGAACCAGGCGGCGATCAAGAAGGCCAGGGGGGCCATGAAACAATTGCGGACGAGCTTGATGGCCGTGGCCGTTTTTCCGGCCAGGTCGGAGAAAATGAATCCCGCGCCGACGACCTGAGGGGTGGCATGGATGGCCGTACCGGCGAACACACCGAAAGCGATGTCGCCGACACCGAGCGCCTTGGCGATCTGAGGATAAAAAAGGATGGCCGCCAGTCCCCAGAGCGTGATCGTCCCGATGGCGTAGCTCGTCTCCTCCTCCTTGGCCTTGATGAGCGGCGCAGTGATGGCGATGGCCGAGCCGCCGCAAATGGTCGTTCCCACCGAGAGAAGCGTGGACAGGGTGGGGGAGAGCCGGAACAGCCGGCCGAGGGCGTAGATCACAAAGTAGCTGACTGTCATGGTCACCAGGATGATCGTCAGCATTTGGGGACCCTGTGAGCCGATATCCTTGAAATTCAGGGTGGCGCCTATGAGGATAACGCCCCAGATGAGCGGCTTTTCGAACTGCCTGATGCCGCCATGGAAGAAGGCTGGTACGAGGCCGAGGTTCCGGGCAAGGAGCCCGATGACAACCGCCAAGGCGGTCGCCTCGAGGGGGTGCTTCCCGCCGGCGACGATCAGGTTGGAGAGAAAGATTGAGAGGACGCCGACCGCGACCATGAGCAGCCAGCCGGGAATGAATTCCTTTTTCATGATGACGCTTGACCGATCTTCGTCATCAGGTTCTCGATCTCCTCGATCTCCAGCGGCAGGAAATCGGGGGTGAACAGCCCGGCGTCCTGAGCGCTCAGAGAGACAGCCGCCACGGCCAGGAAGAGGGTGAATCCGAAAAGACGCTTTCCAGAAAACAGACATTTTTTTTCCGTCATGTTTTTGCCTCCTCGGAGGCTTCGGCGATGCGTCCGAATGGCGGACGTTTCAGGTGAATTATGGCTAGTGTTTCTCCGGCGTCTGCGGCGGAATTTTGTTGTGCTCGACCAGCAACTTGAGGTACCAATCGGGGAACTTGAGCGGCAGGCGCTTGCGCGTTCCGGTGTCATAGATCCAGAGCTTGTTGTACTTGACGAGCAGGTTGTCGCCCAGCTCCCACCAGGCGTTGATCACCGCGGCGGCGTGGTTAAGGCAATAGTCCGTCAGGAACCGGCGGGCCTCGGCCGGGTCTTTTTGATGGATCTCCAGGGCCATCCGATCGATCCCGGGCGTCCGTTCAACGGCCGTCCGTTCGAACTTCTCCTGGGCCTTGCGGACGTCCTGGATGGCCAGCGAGTAGAGCGGCTGGGTATGGAAGTCGACATAGTCGAAAGCCCATCTTGCCGAATCGCGACTGAAGGTCCAGTGGTCGCCGACCTCGAAGGATTTCGGGATCTCGGTGACGCCGATATAGAAAGGCATGTAGCAGGACGTGTCCTGGGAGCCGAAGGCCAACCAGACGATCCCGCCAATGGGATTGGGAAGCCCGCTCCGGCACTGGGTCACGGTCACGTACTCGGCGCGGTTGACGCTGATGATGCGCGAGGTGTTGTATCTCTGGCCCTCGATCTCGAACCCATAAGGGAGAAAGTTGGGGTTGGCGAATGGACCGCCCTGCAGCCCGCGGGCGGGGTCGAACGGTGTCCCCTCGCACTTGTCCCTCGTCATCATCATGACGTCGTGGACCGAGAGCTTCTTTTCCGGCTTGATGGAGAAGGGGAGGTCCATGTTCGGGGTTTCCGGGCTGAACTTCTGGGAAGGCGCGACCAGGTCGAAGAACCTCCACAGCCGGACGCGGGAGCCGTTGGTCGAAGCGGCGCTGACCTCGTTCGGCGAATAGACCCGCTTCCAGTTGAACGGCTTCCCGCTCTGGGGATCGTAGAACTTCTGTTCGACGGCGAAGGAGACGACGTTCGGCGAGAACATGAAATAATCGGGATTCTTCATGTCGATCTCGCCGATCCGGGACTCGTTCGGGCAGACGCTGACGTGGTCATCGGGGACGCGTTGCGCGCACCAGACAGCCCCCGGCTTCCCGCTCTGGGGCGTCCACAGCGGGCCGACCGCCATGATCTCGAAGATCCAGACCTCGTTGGGATCGGAGAGGGCGAGCATTTCGCCCGTGTCGGTGAACCCGTAGCCGTATTTCTCGGCCAGTTCGCCCATGATCTTGATGGCCTCGCGCGCCGTCGTGGCTCTTTCCATGGCAATCAGGGTCAGCATGGTAATGTCGAACTTGGCGGTCGGGGTATTGTTCTCCATTTTCTTCTGGCTGCCGATCGTCGACTCGCCGATGGCCACTTGGTTATCGTTCATGTAGCCGAAGGAGCCGTGGATATAGCCAAAGGTATGGGCGGGTTGAAGGATCTCCAGGCCGGTGAAGTTGTCCTTGATCCTTTCCCACTTCAGCCCGATTTCCGGCGGGTAGGCGTGGAACTGGTCGATATGGTAGATCTTGCGGGTCGAGCCGGCCGGCCAGTCGGCGGCGGGAATGTAGCGAAAGGTCCAATCACAGACCCCGCAGTCGCAGGTGTGGGTGGTCATGACCGAGCCGTCGACCGAAGCGTCCTTGCCGACGATGATGACGGTGCATGCTTCCGAGGCGAGGTCGGGAGGGCAGGAGATGCAGTTTCCGACCTCCTCCGGGGCGGAGGCGGAGACCCGGATAAAGGCGATGACAGCGAAAAACAGGAGTCCGAAATAGAAAGTCTTTTTCCAATTCATTTTTATCTCCTCTCGTGAATCCTATTTATATAAAGGCGCCGCGCCTCTGTCAATAAATCACTTTGACGAGGCACAGCCCCTTGGCGGGAGCGGTCGGGCTGGACAGGGAACGTTTATTTCCGGCGAAAAGGTTTTCGATCGCCCGCGGCTCGATCTTTCCCCGTCCCACCTCAAGCAAGGTACCGACGATCGTCCGGACCATATAGCGCAAGAAACCGTTGGCCTCGATCGTGTAGATGATCTCCGGACCTTTCTTATGAAGCTCGGAGCGGCTAACCCGGCGCACGGGTTGGAGGAGCCGGTTCGAGGAAAAAGCCGTGAAATCCGCTTCCCGTTTGAACCTCCCGGCCGCTTCGGCCATCTTCTCGAGGTCGAGAGGTCGTGTCCAGTGGAGGACGTAGCGGAAAAGGAATGGGCTGATCCGGGGTCCGTTGAAGATCCGGTATCGATAGACCTTCGACCGGGCCGACCTGCGGGCGTCGAAGCCCGGCGGCGCGGGTCCTGCCGAGAGCACCCGGACGTCACCGGGAAGAAGGGCATTGAGCGCCCGGCGAAGCTCGCCGTTCTTGAGGCGAAACTCGGCCTTGAAGCTGGCCACCTGGCCCCGGGCATGGACGCCGGCGTCGGTTCTTCCCGCGCCCGCAACCGGTATTCTTTTTCCGCTGAGTCGGGCCAGGGCGTCCTCGATCACTCCCTGAACCGTCCGCTCGTCGGGCTGCCTCTGCCAGCCGCAAAAATCCGTGCCGTCATAGCTCAGAACGAGCTTGGTTACACGCATTCGTTCAAGGCCATCTGGACGGCCTCTTCGGGAGTCTTCGCCTTGATCACTCCCTTGACATCCCAGGTGTCCAGGCCGATGACCTTCTTGCCGTAGATATTGCCGTAGGCGATCTCCGAAAGCGTGCCGTATTCTCCGGCGACCGCGATCAGGACGTCCGAATTCAGGGCCACGAGAGAATTCCGGCTGTACCCCAGGCTCGTGGCGATAGGGAGGTCGATGGATGGATTGGCCTCGGCGGGGCTGGCACCGGGGAGGATGCCGACGGTGAGGCCGCCGGCTTTCTTAGCCCCGGAGGCGGCCGCCTCCATGACTCCTCCCAGCCCGCCGCAGACCAGGACGGCTCCCGCTTTGCCGATCGCCTGGCCGACGCGGAAAGCCATCAGAATGGCCCGGTCGTCCGGGCTGCTCCCGCCGATGACTCCGATGCGGATCTTCTTTCTCCATTCGCTCATGATGGTTATCCTTGGTTCTCCTATTTATCACAGACATCACTCCCTTTTCAATCAAATTCAAACGGGGGTGCGTCACGGCGATTGAATGGAGGTTCTGAATGGACTAAAATCTTCCATACAGCTAAGATATGCAGGAAGGAGAATATCCATGTCCGCAATTTTCGAGGCCAAAAGCCTGACCCCGGATGAACAGAAAAGGCTGGCCGCCGAGGTCGAGAAAAGGATCGCCGCAAAGCTGGAGGACGGCACCCTGACGGAGAAGGATGTCCGCGAGATCGAGGAGATGCGGCTCAAGCCTCTGCCGGATATCCAGGACGTTCAGAATGTCTATGAGAATCATCTGTTCAAGAAAGACCGCAACTAGGGGGACGAAAGATGGACCAAGAAAAAATCGAGATCGATTATGATCATATCGACGTGGCCCGGATCATAGACCAGATCAAGAAGAAAGTCGCCGCCGAGGCCGCGGATGCGCCCCGCACGTCGAGGGATGATTCACCTTCCCTTCCCGGTCTTGACTTGGAGGCCGGGCAGGGAAGGGCGAGGCGGATCCTTCTCCGGTTGATGTCCCCCCTCAAGCCGCTGATCAAGCTCCTCATCCTTCCCGTCGCTGAGGAAAACCGCCGGACCGTCCTCATCCTCGACCACGCCAACAGGAGAATTGACCGGCTGGAACAGAACATCGAGCGCCTTGACCGCCTGCAGGAATATACGAAACTACTCCATCATCTCTGTCACAATATCGTTGTCGAAATGAGCAAACTGAAGATCGAGGAGGAGACGCTGAAGACGAAAACACGGATCATGGAGAAGGATTTCGACTATCTGGGAAAACGGGAGAAGGCCCTGGAAAAAGAAGTCTTCAAATGAGGATTGCTTTCGCCGTCCAGCGCTACGGCCTCGAGATCAACGGCGGAGCGGAACTCCACTGCCGCTGGGTCGCCGAGCACTTGCGAAAGCATGCCGGGGTCGAGGTGCTGACCACCAAGTCGATCGACTACATCACCTGGAGGAACCATTACGCCCGGGACGTGGAGGAGGTCAACGGGATCACCGTCAGACGTTTTCCGGTCATTCGACCGCGCCACCCGGAACGGTTCGGCCGGCTCCAGGACCGGCTCCTCCGGCACGAACACGGGGAGGCGGACGAGCTGAGGTGGCTGGACGAGGAGGGGCCGCGGTCTCCCGCTCTGATCCGGCATATCAAGGACCGGCAGGACGACTTCGATTATTTCGTCTTCTTCAGCTACCGCTATTATCATTCCTACTGGGGGATCAAGGCAGTCCCCCGGAAGAGCATCCTCGTGCCTACGGCCGAGCGCGATCCGGTCGTCGGCCTGGGGATCTTCCGGGACCTCTTCCGGGCTCCCCGGGCGATCATCTATAACTCGGTCGAGGAACGGAAGATGATCAACGATGTCTCCCGGAACGAGCGTGTTCCCGGCGATGTCGTGGGCGTGGGGACGGAAATCCCCGGACGTTTTTGCGGGGAGGCGTTCCGCCGCAAATACGGCCTGCCGGGGCCGTATATCCTCTATCTCGGCCGGATCGATGAGAACAAGGGCTGTCACAGGCTGTTCGAATATTTCACCCGCTACAAGCAGGAATCGGGTGCGGAAGCAAAACTCGTCCTGGCCGGGAACACGGTGATGCAGGTTCCTTCTCATCCGGACATCTTGTATTTAGGATTCATGGGCGAGGAGGAGAAATTCGATGCCCTCGACGGGGCCGAACTCCTGATCATGCCGTCTTTTTACGAAAGTCTCTCCATGGTCGTCCTCGAAGCCTGGGCTCTTGGCAAACCGGTGCTTGCCAACGCCCTCTGCGATGTCCTCAAGGGCCAGTGCCTGCGCTCCAACGGCGGGCTCTTTTACGAGAGCTATCCGGAGTTCCGGGAGGCGCTGGGCCTCCTTCTGGGCTCTCCCCGACTGCGCCGAATCCTTGGGGAGAATGGACGGAGATATTTCAAGGCGAACTACGCCTGGGACATCATTGAAAACAAGTACCTGGCCATGATCGACCGGCTGGAAAAAGAGAAGAGCGCCTGATGGACATCCACCAGTTCTCGACTTCACTGACCTACGGCGATGCCATCTCCGACGAGATCCTCGAGATCCAGAAGGTCCTGCGCGAGCAAGGCCATCGTTCCGAGATCTTCACCCGCTTCTTCGACCCCCGGCTGGCCGGCCTGAGGCGCGATTACCGCGAGTACAGGAAACTCAGCTCGGCCGGAAACGTCGTCATCTTCCATTTCTCCATCGGGTCGCCCGTCTCCAAGCTGTTCTTCCGCGTCGCCGACCGGAAGATCATGATCTACCACAACATCACGCCCCACATGGACTTCGTCGACTGGCACCGCATCCTCGCCCGGGAATGCTACAAGGGCCGGCTGGAGATCAGACTTTTTACGGACAAGGTAAATCTGGCGGTCGGCGACTCCGAGTTCAACCGCCGCGAGCTCGAGGCCGCCGGATATCCGCGCACCGGGGTGCTGCCCATCCTGATGGACTTCTCCAAGTTCGATCGGCCGGGAGACCCGGTCACGCGGCGCCTTTACGGGGACGGCAAGACGACTATCCTGTTCGTCGGCCGGGTTATCCCCAACAAGAAGTTCGAAGACGTCATCAAGGCGTTCCATCTCTATAAGAAATACTTCAACGCCGACTCCCGTCTGATCCTGGCCGGCGACTATCGCGGCCTGGAAAGATACCACGCCTCGCTCCTCGCGCTCGTCGACGGGCTCGGGGTTCAGGATGTGCATTTTTCGGGACATGTCGATTTTGGAGAGCTCCTGGCCTATTTCGAGCTGGCCGACGTTTATCTCAGCCTCAGCGAGCACGAGGGTTTCGGCGTTCCCATCCTGGAGGCGTTCTACAAGAAGATCCCGGTCATCGGGTTCGATGCCGGGGCGGTCGGAGAGACCATGAACGGCGGAGGCGTGCTCGTCCGGGACAAGAACTTCTTCCGGATCGCGGCCCTCATTGATGTTCTGGTTCGCGAGAAGGACCTGCGCCAGGCCGTCATCCAGGGCCAGCTCAAGGCCCTGGAAAGGCACAGCCGGGAGAACGTCACCCGCATCCTCCGGCAACACATCGAGGAGGTCACCCGAGGATGAGGATCGACCAGCTCGTCCCCGCCTACCACCGGGGTGATGCCATCGGCGACGAGGCCACCTATCTGCGAAGATTCTTCTTGTCTCAGGGGTTTGAGTCGGCTATCTTCCGATTGAGCTGCGACCGGGAGCTCGAGGCCGGATCGACGGATTTCGCTTCCTTTCCCGAACCGTCTTCCGGCGATATCACTATCCTCCATTTTGCGCTGCCCTCGCCGTTGACCGCCGCTTTCCGGAACCTCCGCTCGAAGAAGGTCATCATTCACCACAATGTGACCTCGCCCGAGTTCTTCGCCGGCTACAGCGAGGAGATGGTCCGCATCGCCCGCCTCGGCCGGGAAGAATTGCGCTCCCTGGCCGGTGTCGCCGACCTCGCCCTGGCCGATTCCCCGTTCAACGCCCGGGAACTCGTGGAATTCGGGTTCAGGGAGCCGGATGTCTTTCCCTTGTACGTGGATTTCGCTAAATACCGAAAGCCGATGAACGCCTTCCTTCACCGGCTGTTCCGGGACGGCCGGACCAACATCCTGTTCGTCGGCCGGGTCGCACCCAACAAGAGGATCGAGGACCTTATCAAAGTCACCTTCTACTACAAGAAATTCATCTCTCCCCTGGTCCGGCTGGTCATCGTCGGGAAGACGTCGTCTCTGCCCGCCTATTACCGATCGCTGATCAGGCTGGCCGATGACTTCCTGCTTTCGCCCGAAGAGATCGTCTTTATCGGTCATGTCCCCGATGAAGAGATGTTCGCCCTCTACCGGGCGGCCGATGTCTTTCTCTCGATGAGCGAACACGAAGGTTTCTGTCTGCCCTTGGTGGAGAGCATGATCTTCGACCTGCCGATCGTCGCCTTCGATTCGACGGCCGTTCCGGACACCCTCGACGGCTGCGGCATCCTGCTGAAAGAGAAACGAGTGGACAGGGTGGCGGAGCTTCTGGACGCCGTCGTCCGCGACCGCCGTCTCCGGGAAAAGATCATCCGCGGCCAGCGGGAGCGTCTGGAGAGACTTCGGGCCGTCGGCCGGGAGCCTTTCCTTCTCCAGATGGTCGAGAGGCTGCAAGGAACAAAAACCTTAAAGGAATCAGAATGAAGATTGCCTTTGTGGTCCAACGGTACGGCCCGGAAGTGATGGGCGGGTCGGAGCTCCACTGCCGGCTCATCGCCGAGCGGGTCGCCGCGGCCGGGCACGCCGTTTCCGTCTACACGACCTGCGCCCGGGAATATACGACCTGGGAGAATTTCTATCCTCCGGGTGAATCGGACCTCAACGGGGTGGCCGTCCGGCGGTCCCGCGTCGCCAGGACCCGGCAGATGGATTCTTTCAACGAATACTCGGACTGGATCTTTTTCCACGATCATACGGAGAGCGACGAGCTGGAGTGGTTGGAGCGGCAGGGACCGGTGGCTCCCGACCTGCTGGAAGCCCTGGAGAAAGAAGAAAGCCGGCACGACGCCTTCATCTTCTTCACCTATCTTTATTACACCACCTTCTGGGGGCTGAGGAGGATCAAGGGCCGAAAGACACTGGTTCCCACGGCCCATGACGAACCGGCCCTCCGCCTCGGAGTCATGAAGGAGGTCTTCGCGCGGCCGGCGGCTTTCATGTTCAACACCGACTCCGAACGGAAGATGCTCAGCGCCCGCTTTTCCTTCACGGACAAGTACCAGGAGATCGTCGGTGTCGGCGTTGATATCCCGGGGCGTCCGGACACGGCCGCTTTCTGCCGGAAACATGGCCTCGTTCCACCGTTCATCCTATATGCAGGACGGATCGAACCGGGAAAAGGATGCCGGGAGCTCATCGATCATTTTCTGGCCGTTAGCCCCAGGAGACCCGAGCTCACTCTTGTCCTGATCGGGAACCTGCTGATGGACCTACCGTCCCATCCGAAGATCCGGTATCTCGGGTTCGTTTCCCCGGAGGAAAAGAACGCGGCCATGGCTGCGGCCGCCGTGACCGTCCATCCTTCCCGCATGGAGAGCTTGTGCATGGCGGCCCAGGAGTCGCTGGCTGTCCGCACGCCCCTGCTCGTCCAGGAGGCCGCGGACCCCCTCAAAGAGCACTGCCTGCGGGGGCAGTGCGGGCTGTATTATTCCAACGCCCGGGAGTTCACCGCCGCCCTGGACCTGCTGCTGGGCGATTCCAGGCTGAGGAAAGCCCTGGGGGAGAACGGATTTTCTTATGTCCAGGATAACTATGCCTGGCCGAAGGTCCTGGGTAAATACAAACGCCTGTTTCGCTTTCTCTCTTCGGCCTGATATCTTCGGCAAGAACGGGAAACGCCGGCTGATTGACTTGGCCGGGGTTGTGTGCTAAGGAATAGTGATCTGAACGGGCTGAACGATGTCTTTTATCAACCATGTCACCAGGCAAGTGGCCATCAAGATCGTCTATTACGGCCCCGGCCTGAGCGGCAAGACCACCAACCTCCGCTTTATCTATTTCAAGCTTGATCCTTCCTCGCGCGGCGACCTCGTCTGCCTGGAAACCGACACGGAAAGGACTTATTTCTTCGACCTGCTCCCGGTCAAGGCCGGTCTGATCGGGGATTATAAGGTCCACTTCCAGTTGATGACCGTGCCCGGGCAGATCTTCTGCGAAGCCTCCCGCAAGAACGTCCTGCGGGGAGCGGACGGAATCGTCTTCGTAGCCGACTCGCAGATCCCGCTCCTCGACGCCAACCTGGAGAGCTTCGATAACCTGAGGAGGAACCTGCTGAGCCTCGAGGTCGACATCAACAGCACCCCGCTCGTCTTCCAGTACAACAAACGGGACCTCGATGATCTCATCCCGGTGGAGACTTTCAACCAGCTCCTCAACCCGCAGAGTCTCCCTTATGTCGAAGCCTCGGCGATCAACGGCATCGGCGTTTTTGAAACGCTTAAAGAGGTGGCCAAACTGACCGTGCCGGCGGTGAAAGAAGAGGTCCTGGGCGTCGCCGACGGGGAAGAGGAAAAAGCGGCCGCAGGAAACAGCGCCCAGGAAGCCGTCAGGGAAGCGACCCAGAAAGAGGAAGAGGTGGAGTTCGTCAGCCCCGAAGAGGAAGCGGACACGCAGATGAGGAAGATGAAGCTCCGGACTCTCGATGAGGTCGAGCGGGAGCTGGAGAGGTTATCCCGGGAATTCCTGGAAAAGCCGAAAAAAACCCAGTCATCCTGAGTGCCTTGAGACCCCCATCCGGACCGCCCGGTCATTCTTCTCCCGCTTTTTCATTCTCATTCTGACTCCTCTTCTTTTTCTCGGGCTCACCTTCGTCCAGCGCGTTGTCTTTTTGAGAGACATCGACGGCGCGCTCCGCCTCGACGCGGATTATGGTGATGCTATACCTAATTCCCGGCTATCGGAATGAAACTAGCAACGAATTAAGTTTGGTGTCACCATAATTTGATCCCTATAATTCATCAAGATAATTCACCGCGGTGATACACCCCATTGTCAGGCCTCGTCTCTACCTAGGGAAAGCCATGCTCGTCAAGACCGCCAGCGCCGCCCTTCTGGGGATCGATGCCTACCTGGTCGATGTCGAGGTGGATGTCTCCACCGGCATCCCGGGCTGTGTTACAGTCGGACTTCCCGACGCCGCCATCCGGGAAAGCAAGGAAAGGGTCAGGGCGGCCATGAAGAATTGCGGCTACGAGATGCCGCCGCGCAAACTGACCGTCAACCTGGCCCCGGCCGGACGGCGCAAAGAAGGCTCGGCCTTCGACTTGCCGATCAGCCTCGGCCTGCTGGCTTACCTGGGCGTCGTGGAAGTCGAGCGCCTCGGAGACTATCTTTTCATCGGCGAACTGGCCATGGACGGCCGTCTGAAGCCCGTCCGGGGCATTCTCCCGGCCGCTCTCCTGGCTCAAAAAAAGGGCTATCGGGCGATCGTCATTCCCAAGGAGAACGAGAAGGAGGCGGCCCTGGTCGACGGCGTCGATATTTACGGCCTCGAAAATTTGGTCCAGGTCGTCCGCCTCCTCAACGAGCCGGAAACCGTATTTCCCCGCCGGCATGAGCCTTCGGAAATCTTCTGTCCCGCTTCCTACGACGGCGATTTCTCGGAGGTCAAAGGCCAGCAGCAGGCCAAACGGGCTCTGGAAGTGGCCGCGGCCGGAGCCCACAACGTCCTCCTCATCGGGCCTCCCGGCGCCGGCAAGACCATGCTGGCCAGGCGCCTTCCCTCCATCCTCCCGCCGATGGCCTTCGAGGAGATCATCGAGGCAACCCAGGTCTACAGCGCCGCCGGCCTGCTCAAGGACAGGGGCGCCGTCTGCGCCCGGCCGTTCCGTTCTCCCCACCACACTATCACCGATGCCGGTCTCATCGGCGGCGGCTCAATTCCCCGTCCCGGCGAGGTCAGCCTGGCCCACTGCGGCGTCCTTTTCCTCGACGAGCTCCCCGAGTTCCGGCGGCGGGTACTCGAAGATCTCCGTCAGCCGCTCGAGGACGGCCAGGTGACCGTCGCCCGGGCCGCCATCAGCGTGACCTACCCGGCCGCGTTCATGCTCGTCGCTGCCATGAATCCCTGCGAAGATGTTTTCCGGGGGCTGGCCGGGAGAGAAGCCGACTGCACCGATGCGCAGCGGCAGAAATACTACGCTAAGATCTCGGGGCCGCTCCTCGACCGGATCGACATCCAGGTGGATGTCCCCGAGGTCAAGTTCAGGGATATCATCTCCCGCCAGGAAAGCGAAAGTTCGGACAGGATCAGGGAGAGGGTCGTGCGGGCCCGGGAGAGGC
>JBAQGA010000096.1:0-4839 GCA_049287565.1 Candidatus Aminicenantales bacterium
CAGCTCATCAAAGGGGAGTTGAAGAATTCCGAGTACGTGGACATCTCCAGCCGGTTCGCCGGGGGGGGGCTGTGCTCGACCGTGGTCGATCTTCTCAAATTCGCCCGTGGAATTATCGACCGGAGACTGCTCCAGGAAGAGACCTGGCGGCAGATGTTCACCTCGATGACCCTGCGCCAGGGTCTCCTGACCGGCTACGGGATGGGCTGGCGGGTGGAGCCGTGGAACGGCCATTTCACCATCAACCACGGCGGATCCCAGCCGGAAACGCGAACGCACCTCGTCATTTTCCCTAAAGAATATTTCGCCCTGGCGATCGCCTGCAACCTCGAGGACACCAACCTCCAACCTTACATCCGCCGGCTCATCGATGCGGTCCTGGACGAGGACGTCGATGGGCGCGCTTATGCCCCCGATAGGGAGGTGCGATCTATCTGCGAGGCGATCTATCAGGTGTTTAACTATGGGATGAGCGCCTATTTGTGGAGGGGCACATCTCTTTCAGATAACCGGGACGACATCAAGGACGCCTTCGCGATCTTCAACAACTGCGTTAGCGAGGAGTCGCTCCGCCGGGATTACGAAGGGACTAAGAAAAGGATCCAGGCGGGCATCCACCCTGTCTCCAAACAGGCCTTCACCGAGGTCGGTTCCTATATGGCCCAAGCCCTGGAAGAGGAAAGAGGCCGGGATGAATTATCGCTTTATCGCAAACGCGGCCCGTTCGCCTTCTTCAATGATTACCTCCGGCTGACCGATGCTTCTCCGAAGAGGCATCCGCATTTCAGGACTGAATTCAAGAAGGTCATTGCGGCATGGGCTACCCAATGGGAAAAAGCCAACAGCGACGACGTCCGGCGGGTGGTCATAACGCCCGGAACCGACTTCGGAAAGATCATCCCCCGGCTTCAAGACATGTTTGCCGGGGCAGCCGTCTATCCGGACTTCACTTCCGACCTGGCCGACGCCGCTCAGTATTATCTGGAAAAGGGTGAAGTCGCCCGGAACATCATGATCCTCACCCTCGGAAAAACCATCTATCCCGGCTCGCCGTCTCTCGCGGCTTCTCTCGGTCTCACCCGTTTCTGGCTGGGGGAGGTCGAGGCCGCCCGTCAGCTCTTGAGAGAAGCACATGACCTCGACCCGATGGATGAGGTCTTTAGGCCGCGGCCATTCATCGCCTCGATGTGGCAGTTGGTGGAGGCGGACAGACTGAATGAGGCGGAGGCGCTCGGCCTGATGGGGGCGGAATTCAACCCCAGGGACCCGGACCTTCCCACGGCCCTCGGCGAGCTGAGCCTGCGCATGGGGCAAGAGGACAAAGCGATCGAGTACCTCAAGAGGGCGCTGAAGATCGACCCGAATTTCGAAAGGGCCAAGGCCAAACTCAAATCCTTACAAAAATGAGGAGGGATGCCATGGCGGACGGGATCGGAGACCGTTTCCAGGACGAAACCAAGTATGACCGGGGCAAACTCCCCGGCGGCTACCTGGACTGGAGGAAAAAGCCGGGCACCTATAAAGACTATCCTGACGCGCCGAAAGTCGACCTCCCGCAGGCGATCGGAAGGGGGGGGATGCCGGTCTGGGAAGCGATCGGGAGGAGAAGAAGCGTCCGGGATTACAGGAGCATTCCGTTGAGCGCCGCCGAACTCTCGCAGCTTTTATGGGCCTCCCAGGGTGTGACCAAGGTCGTGGGCGATTATGGGCTGCGCTCGGCCCCTTCAGCGGGCGCCCTCTATCCGCTCGAAACGTACGTTTCGGTCCAGATGGTCAAAGGGATCGACGCAGGAATTTATCACTACGATGTTCGGGGACATCGGCTCGAATTGCTTAGCGCCGGTGATTTCGGGGCTCCAGTGGCCGAAGCGGCCTTGGACCAGGGCTTTCTGGCCGAGGCGGCGGTCGTATTCGCCTGGACGGCGGTCTTCGAGAGATCAAAATGGAAATATAAGCAGCGGGCCTATCGGTACGTCTATCTCGACGCCGGTCATATCGCCCAGAACTTGGCCTTAGCGGCGGTTGCCTTGGGACTTGGCTCTTGCCAGATCGCTGCCCTCTACGACAAAGAAGTCAACGCCATCCTGGGCGTGGACGGCGAAAATGAGAGCATCCTCTACATGACCGCCGTCGGCCGGCCCTGATTGGAGAGATAATGATTGAGAACGGAGGACCACCGCAATGAAAAAAACAATCGGGCTTGGCTTTGCCATTCCATTTTTTCTCGCCGCCGCCTTAATGTCTTCCCCCCAAGAGCAGAAGCCCGATAAGCCCTGGCTTTTGACCATGGATCAGGTCAATTCCATCGTCAACGCCGTGCGCGCGGGGAAGGACTTGACTCCTTCCGTATGGCCAGATGGAGCCAAGGTCGCCGTCGCTATCTCATTCGATTTCGACGCCGAGACCAACGCCCTGCGGGACGGCCAATATTCTCCGGGTGTCCTGTCCCAGGGTGAATATCCGGCCCGGGTCGCCATTTCCCGGATCCTCGGTCTTCTCGACAAGTATCGGATCCCAGCGTCCTTCTTCGTCCCGGCCGTGACCGCCCTTCTCCATCCCGCTGAGACCAAGGCGATCATGGCCGCCGGCCGCCACGAGGTCGGGCTCCACGGCTGGATCCACGAACGCAATTCCCTGCTGACCGAGGCCGAGGAACGGGAGCTCATGAAAAAATCCTTCGACACGCTCAAACAAATGACGGGCAAGGCCCCGGCCGGCATCCGCACCCCATCCTGGGATTTCAGCGCCTACACCCTGAAACTCATCCGGGAGCTCGGCCTCCTCTACGACAGCAGCCTGATGGCCGACGACCGCCCTTATGAAATCCTCGAGCACGGAAAAGCGACTGGCGTTGTGGAGCTTCCGGTCGAATGGCTCCTCGATGATTATCCTTATTTCGGGTTCGACCGGTACACGAGCGTCCGACCGCACATCCCTCCGAGCGAAGTTTTCGAGATCTGGGCAGCCGAGTTTGACAAGGCCTACGAAGAAGGCACGCTTTTCGTCCTGACCATGCATCCCAAGTACATCGGCCACCGCAGCCGCATCCTGATGCTGGAGAAACTCATCCAGCACATCCTCGCCCGCAAGAACGTCTGGTTTGCCACCCACGAGTCCATCGCCCGGTACGTGAAGAAGGAAATGCTCGAAAAATAAAGTCGTCCCCATTTTCCCAGGTACGAGGAGAACCAGATTTGTGCTAGAACCAAGCCATGATCATTGTTTCCGAAACGATACATCTTGAAGAACTCAAAAAGATGGCCGAAGAACGGTTCGGCAATATGGATAAGAAATGAAACGGCTTTATCATAAAGACCTGACTGCGGAGCGCTGGCAAAACTTTTCGTTTTGCGAACAGATGGCCAATATCGGAAGCGAGGTTTTTAGGGCGATTAGCTGGCGGCAAAAAAATCGGGAATATAGTCAGTTAGCCCTGGAAAGAGCTCTGGAGCTATTAGATCTGACGCTTGAAACCTCCATCCGGTCGAGCTCACGGCTTAAGGAATTGGCCCGCCTCAGGGAAACATTGGTCGATTATTTCAGTTTTGACAATGATTACTGTTCCGATGATAAAAGCTGGCGAAGCTATTTCAACGCTTTCAGTTACGCGGCCAGAAATCCCGCGGCCAAAACATAAGGCGGGTCCTCAATCCCATAAGGCCACGGAACCCATACGGCTCAATCGTCCGTCTCATGGAATGATGAATGCCTGGCAAAAATAGGGATGGTCCGATTTATTTCATTTCCGTGAAAATATGGGGACATGAACTCAATTTCTGAATTGAGTATCGTGTCCCCATATTTCAGACTGTTAAGAAGAAAGGGCAGAAATGCAGATGATGGGACCGACTCCATCTTTTCCGGAATGGCATCGCTTGCGTTGGGTTTATGGTTATTCATATCATAGGCATAACTTACTCGGGAATAGGCAATCGGTGGAGAAACTTATGAAAAAGAACAATGCGGTCATTATGGTCTGCCTAATATTGCTTTTCTGCCTGACCGCCTGCAAAGAAAAGATCCAAAAGGCCAAGGTCGAGACAATTGAGGGCGTGACTTATATCCACAACCCGGTCACTCCGCTTCACCCTAATAAAAGCTTTACTTTTGAGGAGGAGTTTACCTATAAGGATATAGATGAAACCGGTGAAATTCGTCTTTTCAAGCCAGGCCGATTCGCGGTTGACTTCGGGGGTAAAGTCTACATCGAGGATGAATCGGACATGGCTGTCAAGGTTTTGGATCAGGCAGGAAAATTTCTGTGCGCGATCGGCCGTAGAGGCGAGGGCCCCGGAGAGTTCGCCAGCGTGGGCTATATTTTCCCGCTGCCTGACGGCCGGCTGCTCGTCACCGACCCCTGGGCCCGCCGCACCTCGTTCTTCGGACCAGAAGGACAATTTCTTTCCAGCTTCGCGTGGAAGAAGCTTTTCCAAAGGATCTATCTGGCCACCGACTCCTCGTGTACTCTTGAGGAAGGCGTATACCCAGAGGAGTCTAGAGGGCTCTGGATAAAGACGATCGACTTCCTGGGTGAAGAATTGATTACGTTTGGAAATTTCAAGCTCCCGGAGTTCAAGACATTCCACGAGGAAGGAGGGATGACTCTGTTACCCGTCCCCTGGAGTCCGGCCTCCGTCTTCGCCGGCGACCAGACAAGACAACGGCTCTACCACTGTCCAAGCGATAAATATGAGATCGAGGTCTATGACCGGCAGGGAAAGCTCATCCGGAAGATCGACCGGTCTTATGAGCGCGTGCCGGTGACAAGCGAAGATATCAGCGAGTACCTCTCGCGCTTCAACGATAGGCCAGAAAGCCAGTTGGCCCAGTACTATCAGC
>JBAQGA010000097.1:0-2175 GCA_049287565.1 Candidatus Aminicenantales bacterium
CAAATGTCCTCTTCACGAAGATTTATCCCGATGTATGATTTAAACATATATAATGCCCCGCCCGCTTGTCAAGAAGGAATGCCTCCGCGCCGTATCTCTCATTGAAACCGGTTTCGGCCCAAAGCCCCAACGGTGGAAGGAAGTCATATCGACCTGCCGACAGGGAAGGACCGCCGGGTCGGGTACCGCGCCGGGGGGCCGATGGCGATTCCGTCAGACTCTCTCGCGGCCTTTCTTTCCCGGCCAAAGCACAAAGGCGCAGGGCAGGAAGCCCAGGGTCATGAATAGGCTGAAGACGAGCCCGCCGATGACGGCCACGGCCATGGGCACGAGCATGTCGCCGCCCTCGCCGAGGTTGAGCGCCAGGGGCAGAAGCCCGAAAATCGTAGTCGTCAGAGTCATCAGGATCGGCCTCAAGCGGATGCCCGCGGCCTCGACGACCGCTTCTCTGAGCGGACGTCCCTCGGACCGGAGCTGATTGATGAATTCAACGACGAGAACGCCGTGGTTCACCTCGTTCCCGGCCAGGATGATCACTCCGATGAGAACCGTCGCCCCCAGGGAAAGCCCGGTCAGGCTCAGAGCGACCACCATTCCGATCAAAGTCAACGGCACGAGCCCGATGATCAACAACGGTTGAACGAAAGACTCGAATTTGATGGCCAGCATGACATAGGCGAAGAAAAAGGCGAAGAAGAGCACGAGTCCCAGACTGCGCCGGTTTTCGGCCATCATCTGCGCTTGCCCACCGAACCCGATCTCGACTCCTTGAGGCCGTTCCATGGCCTCCACGACGGCCCTCGCCCGGGCCGTTGCCTCTCCGACGCTCACCCCGGAAGAGTCGGCCCGGATGATGACCTCTTTCACCTGGTCTTCACGGACAATCTCCACCGGTCCCGTGGCGCGTTCGACCGAGGCCACATCCCTCAACATGATGGGCATGCCGCTCCGCTGGGCGATCACCAGTCCTTCCAGATCCTCGCGGCCGGCGATGCGGGTCTCGGGGACCATGACGCGGATGGGATAGTACTCGCTGCCTTCCCGGTATTGCGTGGCGACTTCGCCCCGCACCAAGTTCCGGAGGGTCAGGGCCACGTCCTGAACCTCAACGCCCAGGGCCGAGGCCCGGGCGCGGTTCACGAACACACGGTATTCCGGCTTGGTCAGGTCCATGGAGAGATTGACGTTGCCGAGTCCCGGCGTCCCGCGAAGCTCTTCGGCCGCGTCACGGGCGAAGGCGAACAGGGTTGGGATGTCCCCCCCTTGACTTTGATTTCGATCTCCTGCGTCCCGATCTGACGAATCCCCTTGACCTTCATCTGGGCGACATTGATCCGGCCGCCCGGCGCGGGAACCTGACGAACGAGAGGTCCGATTTTCTTGACGAAAGCGGCCGTGGACAGCGATCTTCGGCTCTTAGGAACGAGCTGGATATCCACCTCTCCCTCATAGGCGACCTCGAGCGTGGCCAAACCCCAGACCCGGCCTCCGGCGAGGCTGAAGACGCTCTGGATCTCCGGCAATCCCTGGATTTTCTCTTCAACGACGGAGAGAATTCGGCTCATCTCCTGAACGGACGTGCCGGCGGGCATTAAGACTTTGACCATCACCCGGCCGTCATCGACTTTGGGAAGAAGTTCGGATCCCAGGCTGCTCAAAAAAATTAAGCTGAGGATGAAAAGGAGGATGGTCGCAGCGACGACCACGGTGGGAACGCGGAGAAGACGCCGCAACACTTTTTTATAGGACTCCGCCAAACGCTCTATGATCTGCTCCATGACGACGGCTTTTCTGCGGCCCAGAGTATGAACGCCGAAGAGCCGTGCGGCTGAAGGCGTGACCGTCAAAGCCGTGATCAGAGAAACGACGAGGATGCCCGCCACGACGAATACAAGTTCGCGGAACAGCAGCGCCGACAATCCCGGCACGAGGAGGAACGGGAGGAACAACGACAAGAACGTCAGGGTCGAAGCCAGGATGGCGCCGGAGACCTGGAGCGTTCCTTCCAGGGGAGCGTCGGACACGCCTCCCTGCTCGACCCGGCGGGTGATGTTTTCCACGACCACGATGGAGTTGTCGATGACGATTCCCATGGCCACGACCAATCCGCCGAGGGAAAAGATATTCAGCGAAAATCCCGCGATTTTCATGATAAAGAAATTGGCTAAAACCGTG
>JBAQGA010000098.1:0-7472 GCA_049287565.1 Candidatus Aminicenantales bacterium
AAAAATCAGGCGGCCAAAGTGGCCCCAAGGCTCTAAGCCTCAATGAAAGCATCGAAAAGCTCCTCTTCTGCACTCTATAGTCCAAATCTATCACCTGTTGCGACACAGTCTCTCGTGGGGGAGGATGAAGGAGAGGGGGGAACGAAAGCAGGTGCTCAAGGCCGGCCGGAACGTCTTTCCCGAGATGAAACCGGATGATGCGGCGGCCGAGCGACCGCAAAGCCTCGAAATCACCCCGCGCCTGGGCGGCTTTGAGCAGGCCGAAAGAGACGGACGACGCGGCGGCTCCCGGCGAATCAGGGATGGGAGCGTCCCGCTCATCGTCGGCCGTGATCTGGATGAACAAGCCGTTGCCCCGGTCGCCCTTGTGGAGCTGCCCGGTCGAATGGAGAAAGCGGGGACCGTAGCCGACGGTCACGGCCAGCCTCGTCCTGTCGCGAAGCCGAAGCCTCAGGTTGTTGAGAGCTGCATCCGTTTTTCGCGTCGGCGCGAGGAACGCCTGCACGGCCAGGTAATCCCCCGGCTTGGCCGAGCCCAGAAACATCTCTAAGCAAGCCTGAAGCGAAGGCGCTTTGATGTCCGAAAACAGAGAGATTCCTCCCCGCCGGAAGCGTGGTTTTTCCTTCGGAAGCGCGCCGTGCTCGCGATAATATTCGATGAATTCCCGGGCCTTCTTCTTCGCCGATTCCACGTTGGGCTGGTCGAAGGGATTAATCCCGAGGAAGCGGCCCGCGACCGCCGTGGCGAACTCCCAGAGAAAAAACTGCCCGCCGAGATGAGACCGCCCGGGGACGGTCAGCGTCAAGAGCGGAAATCCGGCCTTTTCGAGACGCCCGGCGGCGGCATCGCCCTTCGTCTCTCCTTTTTCCTTGATCCTGACGAAGAAGCGGTCGTCTCCGTAGACATCGGCAGGTCCGACCCGCTCTCCATCCACCGGGAGGATGCCCTTCCCGTTCTTGCCTGTGCTCTCGGCGAGAAGCTGTTCCAGCCAGAGGCCGAAGCTCCGGAGGCCCGGCGAGAGAAGAAGGGTCAGCTTATCGCGGCCTCTTTCGGCCAGGACCCCCAGGACCGTACCCAGGAAAGCTCCTGGGTTGGCCATGAGGTCGGGCTTGCGGCGGCAGTCGTCCGACATTTTGACGGCGGCCGCGACCAGGCTCTCGACCCGGATTCCCTTGAGGGCGGCCGGCACGAGACAGAACGGCGACAGGGCGGAAAAACGGCCGCCGATTTCCGGGTCGCCGAGGAAGATGGCACCGAACCCGAGCCTTTGGGCCTTCTCTTCGAGCGGTGTCGCCGGGTCGGTGATGGCGGCGAAGTGCTCGCCTGTTTTGCCGTCGCCGAGATAGTCGCTCATCCAGTTCCAGAAGTATTTGAAGAAGGAGGCGGTCTCCACGGTCGTCCCCGACTTGGAGGAGACGATAAAAAGAGTTGTCGCCGGGTCGAGCTTTTTTGGCCACGCCAGCACAACCGCAGGGTCGGTTAAGTCCAGAACGTCGAGGTCGAGATATCTGGACCGAGTTTCAAAGATCTCGGCTAGGACGAAAGGCGCCAGGCTTGAACCTCCCATGCCGAGAAGAAGGGCATGGGTGTAGCCCTTTTTGCGGACGTCCCGGGCGTATCCCTTGATCGAGGCCAGCTTTTTTCCAATGGTGCGGGGAGAAGTCAGCCAGCCCAACCTGTTCCGGATCTCTTTCTGGTCCTCGCGCCAGACGGCCCAGTCTTTTTTCCAGATCCGCGAGACGACCTTGTCCCGCGCAACCGAGGCCAGTCCGTCCGCGATTGCTTTCTCGTATTCCAGGAGGTTGGCGGTTTCGATCATCGGCTCGACCGGGGACATCGTTCCCAAATATTCTTAGATTAGCCGTCTCCTTGTCAAGCCGCGGCGGATGGCTTCCTGATGAAGATGACCGAGGAATTTCTCAAGAAGCACCTCCGACAAGGCCGACTTCAAGGTCGGGGTGGATAAGATGGACGGCATGCTCAGCGTCCCCGACCTGGAAGTGACCGTCGAGGCCAAAGCGACGCGATAATTTCGCCAATCCTCCTCGTTTCTTAGCTATTCCTTTAGCACGGGGTGCTTGGTGTGGAAGTCCGTCGCCTGCTCGTAGGCGAGGGCGACCCGCAGCGTCCTGGCCTCATCGTAAAGCCCGCCGATAAAAGAGATGCTCGTCGGCGAACCCTTTTCGTCGAACCCGTTGGGCAGGACCACGGCCGGGTGGCCGGTCAGATTAGTGAGAAGTAGGTTGTTCCCGCCGAACGAGGGCGCCACGTAAACGTCGACCTCTTTCATCCGCTCCGCCATCGCCTGCATCAGGAGCGTCCGGACGCGATTGGCCTGGATATATTCGACGGCCGGGATAAAGCGGGCCTGGCGGAAGGCGTTCGGCCAGGCGTTTCGCTCCTGGCGGACCATCAGGTCGTCGCGGTTAGAGCGAGTGAGTTCATCGAAGGCAGCCGCCGCTTCGGCGTTGAGGATGATGGCCAGGGACTCGACGGGGAAGTCTTCGGGAAGTTCGAAGGGGACAAGCTCTAATCCCGCCGAGCGCAGGACCTCGAGCGCGGCATTGTCGTTCTCTTTCGTCTTGTGGTCCTCGTCGAAGGCCTTCTTGAGGTAGCCGACGCGGAGGGCGTCGAGGCCGAGGCCGGCGTCCCAGTTGAAGGAGAGGTTGACGACAGTGAGGTCTTTGCCGTCCGGTCCGCGGATCGCCTCGAAGACCAGGGCGCAGTCCTCAACCGCCCGGCAGATCGGGCCGATCTTGTCCATGCTCCAGCTCAATGCCATAGCGCCGGCGCGGCTGACCCGTCCAAAGGTTGGCCGCAATCCGACCACACCGCAGCGGGTTGCGGGCGAGATAATCGATCCCCAGGTCTCGGTCCCGATGGCGAACCCAACCAGTCCGGCCGCTGTGGCAGAGGCCGACCCGGCCGACGAGCCGCTCGACCCCTGCTCGTAGTTCCAGGGGTTCCGTGTCTTGCCGCCGAACCAGACATCGCCCATGGCGAGGGCGCCGAGCGTCAGCTTGGCCACGAGCACGGCACCAGCCTCCTCGAGGCGGTCGATCACGGTGGCGTTGTCGTCGAGCACCTGGTCCTCATAGGGCTTGGCGCCCCAGGTAGTCTTGTAGCCCCTGACGGCCAGGAGGTCCTTGGCTCCATAGGGGATGCCGTGGAGCGGTCCGCGGTAGCGGCCGGCGGCGATCTCCTCGTCGGCCCGGGCGGCCTGCGCGAGGGCCAAGTCCTCGGTCAGGGTGACGATGCATTCCAGGCGAGGCCCGAATTTTTTCAGGCGCGCCAGGTACATCCGGGTCAGCTCGGTCGAGGTCACTTTGCGGGCGCGGATGAGCTGGGCGAGCTCCGTGACCGGAGCAAAGGCCAGGTCCTCGAGGTCGGCGGGACGCTCGATGGCCGCGTCCTCCCCTGAAAGAGGGGACGGCTCATTATTTTCCACCCTCTCCCTCCACCCTCTCCCATCAAGGGAGCGGGGGTTTTCGAAAATAGGACCGTCCTCATTTCTAGAACTGTCCCCATTTATTCCAGGGGGATTTTCGATAATAGGAGCGTTCCTGGCTTTCTTCTGCTCCATCTCGTCACTCATCCCGGGAAGGACGGGGTCGAAGCGGATGGCGGGAGGGACGCTGTTGGCGATTGTGACCTCACGGATCTTGGCATAAGACGCGGCGTTTTCGCGAAGACCGCCGAGCATCATCTTCCGCTCTTTGTGGGTGAAGTGGAGGCCGCTTGTCTTCTCTGAAGAGGCGATGTCCTCAGTGTTGATCTTTTTGTCTTTGAAGTGGTGGAGGACAAAGGCCCCGCCGATGACCAGTGCGGCCGCCGCCGCCAGGACCAAAAGCAGCCCGAGCCCCGATGACCCTTTGGGTTTTGATACGCGTCTCATTTCTTCCTCCTGAACACAGTTCTTCCCGGACTCAGTCAGATACCCCCTCTCCTTCATCCTCTCCCGCCGGGGGAGAGGAGAACAATCTCCTGCCCCCTCATCTTCATCATCTCCCTTGCGGGGCAATCGTCTGCTCCTCCCTCTCCCTTTGGATGGGAGAGGGAATGGGGAAAAACTTGACATAGGCATTATTATTAACATATTTTTCAGGCGCATGGCGAGAGATAAAACAGAGGAAAAAATGAGATGACCGAAGAAACCAAAGAGACCGTCTTCAGACTGCGCTGGTTCGTGCTCTTCATCATGGGGCTGGTCATTTTCGGCGTCTACTACGCCTACGACGCCCTCAGCCCGATCGCCGACTTCATCATGAAGGGCATCGACATCTCCCGGGCCCAGTACGGCCTGCTCTTCAGCTTCTACTATCTTCCCAACTTTATCATGGTGCTTATCGGCGGGATCCTCCTCGACCGCATCGGCATCCGCAAGGCCGGCACGCTGTTCGCGGTCCTCTGCGCCATCGGCGTTTTCCTGACCGCGGCCACAAAGATTTTCCCCGTCATGCTGATCGGCCGGCTGGTCTACGGCCTGGGCGCCGAATCGCTGATCATCACCCAGAACAAGGTCCTGGCCAAGTGGTTTAAGGGGAGGGAAATGGCCCTGGCCTTCGGCCTCAACCTGATGGTCGCCCGGCTGGGGACTTTCGCGGCCCTCAACAGCGCCGCCCGCATCCAGGCGTGGAGCGGCTCCTGGCGCCTGGCCATCTGGGTCTCCGCGGTCCTCATGTTCGTCTGCTTCATGCTTTTCTTCATCTACACCGGGCTCGACAGGTCCAAGGAAAGATTTTTCGTCAAGGAAAAGGTCGTCGGCGAGGACGAGAAGTTCGTCTTCAAAGACATCTTCGCCTTCCGGCCCTCCTTCTGGTACGTCTCGCTCCTCTGCATGACCTTCTACTCGGCCATCTTCCCGTTTACCGCCTTCTCGACGGTCTTCCTCCAGTCCAAGTTCGGGTTCAGCGCTATCAAGGGTGGGTTTTACACCTCGCTCGTCATCTCCGGCACGATCATCTTCACGCCCCTGTTCGGGCTCGTCTGCGACAAGATCGGCAAGCGGGCGACGATGATGATCGTCGGCTCGCTGATGCTCGTGCCCGTCCATCTGAGCCTGGGGCTGACCCACTTCGCCCCGGCCGTGGCCATGGTCGTCCTGGGGATCTCGTTCTCGCTGGTGCCGGCGGCCATGTGGCCATCCATCCCGATCATGATCGAGGAGAAGCGCCTGGGGACGGCCTTCGGCCTGATGACGCTCATCCAGAACGTCGGGCTGACGCTGTTCAACTGGGTGGCCGGGAAGCTCACCGACATGGCGGGAGGCGACTACACACACACCATCCTGATGTTCGCTTCGCTGGGATTCGTCGGGCTGGTGTTCACGCTGCTTCTCAAGGCAGCGGCCAAGAGGGAAGGCGTGGGCATCGAGCTCCCCACCAGCAAAGCCCAGGCCTAATTTTTATTTGGTGACAGTATATTCTTTCCCCAATTTCAATCCTTCCTGTTGCGGGGGCGCGTCGTTTCTGGTATAAAAGCAGGTCTCATTTGACACCAAGGAAGCGCGCATGATTTCGACGATTATCTCCGACTTCGGCCGCGTAGTCCTCTGGTTCGATAACACACCTTTCTATCAAAAGATGACCGCCTATTGTTCGAAATCGGTCGACGAGATCCGCGCGATCGTCCACCGCAGCGCCGAGTTCTACGAGATCTTCGACCGGGGAGGGCTCACGCCCCGCCAGTTCTATGAGCGCGCCGTCGCTCTGCTCGACGCCCGCATCGGCTATGACGAGTTCGTCGCCGCCTACGTCGATATCTTTTCCCGCAACCAGCCGGTGCTTGACCTCTACGGGAGGCTGAAGGGTCGATACAAGCTTATGCTCCTCTCCAACACCGACCCGCTGCGCTTCGGGTTCGCCCGGGGAAAGTACGCCGACGCCATGTTCTTCGACGATTATGTCCTCTCCTACGACGTCAAGGCGCTCAAGCCCGGGCCCGAGATCTTCGAAGAGGCGGTGAAGAGGGCCGGCGTCCCCGCTGCCTCCTGCGTCTTCATCGACGACATGGAAGAGAACGTCAAGGGCGCGGCCGCGCTGGGGCTTAAAACCATCTTATATAAGGCCGACACCGACCTGGGAAGCGCCCTCCGCACGCTCGGAATCTCGTTCTGACCGGGGACGCTCCCCAAGGTGCCACCCTTCTCCCGAATTAAGCTGACAGCTAACTTCATTCGACCTCCCGGCTATCCCTTTGAGCTAATCAGCTAAATTGAATTTTTTTGTCACCGTAATGATCAGCCCAATGAGATTTGTCGATTGAGCACGCGATAAGTGCGATCGAGAATATTTTGGGGCGTGGTCGTCTTATTAATGGGAAATAGGAGTTGACAGGCCGCTCTCAACTTTGTTATCATGTAATCAAAAATGTAATCATTGGAGGCATCATGGTTAGAACGCAGATTCAGCTCACAGAGGAGCAGGCCAGAGCCCTGAAAAGAATAGCGGGGTCCCGGCATCTGTCCGTTGCCGAGCTCATCCGGCGCGCCATCGACACCATGATCAAAACGAGCACCTCCGCCGATCCCGAAGAAAGGCTGAGAAGAGCGCTGGAGATCGCGGGAAAATTCAGCTCCGGAAAACGGGATATTTCCAAGAAACATGACATCTATCTTTCTGAAAGCTACGGCAACTGAACATCTTCATCGACACTTCGGCCTTCTTTGCTTTGCTCGACCGGGATGACGACAACCAGGAGGCCGCCAAGAACATTTGGGCGAGAATATTGAGCGCTGGGAACACTCTTGTGACCAGCAACTATGTTCTTGTTGAAACGCTTGCCCTCCTGCAAAATCGCCTCGGGATAGCCGCTGTTCGGGCGTTCCAGGAAGACCTCTTTCCGATCCTCAATGTAGAATTCGTCAACCTCGAAACGCATAGATCAGGCAGATCTGCCCTTCTGGCGGGGGCGAAAAGGGACCTGAGCCTAGTCGATTGCGTCAGCTTTGAACTCATGCGGACCTTGGGAATAAAAACGGCCTTCGCTTTTGATGCCCACTTCAAAGAGGCCGGATTTCGGGCCGTGCCCTGATTCACTTCAGGAGGATGGTGCCGGCCGGGACGTCCGAGCCGGCGCTAGCACGCCTTGGGAATTATCCTAGAGCATCTTCTTGAATTTCTCGATACTCAAGCAGTGAGTTCTTCGGCCGTCTGAAGATACGCTTTTATTGCGTCTACTATATTCTCCAGCGCTTCCTGTTCCGTTTTCCCTTGCGACCAGCAGCCGGGAAGTTCCGGCACCCATGCGGCATATCCTTCATCGGTTTTCTTTAGATTGACCCCATACCTCATGCGAACTTCCTTTTTTCTCCCTCCTAGTAGGGGGAGGGATAGAGAAGAGGAGGATAGTGGGCGGGCGCACTCGGGAAGGTGCTCCGGGGAGTTCACCCTCTCCCCGACCCTCTCCCATCAAAGGGAGAGGGAGGTGCAGACAATTTCCCTCCCCGTGGCGGGGGAGGATGGGGGAGAGGA
>JBAQGA010000099.1:0-31313 GCA_049287565.1 Candidatus Aminicenantales bacterium
AACCAGTCCCGTCGGTTCCCCCCATCGGAACGATGGGTCCCCCTTCCGCTACGGGGGCTTAAGGGCATCCTCCTGCGCCCATCATAAAGATCACATGTTTAGAATGTCTTCGTTTTTGTTGATAATTCAGGCCCGGTTTGTCATGATATGGCAAAAGGAGTTGGCGCCGCATGGTGAATATTACTAGGACGAAAAAAGAGAGAGAGCTTCTTTGGACACTGGCCATGGGACTGGCCGTTTTACTCATATTCTCCTTGTCCTGCCGTTCTAAAGAGGAGTCCGTTTCCCCGCCGACGCCTGGGCGCTCGGTTGAACCGCTTATCAATGCGCTCTCTGAAGAGGAAAGAACCGAAGGTTGGGTTTCGTTGTTCGACGGCCGGACACTGACCGGCTGGAGGGGCCTCGGCCAGGAGGAAGTCCCCGCTGGACATTGGGTCGTCGAGGAAGGGGCGATCACGAAGGTCCCCGGGGGAGAGGTCCCGCGTCAGGCGGACGGCCAGCCTCTTCAAGGCGGAGACCTGATGACCGTCCAGACGTATGGAGATTTCGAGCTTCGCCTGGAATGGAAGATCGGCCGCGGCGGAAACAGCGGCGTCAAGTACAACGTTTCGGAGGAGATGTCGAGGGGCATCCCTCCGCCGCAGGCGGCCATCGGTTTCGAGTACCAGATCCTGGACGATAACGAGAACCCCGACGCTCTGGTCGGTCCCAACCGGACCGCCGCCGGCCTGTATGACCTGATCGCACCACAGAACAAGACGCTCAGGCCTGTCGGGGAGTACAATGAAGCCCGAATCATCTTTCGCGAAGGTCACGGTGAGCACTGGTTGAACGGACGGAGAGTCCTCGAGTTCGACCTTGAAACCCCCAAGATGGAAGAGCTCGTCGCCGCCAGCAAGTATCGCGATATTCCCGGATTTGCCGAAAAGCGCCGGGGACACATCGTCCTCCAGGACCACGGCAGCTCTGTCTGGTTCCGGAACATCAGGATCAGGGATGATCCGCCGGAGTAAGGAGAAGCCCATGGAAAAACACCAAATGACTCGACGGGATTTCGTCAAGGCCGCGAGCGCAGCGACGGCGGCCGCGGTTTTGAAGTTGCCGTCCCTGAGCAGCAGCCGCGTCCTCGGGTCGAACGAGAGAATCCGAGTGGGGATCGTCGGGTTTTCCGACCGGGCCCGCTATTCTCTCATACCCGCCTTCCTTCACCTCGCCCCCGAGCTCAACTTTGAGATCACGGCCGTCTCCGATATCTGGAAGCTGCGCCGCGAAGAAGCCGCGGCCTTCTTCAAGGAAAAAATGGTCCGAGAACCCGCGGTTTTTCGGAACAACGAAGAGATGTATGAATCGGGAAAGGTGGAGGCCGTGATCATCAGCACGGCGGATTTCCAGCATGCCCTCCACACGGTCGAAGCCGTCGAGGCCGGCTGCGATGTCTATGTCGAGAAACCGTTCGCCAACACCATGGAGGATGTGCGGACGGCGCTCGCTGCGGTGACCGGGTCGGACCGTGTCGTCCAGGTCGGGACCCAGCGCCGAAGCGACAGAAGCTACATTCTGGCCGACGAGTTCATCCGCTCCGGCCGCTTTGGCGAGATCGTCGCCGTGGAGATGACCTGGAACGTTAACCAGCCCGGCCGCTGGCGCCGGCCCCAGCTCGTCAACAAAGCCCGTCCGGAGGACGTTGACTGGAAGCGCTATCTCCTCAACCGTTCGGACGAGCCCTGGAATCCCAGGAAGTACGTCGAATATCGGCTCTTCTGGCCGTACTCCTCAGGAATCCCCTGCCAGTGGATGGTCCACCAGATCGATACGGTCCATTGGTTCACCGGCCTGCCGCGGCCGAGAAGTGTTGTCGTCAACGGCGGGATCTATCTGTGGAAGGACGGCCGGCAGAACTATGACACGTTGGCGGCCGTCTTCGACTACGGGCCGCTCGCGGACAAGACGAAAGGTTTTCAGGTCACCTACTCTTCGCGAATGACCAATTCCTACGGCGGGACCAAAGAGATCTATTTTTCGAACGGCGGCACGCTGAACCTGGAAACGAATAAGGTCACACCCGAAGGCGGGCTGGCCAAAGAGCAGGCCGAGGTCATGGGATTGGCGGAGAATCGCCTTTCGGAAGTCCAGCTGGCCCCGGAGGGGGGTGTCGTCACGGCCGCGGTCACCGGAACGGACAGCGCCACGCTGGCGCATATGCGCAACTGGATGGAATGTGTGCGCGGTCGAAAGACACCCGCTGCTTCCATCCGCGCCGCCTACGATCATTCGGTCGCGCTGTGCATGACCATCGCCGCCATGCACACGGGGAAGCGCGTCGGCTTTGACGATTCCCGCCAAGCAGTGATCGCCGGGTGAGCTGAGAGTTCAGCTCACCAGCCCGATTTTTTGCAGCAGCCGGACAAAACGGGGATCGGTGCGGATGAAGTCGAAGATCGGATACACCTTCAAAAACAACAGCCCGGACTCCCGCTGGCTGTAAGCGATTTCCAGGCAGGCGATGACCTGGTCCCTTTCATTGAGACCAGCATAGACTGTGGCTATGGAAACCTGGGACACGTGGCTTTCTTTGGCCGCTTTGAGCGCCGCGGTGAGGATGCGCCCGACCTCCGCTCTTTTCTCTTGGCGGGCATAGATGTGGGCCAGGAGGAGCTCGATCTCTATGGGATCTGCCCCCAGCCCTGCCGCTCTGCGAAGCGACAGGATGGCTTTCTTATACTGACCCATCTGGATCTGGAGAAGAGCTGAATTATAGTGATGGCCGTAGTAAAGAGGATCGGTCGCCACGGCCTTCTTAATCTCAGTCGTCGCCTGATCGTAAAGCCTGGCGAAATAGAGGATCAATCCGGCCTGAGCACTGACCGCCGATGACTGAGGATTGAGGGTCTGGGCCGCCAGTATTTCGGCTATCGCTTCTCCGTGCCGGCCCAGGGCTGACAGGAGCGTGGCATAGGACTGGTGAGCTGGGGCGCAATCCGGCTCAATCCTTAGGGCTTCCCGGTATCCCTTCTCCGCAGCGGCGAAATCCCATTCGTAAACCGTCTTGACCCTGGCCAAGGAGACATTGGCCTCGGCCTGCTGCGGGTCGATCAACAAGGTCTTAAGGGCCGCTTCCTTGGCCTTTGGAAAGGCTTTTTCCGGGGGCCAGAAGTGGCCGTCTCCGAGCTGGAGATAGGCATCTGCCAGGGCCTCATAAGCAAGCGCAAAACCGGACTCCTTGGCGGCGGCCTTGTCGAAGTGTTCCAGGGCTTTTTCAAGATTCGCTTTCCCCCCTTTGTTCGCCAGGAACCGGCCCTGGGCATAAGCGTCGTAGGCTTCAAAACTTGTGGGCTTATCCGCGACGAGAGGAGACGCTTGTTCAGGCGGCTGGGTTACTCCGATCGTTTGGACGATCGCTTGGCCGATCTCATCCGTGATGGCCAGGAGATCTTCTTTTTCGCGCTCGTATTGACCGGACCAGAGGATGGAACCCGTGTCCACCTGGATGAGCTTGACATCGACACGCAGTTTGTTTTCGCCGGCCTGCAGATTCCCATCCAGGTAGTGATCGACCTGGAGCCGCCTCCCGATAATTCGGCTGGCGCGGTTTATGCCCTTGAATGAGAGTGAGGATTCTTTGTCGGGCAAGAGGAGCCCATCAATTTTCCTAAGTTCACTCGTTAACGTTTCGGCCAGGGCATCGCCCAGATATTCGTTGCCCTTGGCCGGATCCAGGTCTTCGAACGGAAGTACAGCCAACGAGATCCGGGTAGATCCAGCGGCGGCGGGCGCTGGGCCTTCGGAGGATTTGAAAATGACTCGCCAGAGGAAGGTCACTATGATGACAGCGGCGATGACCAACAAGGCTGGGACCAGGGCCTTTCTCGGGAGGGAAAACCCGGGCCGGATTCTTTTTTCCCTTTTCATCCGTTCCGGCCGGGGCAAAACCTCTGACACCGCTTGGGCAGCGGCAGGCTTGACCTTCTCTTCAAGAACAGGGACGGCCGGTTTCTCGGTCGGCGGCGGAGGAGGAGGTTCGACGGGGACCTGGCTGATTCCGGTCTCCATCTGTTCGAGTTCCGCCCAAACGGCTTTAGCTGTCTTGTATCTTGTTTCCTTGTCTTTTTCGAGACACTTGAGGACCAGAAGGCTGAGTTCGGTGGGGATACCCGGGTTGAGCTCCCTGGGATTCCTTGGGGTTTGGCCGACCGGGGGCAGGCTGCCGGTCAGCATCTCATAGAAGATGGCACCCGCCGCGTAAATATCGGACCGGCCGTCGGCTTCCTGGCCCTCCAGCTGCTCCGGACTCATGTATTGCGGCATGCCGGCGACCACCCGCGTGATGCCTTTGGACCGGAACAAGCGGGCGATGCCCAAGTCCATGATCTTGGCTGTTCCGTCTTTGTCGATCATGACGTTGTCGGGCCTGAGGTCGAGGTGGAACGCTCCCTGCCGATGGGCCTCGGCCAGGCCGTTAAAAAGATGCTTGGCGACGGCGAACGCTTCCACGACCGGCAGGCGCTTTTTTCCCTTGATCACGGATTTGAGATTCTGGCCGGGAACGTATTCCATCGTGATGAAAGGCGTCTCCATCATCGCGCTGAGCTCGAAGATGCGGGCGATGTTCTTGTGGACGATACCTCGCTCGACCTTCATTTCGCGATTGAAGCCTTCGAAAACGTCCTTCTTTTCGGCGATCTCCGGCTTGATGGATTTCAGCGCCAGCTCCCTTTCCATAGCCTTGTCAAAGACCCTGTAAACCGTACCCAGATTGCCTGTTCCCAGTTCCTCGATAATTTTGAAACGCTCGCCGAACGGTCGGTGGGGCGCCGGTTCTTCGATGGCATAGTCTTCCGGCGGCGATTCGGCCTCGGGAGAAGCCGGTTCAGGAGGTATTTCGGCCGGGCTCGAAGGTTCTTCCGGTACAACGGCCGGAGTTTCGACGTGAACCAAGGCCGATGCAGGAGTCAGCAGGTGTGGACCGGCCGGAATCTCAGAGGGAGCCGAAGCCGCCGGGGCGCTTTCCCCGGCTTCTAGCTTGGCCCCGCATTCATTGCAGAACTTGGCGGTTTCCGGGTTTTCGAACTCACAGTTCGGGCATTTTTTAAAAATCATGGGCCTTCCACCTTTTTTAGTCGGACGAACCTCAAGACCTGGAACATCCATCCCTAGCTTATTTCAGGTTCATGAAATGTGTCAAATCGCTGGCCCGGGCTGCGGACAGGCCTGTGCGCGTCGCCATCCTGGGAACAGGACACAGGCGCCGCTCGATGTTTATGACGCCGCCCTGATGAGCGTCAACGGACCGCTCTCCGAGGAGTCCATCGCCAAAGGCGGTGAGCCCATCCCCTACCCGGATTTCACCGGCGGGCGGTGGAAAACAACCAAGCCTAAATTCGCCGTCTAAGGGGATATTCCCTTAGATCTTCACCAGTTCGTCGATCTTGATCGGTCGTCCCTGCTCAATGCTGTGACGGGCGGCGATCCCGATAAGGGCCGAGAGCGCCCCTTCCCTACTCCCGGCCTTTCGGCCCAGGGGGTCGGGTTTCGGGTCGCGAAAGATCTGGTCCTGCATAACTTGGTCCGCTCCCCAATGCCCGCCGCCTCCCGACTTGAGGGCGAAGGTCTGGCTGGTCTTGAAGCTTTGGGAAATCCGGAATTCCGCCAGGTTCTCGACTTTCCATGGCTGGGCGTGGTAAGCCCGGACGTCCAGCCTTCCTTTGGTTCCGTTGAAGCCAACGGCGAAACCCTCGTAAGGCATGAAAGCATTGAGTGAGTAACTCATCGGTACCCGGTTGTGATAGCGAACCTGGACGCTCATCGTATCCCAGATGTTGATCTTGTTCCGGAAAACACAGGAATCGCGGATATAACCGTCGGCCGACTCGGCCTTGACGTAAAGATTCATAGAGTGCTCGTCTTTAGTGATATCCCAGAAGAACTCGCACGAGGATTTATAGGGACAATTCATGCAGCGCTCCCCGCGAAACTTGCCATTGTACCCGTATCGACGAAGCTCCCCGTAAGCATTGACTTCTACAGGCTCGGCGTCGAGCCACCAGTTCATCAGGTCGAAGTGATGCGAGGCCTTATGAACCAGAAGAGACCCCGAGCACTGCTTGAACCCGTGCCAACGCCGGAAGTAGGAAGCGCCGTGGTATACGTCCAAGTACCAGTTAAAATCGACCGAGGTGATCTCGCCGATCTCCCGGCCCATCAGGATCTCCTTGATCTTCATGGCGTCAGGGCCGTAGCGATAGTTGAAGGTCACGGTCAGTTTGTGGCCCGTCCGTCGCTCGGCGTCGATGATGTCCTGGACCATCTTCTCATCCGTGCACATCGGCTTTTCCGTGATCGGCCGGCAACCACTCTCCATGGCCAGGCAGATGTACTTGGCGTGGAAGCTGTCCATGGTGGTGATGATGACGATGTCTGGCCGAGTGTCTCGGATCATTTTTTCAAAATCGGTGAAGGTCGGACAGGTGGTTCCCATATAGGTCTTGGCGTATTCCAGCCGGATGGGGTTGATATCGCAGAGCCCCACCATCTCCAGGACATCGGCGTAGTTCTTGATCAAATCCCTCCCCCAGAGGGAACTTCCTCTGACTCCTGTTCCGACCAAGGCCACCCTATGTTTTCGGGCCGGCGTTTCTTGGCTCATTGCCGCCCCAGATCCCATCAGAGACAGGCCAGCTGCTCCCATTGCAATAGCGGAAGACGCCAGGAATTCGCGGCGGCTGAGCTCGCGTTTTGTCTTGGCCATTCTGACCTCCCTCCGGGGTCATCACCCCGGATACCGACCTGTTAGTTTTTAAGCTTGCTTCTACCACAAGCCCGCCCGATTGTAAACTCTCTATCGGCCGTACCCGACGGCGATAGAAACCCCAAATCCGTGATCATCATAAAGGGCGCAGCGCCCAATGGAATCACGGAAAAAAGAGAGGCTGACTATTACGGCAAGGCATTTGACCGTTATCCGGCTTTTTAGATACGATAGGCCTCGCTTACGCTATGAACCGGAAAACGCCTCGAAATTTCTACGAGATTCAACAACGGCAGCGCCAGAGGAGCCTGGTCCTTTTCGCCGTTCTTATCGTTTTCTACTTCCTGGCTATCGGGCTGATCGCCCTGGCCGTCTTTTTGAGCATTGGGGCATTCGCCGTCCCGAACTTCCTTTCCGGGCCCTTCCTGACGAAGCTTATACTTGGGGTCCTGGTCGTCGCCTCGCTCATCGCCGTTTTCCATTATTATGATGCCCGCAAATTCGGCGCCGCCTACATCCTCAAGCGGCTGGACGCGCGCAAGCCGGACCTTGCTGACCGTTATCACCTGCAGCTGGCCAATACGGTCGAGGAAATGCGAATCGCCAGCGGGCTGCCTGAAGTCAGGCCCTATGTTATCCCCTCTTTTGCCGTCAATTCGATGGCCCTTGTCGAGGCCGACGGGGTGCCCGCCGTGGCCGTCACCGAGGGTCTCCTGGCTGACTGCACGCGAGACGAGATCCAGGCCGTGGCCGCTCACGAGCTGGCCCATATCTCGCGCGGCGACGCCTTCTACGTGACCTTGGTCTGTTCCCTGGCCAATTTTCTAGAGAAGCTCCGGGCGGCCCTAGAGCCGGACGATGCGCCTCCCGAAGAACGGGCTCAGAGCGGCGGTGGCGGCGCCCCTCCCGTGCTCATCTATGGCGTTGTAGCTTTGACTTCCATCCTGATGCATCTCCTCAGCACCCTGCTCAGCCGCGAGCGGGAGATCCTGGCCGATGCCGCGGCCTCCGAGATCAACCGCAATCCGGTGACCTTGGCCAGGGCACTCTACAAAGCCCATCTCAAGAGTTCTTTCGTGGGGGATTTCAGCCTGACCTACAGCCCCCTTTTCATCGTCGCCCCGGCTTTGAGCAGTGAAGACCGTGAGGGCTTCTGGAGCCGACTCTTCAACTCCCATCCGCCGTTGATGAAAAGGATCCGGCTTCTGGCCCAGCAGGCCGGGCTCAGGCCGGCCCAGGTAATCGAGCAGGTCTGGGAGAGCCGGAGGATGAGAGAGGATGCGCAGGGGGTGGCTCATTCCTTCGAAGAGATCCGAGGAGCGATCCCGGCCCGTTCAGGGGGCCCGCCCGAAAGCGTCCCCGAAGAACAAAGGATCTGGAGAATCAAAGACACGGCCGGCCGGTGGCAGGGCCCTTTCAGTCTTGAAGAACTCCTTTTTCTTCCCTATTTCTCCGTCCTTCGCAGGGTCAATAACGTTCCGGAGGGAGTCGAGGCCCAGGCCAGGGAATTCCCCCAGGTCCGGCTGGGGTTGCGAAACCTGAAAAAGAAGAGGCCGGTGGACGCCTCCAAGCACAACCAGTGTCCCCGCTGCCGTGTTCCCTTGATGGACACGTTCTATGAGGGGGTGGCCATCCAGGCCTGCGGGCGCTGCGGCGGCAAGCTGGTGGACGCCTCCTCTATGGACCGGATCATCCTGCGGCGGGAGATCGCCTTTTCCGAGACTCTGCTCTCCAAGGCCAGGAGATTCCGGGAAGAGTTCCTGCTCAACCCGGTGAAAAAGCAGCGGGCCAGGGAAAAAGAGGCCCAGAACATCTCCTGCCCCCACTGCGGCTACAGGATGTTGGCCAGACCCTATAACTACCAGTACTTCGTCCCGGTGGACAAATGTCTCTCCTGCTCCAAGATCTGGTTTGATGGCGACGAGTTGGAGATACTCCAGGTTCTAATCGAGAAAAGGGACTGATGCTCAGAAGTCAACCTTCTTTTTTCCCCCGTCAACGGCCGTGATGAACGTGATCAGGCCGTTCACGTAGGTCTCCTGGTCATCATACATGCACATATGGCTTCCGTTTGGACAGTAGAGATAACTTCCATTCTGAACCTCGGTCGACATCCACAGCATGTGTTCCGGGTCCATGGTATCATGTCGGGCTCCGATCACCAGGGTCGGGATGGCCAGCTTTTTAAGGTCCGCTTTCCTGTCCCAATTCTCGAGCCGGCCGGAGATCCCGAATTCGCTCGGGCCCTGCATGGTGACGTAGACCTCCTGGTTTATCCTGGCGAAGGCGCGGTTGACGGGATCAGGCCACTCGGCCAGCCGGCAGATATGTTTCATGTAGAAATTCGGGATGAGGAGCTCCATATAGCGGGGGTTCTGGAATTCCCCGTTCGCCTCCAAGCTCTTGATCTCCTCGAGCGCGGCCGGGTCCATCTGCTTGGCCAGGACGTTTTCGGCATAAGCATCATACTCGGGACAGCTGGCCATCATGTTGGAAATGATCAGGCCTTTCAGATGGTCTTGGTATTTCAGGGAATATTCCATAGCCAGGATGCCGCCCCAGGAGTGTCCCAGCAGATAGAAATTGTCTTTATTCAGATCGAGGGCCTGCCGCACCTGCTCCAGTTCTTCAACGAAGCGGCCGACCTCCCAGAAGTCGGCGTCCTTCGGCTGGTCCGAATAGGCCGATCCGAGCTGATCATAGTAGATGAATTCGATTCCCCGTGCGGGCAAAAAGCTTTCCAAGCACTCGAAATATTCATGGGTCGCGCCCGGGCCGCCATGGAGCAAAAGAAGTCTCATTCGGGGGTTGTGACCGAACCGCTTCGTCCAGACGTTGAAATTTCCTTTCGGGGTTTCGATCGGGATGATCTTGATGCCGCCGGTTTTGACGGCCGCGGTGTCATCTTTGAAGTAGTCCAATGCTGACCCTCCTTCGCGCTGTGCACACGAGGCAAAAAGCGCCGCTGTGATCAGGAAAGCGATTGATTTGCCGGGAATGGCCATTTTTCCGCCCTCCTTGGAAAGTCGATGGAGCAATCTTATGGAATGGCTGCTCTGCCGTCAAGCAAAAACGCGTCATCGGTGGGTAAAAACAGAATGCGATATCCGACTTCAGTCGAAGATTTTTTCCAGGGCCTGATACTTGGTGTGGACTTCCTCGACCGCCGCGGAGATAGCCTCGCTGTCACCGGATTCGCTGGTCTCGGCCAGGCTTTTGGTCGCCTCGTAAAGCTCCTGGGAGGCAGCGCCAAAGGCCTGAGCCTTGGACTCCAGGCGTTTGGGCAGCGAAGCCTTGGTGATTGCTTCTGCTTGGACAAGCATATCCGCGCTGACCTCGGCGATCTTAACGAAATCCTTGCTGGGAAGGTGTTTATGATAAACGACATAGAGTGTCTTGTGGAAGGCGTCGACTTCACGGAGCACCGGCCGGATGGTCCTCACCATTATCTCATAGCGGGCGTGAAGGACTTCGGCCGCGTCGAGAAGGGCGGCGTCATCTGTTCCAGCGGCGGCCGTCAGGTAAGCGTCAACCGATTTCCGGAATTCAGCCAAGGCCTGGTCCCATTTGGCCTGTTTGTCGCGGAGTATCCCGGGAAGTTCGGCGCCGTAGACCTTATCGGCCAGGCTCTTTACCTCGGGAGCAAAGCTCCTCAAGGAAGCATAGTCTTTATCCGGATAGGCGGTATGCCAGATGGGGTAGATGATCTCGTGGAAGGCCGTGAGTGCCGGGACGGTGCTTTCGGTCTCTTGGGCTTCGGGAGTTTGGGCTGAAACAACTGCGACTGCCGCAAGCGACAGCCAGACCATTAAAGCGGCTGAGATTTTCTTTTTCAATCTGACCTCCTTGGATTGGGAATAACCCGAATTGTCTTGATTTCGTAAGGGTTGACCTTGAACCGAAGCATTTTACCATCCGTTTGGATTTTTGCCAAGGGCCGTTCGATCAGGTCGGTTTCCATGACCTCGACGGGAAGGGGCAGGGCGATGCGGACCTCTGTCTCGCGGCCGCAGACCTCGTAGATGCGGAGAATCATCGCCCGGGAGAAATAGCCAGATTCCTTCTTAACGGCGGACAGGATAACGTTTTCGGGCTCGACCTCAAAGAACGATTGGGCGGACGGCCACTTTCCGGGATGGACCATTCCGGTTCGGGCTAGGAGTGGATTATTGAGCTCGTAGCCTTTGCGGAAGCTCCTGGCCTCCCTCCAGTCCCCGGAATGCGGATAGAGAGAGTAGAGCAGTTCATGCTCTCCCCTGTCCGCCTCGGGATCAGGATCGGTGGCCCCGTGAATGAGGGAGATGCGCATGATATTGTCTTTGACGTCGAAACCGTACTTGCAGTCGTTGAGCAGACTCAAACCATGAGATCCGGTCTCATCCGTCAAGTCGATCCAACGCAGAGCGGGGACCTCGGTCCCGTCGACCGGCCTGGAAATAGCCCCGTACGGAATCTCGAAATGCGCCCTAGAACTCTTCGCCGCCACGGGGAACGCCGCCTTGATCATCAGGTTTCGCTCTTGCCAATTCAAGCGGACGCGGCAATCGACCCGTGGAACTTTGTGGTAGAGCATGATGTCCTGAATGAAGAGTGAGTTTCGAAAAACGTTTTTGACCCTCAATAATGCCCGGACCGGTCCCCTTTCCAGGACCTCGACGGTCGCTCCGTCCTGACCGATGTTCCGAAGGATCTCTTTGAGCCCCAACTCCCAGGCCGACATGTTCGGCGGCTCGTCGACGATGGCCTGGAGCACATTCCCCTCAGCGCCCAGCACTTCCCGACCCTTTTCTTTGTCGTAGAGGCTGCGCATCCATCCCGTCCGGGGGTCCAGCGCCAGCTTGAAGGACTCGTTCTCTGCGGTCAGGTCCTCGACCGAGAGCGGAGTTTGAAATTCCTGACCGGCATCCGCTTCCAGGATGCGATAGGTCTTGTAGCCGAAAGACGGAACCTTCTCGGCGATGAAGAGAAAGCGGATTTCGTTCTTGTCTGGCGCAGCCCTCCTGTCCAAGATTTGATAGGGGACTTCCGCTCCGCTGCCATCGATCACCTTTATGGCCGCGGCAGGACGCACGAAGTCTACAGTGGCTTCCACCGGTTCCGTCCTCTCCCAGCTCAAGGGATTGAAAACGAGTAGTGGGACGCCCTCACCCCGAGTATCGATCTGATTGGCGATCGCCTCCAGAGAGAAATCAAGCGCCCTCTGGGCCCGCGCACGGGCGGCTTCATAATAGCGCCGCGACTCGTCGTAAACGGGGCCGATGCTCGAGCCGTCGAGGATATCATGGAACTGGTTGCGCAGGACGATTTTCCAGGACTCATCGATGTCCCTCTCCGGGTAATAGGACCGGGCCCCGCTCGAGACGGCGACGGCCGAGAATTTTTCGGCGCTGAGGAGCAGGCTTTCGAGCTGCCGATTATACTTTTTTGTCTCGGCCTGGGTCGTGTAGCAGGCCGGGAAAGTGAAATTCAGCTCCTGTTTGAGCACCGGAAACTCCACTCCGGCCGACTGAATGATCCGGAAGTATTTCTCCGGCGTCACGAACTCGAGCCGCGGATGGTTCTTGTCCGCTCTGAACTTCCTGATGGCCGCGAGGTCGGTCGCCCGCGGCCCTCCGCCGTGATCCCCTTCGCCGTAGAGAAGCATGAAGTCCTGGAGCGCTGTGTTCTTGGACGCCTGGTCGAGCAGGTCCCGGACGCCGTTCTTCAAGTCCACGAGGTACCATCCGGGCGGCACATAGGCTAGCAGGCGCGACCCGTCCAGGCCTTCCCACCAAAAGACCGGCGTTTTGTCGGGCGCGCAGCGCTCGAAAACATAATACTTGATCCCGGCCTTGCTCAGGATCTGGGGGAGCTGGAAATTATGTCCGAAGCCGTCGGGATTCCAGCCCACGGTCACGTCAGCCCCGAATTTCTCCAGGAAATATTTCTTCCCGTAGAGAAGCTGCCTGGCGAAGGCTTCGCCGTCCGGCATGTTCAAGTCGGGCTCCGCCCACATCCCTCCGACCGGAACCCACGTTCCGGACTTGACCTTGTCCTTGATCTTCTCAAAAAGCGCCGGGTACTGCTTCTCCATAACCTCATAGACGGCGGCCTGACTCTGGGCAAAGGTCAGACCCGGTAACTTGTCCATCTGCTCCAATGTTCCCTGGAACGTATGGGTGGCGATGTCGTGGACGGTCTCTTCCCATCTCCACAGCCAGGCCAGGTCGATATGGGCATGGCCGATGAGGTGAGCAGTGAAGTCTCGGGGTTTGAATGTTGCGGGCGGCTTTTTCTCTTGAGGGAGGCTGCCCACGGCCGCCAAAGCCAGAAAGAGGATGACGACGATCGACAGCCCCGGTCTGGAAACACCTCTCATAATACCCTCCTCGGGTCGCCTCTCCGGCGCCCTCCTGGTTTAATCGGCGATCAGCGGAAATGACGAGATTCGAAGCCGGGCGCAGCCCATCGGAACGAGCACGATCTCCGTGACCGGCTCGGAAGAGCGGACCGGCCCAGCAGGAACCTTGCCGACCATTCTTCGTTCGGCTTTCCATTCCGGGATCTGCCTGGCCCTGGCTTTGAGGACGATGGGCGCTGCTTCGGGCGCGAAGGGCTGATAAGAAGGTGTCTTCCGACCGGCCAGGGCGATGGAGCCCTCGGGCTGAGTGGGATCGAGGACCAGGCCGTAGTTCCAGGGCGTCGTCGGCAGGATCTCGTAGGCCGGCCATTCATCCGTTCCGCCGTAGCGCTTCCAGTCTTCTCCGATCTTGAGTGAAAACCAGAGTGGCCCGCGCCGGACCGAGACCGAGTTCCCGATCTTTTCCCAGGTCTGGACCGTGATCTTCGGGGCGAACTCCAGACGGACCTGGTCGCCGTTTCGCCAAGTCCGGTGGATGATGGCGTAGGCGCCGGGCTGAGACTTGACCGGCTGCCCCTTTTCGTTGATGAATATCGAGACCTCGGAAGCCCAGCCCGGGATCCTGAGATACAGCGGAAACCGGACGGCCGCTTCCGTCCAGACGGTAAAATCGATTAAATCTTCGAAAGGATATGAGGTGTCCTCGGAGATCTGAACGACGGCGCCTTCGGCCACCCTGGCTTTGACCTCGGACGGCGCGTACAGGGCCGCGGCCAGACCGTTGTCGGCCGTGGCCAGCCAGAGATGTTCGGCGAAATAGGGCCAGCCGAAGGCCACGTTGTGCTGGCAGCACCGGTAGGACCAGGGGTCGTAAGAGACCAGCGTCCCCTCGTTCTGGAAATCGTGCTCGCCGGAGCTGTCGCAGGAGATGAGGTTGGGCGCCGTCAGGTAGTGGAGCCCCCGCAGGTCCGGAGTCATCGCGGCCGGCAGGGAGTTGAAGGCGATCTCTTCGCAGCGGTCGGCATAAATAGTCTCTCCCGTGATCTTGAGGAGCGCTTCGTGGCTGTGCATGAACTCGACCATCGAGCAGGTCTCGGCGCCCTGGCGCGGGTCAACGTATCCGGGCCGGATGTTCTCGTCCGCCCCGAACATGCCCCCTGGCTGCCTGCCGTACTCGCCCATGATGAGCCGGTAATTCTTTTCGACCAGGTCGAGATATTTCTGCTCTTTCGTCTGCTGGTAGTAAACAGCGGGATAGCGGAAACCCATGGTGATATTCACGCCGTGGTAGAAGGAGCTCACTTCCCAGCTTTTGTCTCGCTCCGGGCTGACGATGTCGGCCTCCCAGTCGGCGGTCCGTTCGTAGAGTTTCCGGGCCAGGCCGAGAAGGAACGGCTCGCCCGTCCGGTTGTAGAGCCAGTAGACGCTCTCCAGGTTCTCGCCGCCGCGGAGTTTCTGCCAGCTCCCGGGCAGGAGGTCGTCAATCGGGAGCTCATGCTCGAAGCGAAAATATCGGGTCAGGAACGGAATCACTCGCTCATCGCCTGTCGCCTCGAACAGACTTTGGATACAGGACAGCACGAGCATGTTGGGCCAGAGGTCCCGGTTCGCCCGGTTTTCGGACGGGCCGAAAAAGCCGTCTTCCTGTTGGCTGCGAAAGGCCAACTCGAGCCACTTCTTGGCTGCAGCGACCATCTCCCGGTCCTGGAGTATATAGCCGAGGTCCCCGTACCCTTTGAGCCAGTAGGGCATCTCCTCCCATCCCCTTCCCCTGAGTGTCACCCACCCGCTGTCCTACTTCAGGAACCGGCTGAGCTCGGGGAGGCGCCCAATGAATCCTCCGCGCATGAGCTGGAGCTGACTCAGAAGCCAGCCCTTCGGACGGACACTTCCTATGGGAAGCTTGACCAGAGGACTCACCGCCAGGGGCGTGCGGTTGGAGATATAGTGCCTGTTCGGCGTCTCGGCCGGAGGTGTTTGAACCATGACGATTTCGTCGGTCATGAGCTTATCTCCTGCGGGGTGAGAAAAGGCCATCAAACTTATCAGAATAAGGGAAAAAAGAAGGGCGCTTCTCTTTCTCATCCAGACCTCTCCTCGAAGAAGTACCGTATGTTTGAAGCCTTATTATATGCTATTCAGAGCTCAAAGAAACGCACTTCATTTCCTGTCCAGCCGAGGAATCTCTCGAAATCGGTCGTGTCGATTCCCACGGTAACGGTGTTGATATTGGGGTGGAAATTCACCCGTTCCGCTCTCTTGAGGTCCTGGTCGATGATGACGATCACTTCCTTCCGGCTGTCGTGGATCAGCCCGAAGGGTGAAACGGAGCCGGGCTCGAGCCCGAGATATTTTCGCAGCCTCCCGGGCGAACCGAAGCTCAACCGGTCTTCGTTCAGCCTGGCATTCAGCTCCCTGAGGTCGGCCTGCTTGATGATCGGCAGGATGACCAGGTAATGACGGTTCCCCTTTTTGTTCCGGAGAAACAGGTTCTTGCAGTGGGCGCCGGTGATATTCGTCCAGTGCCGCTCGGCCTGTTCGACCGTAAACACGGGGGGGTGCTTATGTCGGGTGTAGGGAATGCCCAGGCTGTCCAGAACCTCATAGACCTTGGCTTCGGAGGGGTGAATGCTCATCGCAGCGCCGACCTGGTTTTCGGGGCTTGGATAGCGGCTGCCACCACGTTGGCCACTCGGCTTCGCAGCGCGATAATCGCCCCCTTGTCGCCGGGATGAACACGGTTGGTCAGGAAGATGACATAGGTCTCGGTATCGGGGTCGATCCAGATCGATGTCCCGGTGTATCCGGTGTGCCCATAAGCGTTCGGACCGAAGAGGTCACCACCATTGGTACTGTAGGGAGAATCAAGGTCCCAGCCGAGTCCCCGCCCGGCGAAAGAGGCCTTGGACCAGACCGTTGTCATCCTTTCCACCGCGAGCGGACTCAAAATCCGGCCGCCCTTATAGCTTCCCTTATCGAGCATCATCCTGGCGAAAACGGCCAGATCATCGGCCGTCGAAAAAAGGCCGGCATTGCCTGAAATCCCTCCCTGGAGCCGGGCCAGCGGATCATGGACAACACCGCTGAGCGGCTTCTTGTTGATTACCTCTGTGGGGACGCATCTGCTCCGGAACTTTTCAGGAGGGGAAAAGAATGTATGCCTCATTTTCAGCGGCTTGAAGATCCGTTCTTCGCTGAACACGGCGATGTCCTGACCGCTGACCATTTTCAGAATGTGAGCCAGAGTGATATATCCCAGACAGCTATAATGGAAAGCCGTGCCGGGCGGGTCGGTCTTGGGGAGCTGGGCGATGTAGCCGACGAGCTGGGCGGTTGTGCAGGGCCGCCCCAACGCCTCTTCGACCTCGGCCACTTCGGCGTAGGGAGGCAGGCCCGATGTGTGGGTCAGAAGATGCCAGATCCGGGCATCTTCACCGGGCTTCCCTGAAGGGTTGATGTAAGGGGCGAATCCAGGTACGTATTCCTTGACCTTTTCGTCCAGGCTGATCTTTCCCTCCTCGACCAGGATCATGAAGGACGTGGCCGTGGCCACGGGTTTCGTGACCGAGGCCAGGTCGAAGATCATCGTCTCGTCCAAGGGTTTGCGCTCCGGCACCCATTGGCTCTCTCCGTAGGCTTTCCGGAAGACGGTCTTCCCTTTTCTCCCGATAAGGACGACGGCGCCGGGGAAATCCTTGCGGGCGATCGCGTTGTTGATCATGCCGTCGAGGAGACGTAAATGTTTCCCTGAAAGCCCGGCTTCCTCCGGTTTGCTCGTCTTGGATGAACTCGGGCCGCACCCGGAAAAGGCGAGAAGTGCCAGGAAAAGAGCGAGAGTTTGGCGAACTGGAAATCTCATGTTTGGCCTCGCAATTTCTCCAGAAAAGATACCATTTTCCCGCCTCCTTGGCAAAGCAGAAAAGCTTTATTCCTCCAGGGCTTATTAAAGTCTTTTGCGGAAGCGGAGGATGCTCAAGCCCAGGATGACCAATCCGAAGGCGACCAAGGCAACGGTTTCATCCCAAAGAGCCCCCCAGCCGACGGCCTTGAGGAAGAGGCCACGAATGATGACGAGAAAATAGCGCAGGGGAACGACATAGGTCAGCCACTGGATCAGGCGTGGCATGTTTTCGATGGGGAAGACGAACCCGGAGAGAATGATCTGGGGGAGAATGAAGAAGACGGCGGTCAGCATGGCCTGCTGCTGATTGCGGGAGATTGTCGAGATGAACAAGCCCAAACCCAGGGTGGTCAGCATAAAAGTCGGGCTGAGGCCGAAGAGGAGCCAGAGACTCCCCTTGACAGGGACTCCGAACCAGAAGACGGCCACGGCCACGACCACGCCGATTTCGATGAGTCCGATCAGGAAGAACGGCAGAAGCTTCCCCAGGATAAGCTCGTGGGGCCGGATGGGTGTGACCATGAGCTGCTCCATCGTCCCCAGCTCCCTCTCTTTAACGATACCCAGAGATGTCAACATCATGGTGACGATCATCAGGACCATCGCCAGGACCCCGGGGATCATGAAGTTGCGGCTGCGGAGCTCGGGGTTATACCACACCCTGACCTCCGGCTCGACCTTCGGCAGCGAAAAGCCGGGCGAGACCTGTGCCAGCCTTTCGATGAGAATCTGGCGGGAGTACCCGAGCCCGATCATGGTCGCGTAATTGAGTCCGACGATGGCCGCCTGGCTTTCGGCCCCATCCACGATGATCTGGACGGAGACGGGCTTCAGGCCGGCGAGCTTCCGACCCATTCCCCTGGGGATGATCAAGGCGAGAGAGGCCTTGCCCTCGTCGATGTAGGCGTCCACGTCGTCAATGCGGTCAAGAATCGCTTCCACAGTGAAATAGCCGGAGGAGGGGAAGCGAGCGATGAAATCTCGGCTGGCCGAAGAGGCGTCCAGGTCACAGAAAACGGCCGGGATGTTCTGGATGTCCAGGTTGGTTGCGTATCCCAGGAGGATGAGCTGGAGGACGGGCGAGAAGAAGATGATGAAGAACATCCGCCGGTCCCGCCGGAGCTGGATGAATTCCTTACGGATGATGTGTCCGACCTTGCGCATCTTCTCTTCCTCGGGGCTATCCTTTCTTTAGGGTTTTGGCCATGCGCGCTGAGCTGAGGATGAGGGTGAGGACGCCAAAACCCGCCAGGAATGCCAGCTCCCGTCCGAAAGCGCCGAGGCCGACTCCCTTGAGCATGATGCTCCTCAGAATGACCAGAAAATACCTGGCCGGGATGAGATAGCTCACGGCCTGGATAACGGCGGGCATATTGCGGATGGGAAAGATGAATCCGGAGAGGATGAAGGTGGGCAGCATCGTCGTGATGACGGCCAGCATGAAGGCCACCTGCTGGGTGGAGGCGATCGTCGAGATCAGGAGCCCGAGTCCCAGGCCGCAGACCAGGAAAAGCAAGATTCCCGTAAGAAGCCAGGCATAGCTTCCTTTGACGGAGACATCGAACAGGAGGTCGCCGAAGAGCAGGACGGAATGAGCCGAAAAGAGCGAGATGAGAACATAGGGGATGATCTTGCCGATGATCAGTTCGTGCGGCCGGAGGGGGGAGACGATGATCTGCTCGATCGATCCCCGCTCGATCTCACGGACGACCGAAAAGGCGGTGGAGATGACGACGGTGATCATCAGCACGAAAGCCATCAGGCCGGGAACAAGAAAACGGGCGCTCCGCAGTTCGGGGTTGAACCAGACCCGCGGTCGAAATTCTATGGCCGGGGAGAAATCCTTCCCTCCCTTCGCCAAGACCTCGACGACAAACCGGGTGGAATAGCCCTGGACGATGGCGTTGATATAGCCGATGGCGGTGCCGGCGATCCCCGTCTCTTCCCCGTCGATGATCACCTGGACCGGAGTCTCTCTTCCGGCGATCAAGGAACGCGAGAAATCCCTCGGGACGACCAGCGCCACCTGGACCTTGCCTTTTCCCATGAGGTCATCGATCTGCTTCATATCGGTCAGGTCATGTTTGAGGTCGAAGTATTCCGTATGCCGGAATCTGTCCAGGAAATCGCGGCTTCGCTGACTCTTCTCCTGATCGAACACGGCCAGAGACAGGTGTTTGACATCGAAGTTCAGCGCATAGCCGTACATGATCAGGAGAAAGGCCGGAAGCACCAGCAGCAAGCCCAGCGAGCGCTTGTCGCGGACGATCTGACGGAATTCCTTCTTGACGACCGGTTGGATGCGTTCGAAGGTGACCACTCTGTTGATTCCTTATCCCGGGGTCAATTTGCCCGGGCCGCTGTCTTCGATCAGATGGATGAAGACGTCTTCCAGCGTCGGAAGCGCGTATCGGTCCTTGAGTTCTCGGGGGCTTCCTCCGGCGACGATCGCTCCCGCATGCATCAGCATGATTCGATGGCAATATTCCGCTTCGTCGAGATAATGGGTGGTCACAAAGACCGTCACACCCTTCTCCGATAGATCCGAGACGAGGTCCCAGAAACGACGGCGCGAAACAGGATCCACCCCGCCCGTGGGCTCGTCCAGGAAAACGATCTCGGGATCGTGGAGGAGCGCGCAGCCCAGGGCCAGACGTTGCTTCCAGCCCCCCGCCAATTCGGCCGTCAGGGAATGCTCTCTACCCTTGAGCCCGGCCATCTCCAGAACCCAGGGAAGCTTCGAACGGATCCGGATCCGGCTCAACCCGTAGACTCCGCCATAAAAGCGGATATTTTCTTCTGCCGTGAGGTCCTCGTAGAGGGAGAATTTTTGCGACACATAGCCGATCCGGCTCTTGACCATTTCCGGTTGGCCGGCGATATCGAACCCTCCGACGGAAGCATTTCCCGATGTCGGGCTGAGCAGTCCGCAGAGCATCCGGATCGTGGTTGATTTGCCGGCCCCATTGGCTCCGAGGAAACCGAAGATCTCTCCTTGATATACCTGGAAGGAGACGGAGTTGACGGCCACGAAATCGCCGAACGTTTTGGTCAGGGAGGAGACCACGATGGAAGGTTGGTTCACGGCCTGGCCTCGTCGGCCCGGGTCAGTGAAATAAAAACGTTCTCCAGGGAGGGAGGAACGCGCTGCCAGCGCTCGAGACTGATCCCGCGCGCCTCCAGCCGCCGTTCGATGGCCGGCAGACCCTGGTCCAGGTCGCGAATGACGAGTTGGAGCCTATCTCCGAAGACCTGGACTTCCATGACCTCCAGCATCCCTTTGACCGCCGCGGCGGCGCGCCTGGGCTGGGCGCATATGGCCTCGATGACCGGATGCTTCAATAAAGCCTTCACATTCACTGGACTATCGGCAACGACCACCGTGCCGTGGTCCATCAAAGCGACCCGGTTTGCCCGCTCGGCCTCGTCCAAATAAGGAGTCGTCATCAGGATTGTGATTCCAGTCTGAAGAAGTCCTTGCAGGATCTGCCAGAATTCGCGGCGAGAAACGACATCGACGCCGGTGGTCGGTTCGTCGAGAAGAAGGAGGTCCGGGCGATGGATGAGGGTGCAGGCCAGGGCCAGCTTCTGCTTCATCCCGCCGGAGAGCTTCTCGGCGAGCCGTCTACGAAAGGGCGTAAGCCGGGTAAAGGCCAGAAGCTCCTCCCTCCGGTCCCGATAGCGTCGAAGCATGTGGATCTCGGCGAAGAATTCGATGTTCTCGTCGACGGTCAGGTCGCCGTAAAGGGTGAACGTCTGGGACATATAGCCGATATGCGGCTTGATGAGAGCGATCTCACGCCCGAGGTCGTAGCCGAACATCCGGGCGGTTCCCGAGGTCGGCCGGATGATCCCGCTCAGCATCCGGATCGCGGTCGTCTTGCCCACCCCGTCGGGGCCGACAAGGCAGAGCATCTCCCCTTTTTCGATGGTCAAGTTGAGGTTGGAAACAGCCGCCAGATCCGCATAGGATTTGCTGAGTCCCCGCGTCTCAACCACTATCGGGGCCATGCGACGGCCTCTTAGCGTCCTGCAGGAAGGGCGACCGGAATGGATGCATCGGCCGGCATCCCCGGCTTGAGGATGCCTTCGGGATTGGGAATCTCGATCTTGACCCGATAGACGAGCTTTACCCTTTCCTCCCGCGTTTGGACATTCTTGGGTGTGAATTCCGCTTCGGGTGAGATGAAAATGACCGTGCCGCTGAAGACACGGCCCGGGTGGGAATCGATCCGCACCTCGGTCCGCTGGCCCAAACGCACCCGGCCGAGGTCGACCTCGGTGACATAGATGCTGAGACGGACGTTATCGAGGTCTGCGATGGTCAGGAGTGTCCTCCCCGGAGCGACAAACTCCCCCGGTTCCATGGCCTTGTGGGTGACGACCCCGGCGGTGGGAGAGATGATCGTGGCATCGGCGATTGTCTTCTTGAGCAGGTCACCTCCCGCTTCGGCCTGGGCCAAGCGTGCCTGCGCCGCCTTGACCTCCTCGGGCCGGGAAAGCGTCCGGACCTTTTGGAGGGCCTGCCGGGCGGCGACATGCTGGGCCTTGGCGACCTGGAACCGCGTCTCGGCATCCTGCTTCATCTTGAGGGTGGCGCTTTCCTTGGCGTACAGGTTTTGGATGCGCTCGAGGTCTTCGGCGGCCAGATTGAGCTGCGCTTCTGCCTGCTTGGCCGCCTCCTCGACCTGACGAATATCTTCCACCCGGGCACCCTTGAGGAGGAGCTCGAGCTGCGACTCGGCCAGGTCGACAGCGGCCTCGGCCTGGCGCAGCTGGATGGCCAGCGAGGTGCTGTCGATAACGGCCAGCGTGTCTCCCGTCTGGACTCGGGCTCCTTCCTCGACGAATATCTTTTCTATCTGCCCGCTGGTCTTGGCGGCGACGCTGACTTCGACCGCCTCAATGGTCCCCGAGGCGATGATCCTTCCTCTCTCTTCCTGGTTACGGCAACCCTGGAGCAGAAACGCGGCAACAATCGCAGCAACGCCGATAAAGAGGCTCAGCAGCGTGGTCTTCTTGTTCATTCCTGTCTCCTTTTGGTATCCGGCGGGGCCTCCGGAGACTCAGGTGAGATAGTGAAACAGGGCCTTAAGGATGTCAAGGGCCTAGGGCGCGGCCGCAGCGGGCTCGACCTCGAGGTCGAATTTGCTCTTCCGGCGCAGTGCCGTGACAACCACCGGCCGGCCGACCGGCCATTCGGACAGGAATCGGAACAGGTCGTCAGGGCTCGTCACCTCCCGGCCGTGGATCGAGACGACGATGTCACCCGTTTGGAGGCCGGCTTTTCGGGCCGGGCCGGAAGGATCGAGGGAGACGATCTCGACACCGTATTCTTTGCCGAGCTGGTGGAAGCGGATGAGACGGCGGTCGAGCTGCCGGCGATACCCGATCACCCCCAGGAAGCCGCGCTCCACCCTGCCCTTGGCCAGCAACTGGGGTACGACCGACCGGGCGGTGCTGGCCGGGATCGAAAAACCGATCCCCTGGGCCTGGGCGATGATGGCCGTGTTGATGCCGACCACCCGGCCTCTGGAGTCAAGGAGCGGCCCGCCGGAGTTGCCCGGGTTGAGGGGAGCCGTGTGCTGGATGATGTTCTCGATCAGTCGTCCGTCCTGGCTGCGCAGGGCCCTCCCCAGAGAGCTCACCACACCGGTGGAGACCGTGGATTGAAAGCCCAGCGGATTGCCCATGGCAATGACGAGCTGGCCGACCCGCAGGCCGGAGGAGTCGATTAGTGTCGCGTACGGCAGCCCCGTGGCGTTAACCCGGAGGACGGCAAGGTCGGTTGAGGGGTCGTGCCCGATGAGCAAGGCGGCGCGCTTTTGTCCATCGATGAAAATGACCCGGATCTCACGGGCGCTGGCCGCGACATGGCTGTTGGTCAGGACATAGCCGTCGGGGGTGATAACAAACCCCGATCCGGCACCGCTGGACTCGAATTCCGATGCCCTCCTTCCCTCGCCGGTATGGATGCTGACGACGGCCGGTCCGATGGAATCGACGACCGACGTCACCGCCCGCGAATAGGCGTCGAGGAGCTCGGCGTCGGAAGGGGGCTCCGGACATGGCAGGGGTATCTCCGCCGAAGCCGTTGCGTCTGTGGAGTTGTTGCCGACGTTCAGCCAGGGAAAAATATCCCGTTTTTGATCTTGCCACATTCCATTTTCCATTATAGCAGATCAGAGATTTTTATTGGGTTGGTGGTTGCCTGAACCCCTTTGTTTTAAAGGTGCGAAATAGCACGTCTTATGATCCTGCATGATGGGATAATGCAGAGTTAACGTTTGAACGATCATTTCGCCACCGCAGCAGAAAAGGATATTATTTTCCCCTTATAATATTCGTTATAGCCCGGCCATGGGTCTAGCTATGGAGACAATAGATGCGGAGAGGTCAGCGGGCCCGCTCGATGTTCTGGATCACGACCGGCTGTTTCAACATCTGGTTGTCATCGGGCTGTTGCTGGATCTTGCGGACAATATCCATTCCCTCGATGACCCGGCCGAAGGCGGCGAAACCCTGACCGTCCGGGTTGCGCTTGCCGCCGAAGTCGAGCTCGGGCTGTTCGCCGATGCAGATGAAGATTTCGGAAGTCGCGGAACCCGGCGCGCTCCTGGCCATCGAGACGACGCCGTCCTTGTGGAGGATCCCCGTTTTGGCCGTGGTCTCGTGCTCGATCGGGGGAAACGGGCGGTCCTCGTCCGTGAACCGGAGGCCACCCTGGATGACCTCGATCTTGACGGTGTTCTGCGGTTGGTTGTCCATGCGGACGACCCGGTAGAACGAGGTCCCTTTGTACAGCCCGGCGTCGACGTACCTCAGGAAGTTGGCCGCCGTAGTGGGAGCTTTCTCGGCGAAGAGCTCGACCTTGATAGGACCGTACTCTGTCTTGATTGAAACAAGCGGGTTTTCGTCGGCTGCCAAGGAAAGACTGAGCAAACCCGGCAGCAAAACGAAGAGAGAAACAAAAAGTTTATTCATACCGAGACTCCTTCCTTAAAAAGAGCGGATCCTGCCTTTCCCCCGGTTCGGAATTGGGAAAATGATATACTGTCCCCTTATTTAAAGGTGGCGAAGACCCGGCAAGGAGCTCCCGTTCCCCCCTTGATCAGCACCGGGTTGACATAGAGGGTCGCACCTTTGGCAGGAAGCTTGTCCAGGTTGGCGATATTTTCCAGGGCCAGCTTATCGGCCGCAAAGAGCACCTGATGGACCATGAAGGTCTGGCTTTTTCCGCGGTCGATGCTCGGCGTGTCGATGGCGATCCCCTTGATATTTCGCTCTTTGAGCAGAAATTCGACGGACTCTGGGGAGAACCCGGGGAAGCTGAGCTCGGCGATGGCTTCCTGTCCCGTCTTGTCCGTTCCCAGGACCATTTTTTTATCGGGATAATAGCGGGTCCCGATGCCCGTATACATAATGACCCAGGCGCCCTCCGGTATCCGGCCGTAAGCTTTTTCCCAAGACCTGAGGTCATCGACACCGAGCAGGTAGTCCCGGTTCTGATCGCATTCCATCGTGACATCGACTTTGACCGCCGGGCCAATCCATTCCTCCAGCGGGATCTGGTCGATCGTCCTTCCTCCCTCGGCGAAATGGATCGGGGCGTCGGCATGAGTCCCGCCGTGTTCCGCGGCGCTGAACTCGTTCGCGGCGTAAAACCAGCCTCCTTCCGAGATTCCGTAGGCCACTTGAGTCAAGGAGAAAGGCTTGGCCGTCGGCCAGAAGATCGCCGCCTCATCGAGAGGATAGGTCATATCGAGGACCTTCCTTTCTGAGGACGGCGTCGAACACGCGCTAAGGAAAACCAAGCCGATAACGGCCAGAAAAAGCACTTTTGAGGGAAAAATTCTCATTCTCTCCTCCATCTTCTTCAAATGCACAGCCCGGAGGCCCTGGGGGCCTATTGTTTCTTTATCTCCCGCTGGCTGAGCAACTTCTCGACCTCGTCGATCTCCTTGGGGACATCCTTGCTCAGGACCTCGCAGCCATCTTTGGTGATGAGCACGGTGTCCTCGATGCGGACGCCGATATTCTTCTCGGGGTAGTAGAAGCCGGGCTCGATGGCAAAGACCATGCCTTCCTGGAGTTTCTCGGCCCTCGGGCCGACATCATGGGTGCAGAGTCCGACGTAATGGCCGATCCCGCCCCTCTCTCCGCGGGGGTCGAGCCCTTTCTTTTTCATGACCTCAACGACGTGATTCTGGACGTCCTCATTGCTGACACCCGGCCGGTAGGCTTCGATGCAGGCCTTCTGGATCTCGAGCGCGATCTCGTAAACCTCCCGCTGCTCCTTGGTGAACGTTCCCGAAGCCGGCCAGGTCCGGGAGATGTCCATACACATATAATCCAGCACCCCGCCGAAATCCATCAGGACGAGGTCGCCCTCCTCCACCCGCCGGTCGTTCTTTTCATAATGCAAGACACAAGAGTTGGGGCCTGAGCCGACGATGGGAGGATAAGCCGCCCCGCTGGCCCCGTTCTTCAGGACGGTCGACATGGCTGCCGCCTCGATCTCGTACTCATAGCCGCCGGGCCGGGTGGCCAGCATGGCCTGCTTGACGCCCTCTGCCGAGATGCGGCCGTTTCGCCTCAATACCTCGATCTCCTCGGGGCTCTTGATGACCCGCATGGCGTCGAGCAGCGGCGCGATGTCCTTAAACTCAACCCCCGGATACCGCTCTCTGAGCTTAAGAACCCGGTAGTTGTCGAGAGAGATCTGGTCGTTGTAGTGCAAGCGGGACTTCCGGGCCGTAAAGATCAGGGTTTCGTATCGAGCGTTATCGATGGTATCGCGCGGAGAGAGCCGGAGAAAAAGGGATAAGCCCGCTCTGGCGATGTTCCGGCCGAGATACTCTTCAAAAAAGCTCACGTCGTAGATTTCCGTGAGTCCCGTCTTCTCCTTGGCCTGGAGATCCTTGAGCAGGTTTCCGCCTCCCATCATCGCTTCCCGGGGAGTTTGCTGGGGAAGAAAGAGAAAGGATTGTTTCGTCCGGGGTATCATGATCAGGGCCGTTCCCGTATCTTCGACACCGGTCAGATAGTAGAAATCATTGTCCTGGTGAAAATGGGCTCCGGGAAGCGGCGATGTCTCGCCGAAGAGCACGATGAGGCCGTCGCCCACCTTATCCATGAGAGCTGCCCGGCGCCGCATGAATTCTCCCTTGGAATAGCCGGTCCTCTGGCCAAAGGCCGGCAAGGAATAAAGAGCAAATATCACTAGAGTGACGATAACGGACCTGCCGAAGTGTTTTTTATTCATCCCGATCCTCCTTTATTGATCTTTTTTAACCCGGTACTTCTCGAACCAGGCCATAAGGTAGAGTTGTTGCAACAGGCGGTGTGAAGGCCGCCGCCAGCCGTGGTATTCGTCGGGCATCCGGACCAGCAGGGTGTCCTTCTTGAGCGTCTTAAGGGCCCGGTAATATTCCTCGCTCTGGCCGATCGGAGTCCGCAGGTCGGCCTCCCCCGTCATGACCATGGTCGGAGTGGTCACGTTAGCGACATAGTGAAGAGGCGAGCGCACGGCATATTCCATGGGGTCCTCCCAAGGATATTTCCGGAACTGGCGGTACCACATGTGGCCGTCCGTCGTCCCGACGAAGGAGTGCCAGTTGATGACCGGCCGCATGGAAACGGCTGCCCTGAAACGGTCGGTATGGCCGACGATCCAGGCCGTGAGCACTCCGCCGCCGCTCCCGCCGCAGACAAAAAGATTGTCCTTGTCGATAAAGTCGTTGGCAAGGGCGGCGTCCACTCCGGCCATCAGGTCGTCTAAGTCCTTCCCGGGATAGGAATATTGGATCCCGTTGACGAAGTCCTGGCCGTAGCCGGTACTCCCGCGCGGATTTGTATAAAGAACGGCATACCCGTTGGCAGCGAAGTTCTGCCAATCCCAATTGAAAGCCACGTTATACATCGCCCAGGGTCCCCCATGGATCCAGAGGAGCAAGGGATATTTCTTGCCAGGCTCGAACTCGGCCGGTTTGATCAGCCAACCCTGGATGTCCCAGTCATCGCTGGACTTGTACCAGATTTCCTCGACCTCGCCCAGCTTGATCCCGTTGAGGAGGTCGGCGTTAACGTCGACGAGAGGTTTGAATTCGTCCGGCTGAAGCAGGGAGAATGTGGCCAGGTATCCGGGGCGGTGAAAGGTGGAGACGACGGCGCTTGCTTGGCCTGTCCTGGAGATGGACAAACCGTATATATAATGAACTCCGGAAGTGACTTTCTTGGTTTTGCCTTCGAGCGAGACGAAGCGCAGGTTGGATTCTCCCCTTTCGGCCACCATGTAGTAGATCCCGGAACCGTCCGCTGCCCAGATGATGTCAGCGGGCGAACTGGGCAGGTCGCCGCAGAGCATCCTCTTCTTTCCTCCGGATGAATCCATCAAATAAAGGTTGGAAAGATGGCTGGTGTAGTTCTTGTCATCATAGCCGGTGTAGGCGATCCACTTTCCATCCGGCGAAACATTCGGCCCATAATCTGGCCCTTTGCGATCGGTTAGGGCAGAGATCTCGAGCGTCTTGAGGTCGACGACATAGATTTCGGAGTCGTTCTCCTGGTATTCGGGGTCGGGCTTGCGGATGGCCGAGAAATAGATCTTCTGTCCGTCGGCCGACCATTCCGGCCCGCTGTGCGAAAAATCCCCGGAGGTCACCTGCCGGGGTGTTCCGCCGAGTTCCGCATCGATAATAAAAATATGGGAATTCCCCTTGGGCAAGGGACCTCGGCCGTCGCTCCTCCAGGACAGGCGGTCGATCAGGATAGCGGGGTCGGCCCACTTGGCGTCCTTGGGCCGTCGCGGGAGCTCGACCTTGAGGATCGGCTTCTCATCGGCGATAAACATGCTGAAGGCCAGTTTCCGGCCGTCCGGCGACCAGCTGAGACTTGAAGGAGAACTCTCGACATGGGTGAGTTGGGCGACCTCTCGCGTGTCCAGCCACATGACATGCACCTGGGAAGTGCCGTCCCGGTCGGAGATAAAAGCGACCTTCCGGCCGTCCGGCGACCAAACCGGGGAGGAATCCCGCCAGTTACCGGAAGTGAGCTCCCGAACACGCTTTCCCTCCGTATCCGTAATCCAGAGGCTGGAATTCGAGCGGTCGTTGAGCTTGTCGACCCAGACGCGGCTGAAGATGATATTCTTCCCGTCGGGAGATATGGCCGGTCTCCCGATCGATTCCATTTCCATATATGTCTCGTTGTTCAGAAGATTATGAGGTTTCTCGTCCGGAGCGCCCAGAGACAGGGCAAAACCAAAAACGAAGAAAAAGGCAACCACAGCGAACACGGATTTTTTCATCGATCTCTCCTTTCTTTTTCCTAGAAGTTGCGCGATCTTCGCTCTCGGCGGGCCGGGGTGTTTCCCTTCATAAGGAAAGTTCTTTTAAAGCCTCCAGGAATACCCTTGTCTCATCGAGGCTGATGTAGTGGGCAAAGCTCGCCCGGCAGACGCTGTCCTTCTTCAGATGCCTGTAAAAGACGGCTGAATAATGATTTCCGTCGGCAACCTGGATGGCGCGACTCTCCCACAGGAATTTCTTGGTCTCCGCAGGGCTTCGGCCGGCGACTTCAAAGGCGAAAGTCGGATCCCGGGGGCTGCGCCCGGCGGGGTCGATGATACCAAAACAGTGGATTTTCGAGCGGTCCAGGGCGGCCAGGCCTTCCAGCACCACCCTCGAAACCTCCTGCTCGTAGGTGGCGACGGCGGTCATGGCCCTTCGGAATCTGGCCGGCCGGTCCTCTTGTGGAGCGTCGGGTTCAGCCTCGCCGGCGAGCCAGAGCAGGTACTGAAGAGCTGCTCCCAACGAGGCCAGCATGGCATTGTTCAGGCTTCCCTGCTCGAACTTGAAGGGAGTTTCATTCTTGTTTGTCTCGACACGAAACGGAACCAGGCGGTCGAGGATGGCTTTTTTCCCCCAGAGAACGCCCAGCACCGGTCCGAATATCTTGTACCCGGAGACGGCTAAAAAATCGCAGTCCAGCGCCTGAACATCGATGGGGCCGTGAAGGGCATGATGAACGGCATCCACACAGACCAGACAGGACGGGGATTTTCTCCTGACCTCGGGAATCAGCTCCTTGAGGGGGACGATCGTGCCCAGGCTGTTGGAGGCCAGGGTGACGGCCAGGAGCGCTGTTTTTGGATCGATCAGGGAAAGGAGATGCTCGCCGTCCAGCCAGCCATCGTCCTTGATCCGGGCACGGCGGACTTCGGCGCCCCACCATTTCCCCCCGATCGATTCCCAGGGGGAAACATTGGCCATGTGGTCGAGGTCGGTGACGACCAGGCTGTTCTTTCCCCGGATCAGGCCGCGCATGGAGAGGGCCAGATTAAAAAGGGCCTGTGAGGTCGAGGAATGAAAACTGATCTCTTCCGGCAGGGGCGCGTTGAGGAAATCAGCGGCGATCTGGCGGATCTGCCAATGGAAGTGCTTTGTCGTGACCTCGGCAGGGGTGATCTCTCCGGGAAGCGAATTCAGCCACGTCGCTGCCTCGGCCATGGCCCGGGCGGCCGTATCGACGGTCAGTGTGCCGGCCCCGGAGTTGAGATGGATGCGCTTATTGCCGTGGATATCCTTTTCGAGCTGGGGAAAACGCCGGCGGATTCTTGGCTGGGCGGCCAGAAACCGGGAGAGGAGCGGGTCAGCGGACATAGAAAAAAAGATATAACATAGGGATGCTGAGGATGTCAAAAAGCCGCCCCTAGCTCGGGACTCTGGTGTTCATCCCCTATTTGGTAGGACTTCGGTGTGATAATTCCTCGGTCTCGAGAGGCATGGTCTTGGCCGCCAGAATTTCTCCACGGTGGGACGCTCAGTTTCTCTCTACATAGAAGCCGACGGAGCAAAAGCTGTCCCAGTGGCGGAGAGAAAACGGCGCTGTCGTCCCCATGCCCGTTTTCTTGAGAGGCAGCACGCCTTCGCTGTAGGTGTCAGAGTAGCGGAAAAGTCTGCCGCCGATTTTCTTGCCGGCTGTCCGGGCGATGATCTTCTCGACGGCCAGGAGGCCGAAGGGGACGGAGTACTTGCCGCACCAGTACGTGTTTCGATAGTCGAGGTAGGTCGGGCCCCACAGCTCACGCGTCAGGCTTTCGACCTTGCCGCTGTCCATCACCCCGGTCAGATAGGAGCGGATCAGGCGCTGGTCAAGATCGCGGGCCGTTTCCCAGGCTTTCTCCCCTTCTCCGAATGGCGTATTGTTGAAGTCCTGCCCGTAATGGTTGCCGTCGGACGAGATAAGAAAGAAAATATCTTCCCCGGCTTCAAGATGCTCCGTTTTCATGTAGTCCCCGATTACGCCGGCCAGCTTAGCCGAGATCTCCTCCATCCGAGCGAACGGCATGGGAGCGACCATGATAGGCGTAATCTTAACTTCGGGATTGAAATACTGAAGAAACGGCAGCAAAGCCTCGATGGAGTGCTCGATTTCGTGGGCTTTGTTATTGGTGACATAAAGAGTCTTGTCAAGCCGCTCCTTAACATACTCCCGAAGACCGGAGACCGCGACCAGATTCGTCAGCCCCGGCCAAGACTTGAAATTGTCCAGGATGAGGACGCCGTCGAGGCCGCCGATCTCTTTTCGAACGGTGCCGTGGGTAACGCCGAAAATGACGACTTCAGAGGACTTGAGGATCCTGAAGAGAGGGTAGTAGACTCGCCCCGCATAGAGATAGTCGTCATGAGGGGAAATGGCGGCGACCAGCCGGTCGCCATCGAAGCTTTCTTTTTCCAGGCTTTCGAGATACTTTACGAGCTCCTGCATGCTTGCAGGGTTCCAGCAAAAGCCGACATCGTCGCGGATGGGCCGCGTTTCCTGGGCCGTCAGGACGGCGGCGATCGCGACCACAGCAATAAACATCAGAAAGCTTTTCATGCCCGTCCTTCCTTGAGCACTCATGCGGGTCCTTATCTTTTTCTATTGTAGCTCTTCTGAGCCTTCCTGTACAAATTCAAACCCATTCATAACTGACCGAATGTTAAGACTAGCACGGCACCAGGGACACATTGCCCATCCCCGAACCTGCAGGCTGATGGATTGAGGGAGCCCTTCCTTCAGCGGCCATCAGGCTGTCCGGGAACTCAAAGAGATGCTGCAACTCCCCGTCAGAGTCATCGCCTCCTTCAGTTGCCAGGAGGTGGACCTCTCCACGGGAAATGGGATTTTGACTGCCCGGGCCAAAACCGGATTGAAAAAGAAGCGGAAATCTTCGGCCCAGTCTTGGAATTCTACCAGGCGATGCCGTAGTCCTCGCCGTAGTTCGAGGAGCCGCCCCAGAAGGTCCCGTGCTTCCGGTCAAAAAAGATGGCGTTGATCGGGCC
>JBAQGA010000100.1:0-14305 GCA_049287565.1 Candidatus Aminicenantales bacterium
CATGGGGGCAGTGCTGACGGCTTTTTATATGTTCCGGCTGATCTTCCTGACCTTCTTCGGCGAGGAAAGGCTCGAGCCCCACGCCAAGAAACATCTCCACGAGTCGCCTCCGGTGATGACCGTCCCCCTTGTCGCCCTCGCCCTCTTCTCGGTCGTGGCCGGCTACGCCGGGCTACCGGTCGTCCTCGGAGAAAAGGCCAACCTGTTCAACCGCTTCCTGGAGCCGGTCATCCATCCCGGCCATGAAGCGCACCTGAGCATCAGCACCGAATGGCTGCTGATTCTCATTTCCGTGGCGGTGGCCCTGTGCGGCATCTATATCGCCTCTGTCTTCTATCTCAAATCGCCGCAGACCCCACACCGGCTCGTCGCCCGCTTCCCAAAAGCCTACAAGCTTCTCTATAACAAATATTATGTGGATGAGATCTATAATGCCGCCTTCGTCAATCCTTTGGTCAACGGATCGCGGCTCGTCTACGACAACTTCGACCTCAAGGTCATCGACGGCACGATCAACGGTACGGCGGCGACGACCGGGTTCGCGGGCAGGGTTTTAGGTTTCTTGCAGAGCGGTCTGGTCAAGGACTATGCCCTGGGCATTCTCCTGGGCGTGGTGATTTTCCTGGGGTATCTGTTGTTTTAAATGATGAACTTTCCGATCCTGAGCTTGGTCACGTTCTTCCCTCTCCTGGGGGCCGTCCTGATGATCTTTTTCCCCAAGGAGAAGGCGAACTTCCATCGCTATTTCGCCTTGACCTTCACCCTGGTCACCTTCGTCGTTTCGCTGGCCCTCTATTTCAACTTTGACGGGTCCATCGCCGACCCGCAGTTCGTCGAGAAAACAGGCTGGCTCGGCTACGGGATCAACTACCATCTCGGGGTGGACGGCATCAGCCTCTGGCTCATCCTGCTGACCACCTTCCTGATGCCCATCGTCATCCTGTCCTCTTGGACCTCCATCCAGAAACGGGTCAAGGAATACCTCATCTTCATGCTCCTTCTCGAAACCGGGATCATCGGTGTCTTCGTCTCGCTCAACCTTTTCCTCTTCTATGTCTTCTGGGAGGCGATGCTCATCCCGATGTATTTCCTGATCGGCGTCTGGGGCGGCGCCCGCCGGATCTATGCCACCCTGAAGTTCGTTCTCATGACCATGTTCGGAAGCCTCCTCATGCTCGTGGCCATATTCGTTCTGTACTCTTTCTACTACAAGGCGACCGGCGTTTATTCTCTCGAGATCTTCGACTTCTACAAGCTTATTCTCAATCCCCAGGTCCAAGGCTGGCTCTTTCTGGGATTCGCGCTGGCCTTTGCCATCAAAGTGCCGATGTTTCCGTTCCACACCTGGTTGCCTGACGCCCACGTCGAAGCGCCCACGGCCGGGTCGGTTGTCCTGGCGGCCGTCCTCCTGAAGATGGGGGCCTACGGATTCCTACGCTTTGCTCTGCCGCTCTTTCCCGACGCCCTGGAAAGGTTCCTGCCGCTGCTCTCCATCTTGGCGCTTATCGGGATCATCTACGGCGGGCTGATGGCCCTGATCCAGAAAGACATCAAGTCGCTCGTCGCCTATTCCAGCGTCAGCCACATGGGTCTTATCATGCTGGCCGTTTTCTCCCTCAATATAGAAGGAATCGAGGGTGCCATCTACCAGATGCTCAATCACGGGCTGAGCACCGGAGCCCTGTTCTTGATAGTAGGCATCCTCTACGAGCGGGCCCACACGCGGCTCATCAAGGACTTCGGCGGCGTCAGCAGCCGGATGCCCGTCTTCGCCGCTTTCTTCCTGGTCAGTATGCTGAGTTCGGTCGGGCTGCCGGGCCTCAACGGTTTTGTCGGCGAGATTCTTTGTCTTTTCGGCGTATTCCAGACCAGCAAGCTCCTGGCCATACTCGCCGTCTCGACGGTTATCCTGGCCGCCGCTTATCTCCTCTGGATGTTCCAGCGGGTCATGCACGGCCCGATCACCAACGACACCGTCCGCTCCTTGAAGGATATGAACAAGCGGGAAATCGCCTATTTCGTACCCATCGTCATCATGATGTTCTGGATGGGCATCTATCCGCAGACGTTCCTGCGGAAGATGGACAGCTCCGTGGCCAAGTTACTCGACCGCGTTCACAACCAGGAGAAGGTTTTCCTCCGTGAAAGCACCAAGGCGGCTGCGCTGAGCGAAGGCGAGGCCGTAAAGCAAGAAGAGAAGTTATTGGCCGAGCGGATCTTGAACGAGACGAGGGAGAAAAAGTAGGGATGAACAGTCTGACCGCCCTCTTCCCCTTGCTGGCCATCGTCGTCGGGGCGCTTATCATCCTTCTTCTAGAAGTCTTTTTTAAAAAAGAAAAGCGGGATTATCTCGGCTATGTCTCCCTCGTTTTTCTTGGGGCCGCCGGCTTCCTGGCCGTCTCATCCTGGAATAAAGGGCTCTCCTATTTTGGGGGCGGACTTGCCCTCGATAACCTGGCGATCTTCCTGACGCTCCTCTTCGGGCTGGCCGTTGCTTTTGTCATCCTTCTGAGCCTGAAGTACATCGGCCAGCAGGACGCTAACCACGGCGAGATCTTCGCCCTGTTGCTCCTGGCGCTTTCCGGCCTGATGATCATGACATCCTCGCCGGACCTGCTGGTCGTATTCCTGGGCTTGGAAGTCCTCTCCGTATCCAGTTATGCGCTGGCCGGGCTGCGGCGGAATGACCAGAAATCCGGAGAGGCGGCTCTCAAGTATTTTCTCCTGGGAAGTTTCGCCAGCGCCTTCCTCGTCCTCGGCCTGGCTTTTCTCTACGGGGCCGCCCGGTCGACCTCCATCCCCGAGATCATCGCCTTTTTCGGCCGAGCGGCGGGGCCGTCGGTGCTGGGTCTGCTGGGAGTCGGTCTCGTCGTCATCGGATTCGGGTTCAAGATAGCGGTCGTCCCCTTCCACATGTGGACGCCGGATGTCTATGAAGGCGCCCCGACACCGGTGACGGCCTTCTTCTCGGTCGGCCCGAAGGCGGCGGGATTTGTCGTTTTCCTCCGGCTGTTCTTGAACTATTGGGATGCCACAGCCGACGGAAACTCGCTATTTTGGGCCCTCTGGACGGTCAGCGTCCTGACCATGATCGTGGGGAACCTCGTCGCCCTCCGGCAGACGAACGTCAAGCGGATCTTGGCTTACTCATCGATCGCCCATGCCGGATATCTCATGGTCGCCATCCTGGCGCGGGATTACGCCAGCCTGGTCTTTTACCTCACGGCTTACATGTTCATGAACATCGGCGCCTTCGCCGCCCTGATCGGATTGAGCAAGACGGGACGGGAATACCTCGAGCTTGAAGATTTTTCCGGGATCGGGTTCCGCTATCCTTGGATCGGAGCGACCCTGAGCATTTTTCTCCTGTCCTTGGCTGGATTTCCTCCGACTGCGGGCTTCCTGGCCAAATTCTATGTTTTCAGCTCCGCCGTCCGAGCGGGGCTGATCCCCCTGGTCATCATCGGTGTCCTGGCCAGCCTGGTCTCGGTTTTCTATTATCTCCGCATCGTCGTCTATATGTACATGAGGGAGCCCGGACGTCAGATCGATATCGAGGTCGAAAACCCTGCCCTCTTCCTCGTCCTCTTCCTTTGCCTGTATGGTGTGCTCCAACTCGGGATCTTTCCGGGCAATATCCTTCTCGTCATCAAGCAGGCCGTCGCCGCCCTCCCCTTCTGATATCCGCTTCGAGAAGCCTCCTTGCGCAGAAATCCAGGAGCGGCTTTTCATTGACAATTTCCTCCGGCCGGCGATATAGTTTGGGCGTGCTTCCTTAAGGAGGTCGAGATGCCCAGCAAGCCGAAAAGCCCCTGCCTGCCGTTCGGCGACCTAAAGACGGCGGCCTGGTACGGAAAAGACATATTATCCGTTAAGCAGTTCAGCCGGACCGACCTGGAATACACAATCGAAGTCGCTCACGAGATGCGGATCATGGTCGAAAGGATCGGCACGTTCGACCTGCTCAAGGGCAAGATCCTGGCGAACCTGTTCTATGAACCCTCAACCCGGACCGCGTCTTCGTTCATGGCGGCCATGGAACGGCTGGGCGGGGCGGTCATCCCCATTAGTGAAGTGAGGTATTCGTCCGTGGCCAAGGGCGAAAGCCTGCCCGATACGGTCCGGACGCTGGAATGTTATGCTGACGTCATCGTCCTCCGCCATCCCGAGGTCGGAGCCGCCGCTCTGGCGGCAAAGTACTGCCGCAAACCCGTCATCAACGCCGGCGACGGGGTCGGCGAACACCCGACTCAGGCTCTCCTCGACACTTTCACTGTTCGGGAGGAACTGGGCCGGCTCGACAACCTCAACGTCACCATGCTCGGTGACCTGAAATACGGCCGGACCGTGCATTCGCTGGCCCGCCTACTCACGCTGTTCGACGGGATCACCCTGAACTATGTGTCCCCCGAGATCCTGGGTATGCCCAAGGACGTCATGGACGAGGTTGCCGAGAAGGGCATTTCGCAGACGGAACACACGACCTTGAAAAAAGTGCTGCCCAGGACGGACGTCCTCTATGTTACTCGCGTTCAGAAGGAAAGGTTCGAGGACGCGGCCGAGTACGACAAGGTCAAGTCGGCCTATGTGATCACTCCGGAGGTCATGAAGACCGCTAAGAAAAAGATGATCGTTATGCACCCCCTGCCCCGCGTCACTGAGATCGCCATGGAGTTCGACGACGACCCGCGGGCCGCCTACTTCCGCCAAATGGAATACGGGCTCTACGTCCGGATGGCGCTGCTGGCGATGGTTTTGGGCAAAGCCTAGCGATCACGACAGGACAGGCCCTGCTGATGGCGGCTCAGTTCTTAGCCGCCTTTTCAACGGCCTGGAAAACGCGAAGGAAGTTTCCCCCCAGGATCTTGCGGATATCCCCTTCCTTATAGCCGCGGCGCTGCAATTCTTCGGTGATGCCCAAAAGCCGGCCGACGTTCTCCAGCCCGGTGGGTGTCGCTGAAATCCCGTCAAAATCCGAGCCAAGACCGACGTAGTCCGTATAACCGGTGATTTTGACCGCGTGGTCGATATGGTCGACGACCGTCTTGACGTCTATCGGCGGGAGCGTTCTTTGAAGCTCCTTGGACCTGGCTTCATATTCGGCCAACACCTTATTTTTCGTTTCTTCATCGGCTCGCATGACGGCCTGAAAGTCTTCCGCCAGGCCGTACTTTTTGGTCACTTCGGCCAAAAGAGCGGCCTGCTTTTTCTCGATCTCGGCATTGAGAAAACCGGGGTAGAAATTGATGCCGACGACACCGTTGTTCTTGGCTAACGCCTTGAGCATCTCGTCGCTGAGGTTGCGATGGTGATCGGCCAAGGCCCGGCAGCAGGAGTGCGAAGCGACCACGGGTGCCTCGGTCGTCCGCAGGACATCCCAGAACGTCTCATCGTGGACATGAGAGACGTCGATGACCATCCCCAATCTGTTCATTTGCTTGATGACCTGTTCGCCGAATGACGTGAGACCGCAGTGCTCGGCTTTGAGATCGCCCGAGGCGTCGGCCCAGTCGGTGTGCGTCCAGTGGGTCAGGGTCATCAGGCGCACTCCCGCCCGGTAGAATGTCCGCAGCATGTCCAGGTCGTCCTCGATGGCGTAACCGCCTTCGATCCCGATCAGGACTCCGGTTTTTCCGGAATTTCGCAGGCGCATGGCATCTTCGCAGGTCAGGACAATCTCCAGGTCAGCGGGACTCTGGTCGACCAGGCGATGGATCCCCTCGATCTGCCGGAAGATCTTCTGGCCCGCTTGGGCCTTTTCAAGGTCGGTCGCGGGCGGACTGACAAAGCAGGCGAACACCTGGAGGTCCACCGCTCCCCGCTTGAGTTTGGGGATATCGATATTCCCCTGGGGAAGGTCCTGGCGAAGGTCTTCGCCGTTCATGAATCTTCCGATGGTGTCGCAATGGAGGTCGACAACGGCCGCATCCTTGTGGATGAACTCCGCCCGGAACCGGGGGTCGAGCAGGTCCTCTTTCGATTGCGCCAAGGTGCGAATGATATCGATGTGATATTGGGCGGACAGGCGCAGCAGCTCGGGGTCGATGAGCTCGGGACGGTCGCCGGGACGATGGTACTCGGGATGTTCGTCGTCGAGTTCACCCGTCAGGACCTCGCCGGTCCGAAGGCTCAGAGCGGTCACGCCCTTCGCCCAGAAGGCGCTGTGGTCCGAGCCGCGGTAGTTCACCCTCGGCTTGAGCTTATTGGCAATCTCGGGGTCCAGCGCCGGCTTGAGGAGGTCATAGAACCGGCCGTATTCCCACATTCCCCCGATGAGCAGGTCGGAATCGCCCATTCCGACCATATCCACGTTCAGGTAGACGACGGTCTTTTCCAAAGGATAGATGGGGTGTTGGGTATAGTGGCGGGAACCGATCAAACCCAGTTCCTCGCCCGCCCAGGAACAGAAGAGGACGGAACGGGCCGACCGAAAGCCAGAGGCGATGAGGACCCGGGCCGTTTCGAGCAGGGTGCCGGCGGAGACGGCGTTGTCGTCGGCTCCGTTGTAGATGAATCCGTCCAGACCGACACCCAGATGGTCCAGATGCCCGCCCATGATGATGATCTCGTCCTTGAGCTTCGGGTCCCGGCCCGGAAGGAGGCCGATGACGTTTTGAGCCTTCCGGTCTTCCTGGACAAAATGGGCTTCCATTTCCACCTCGGCGTCGATCGGGAAGGAGTGGGGTTTCTTGAGCCGAAGGATCCGGCTCACTGCGTCCTTCCAGCTTTTCCGGGTGCTGTAAGAAAGGTCATCGAGGAAATTCCGGCCCGCCTGCATCACAATCAAATTCGGCGGGCACTCGCCCTGCTTTATGAACAGACGCATCCGGCGACGAGCCGCTGAAGAAGTCCGGCCCGGTTCTGAGGGGTCCATCTCGATTAGGCCGACCGCTCCCTTTTCAGCGGCCAGCTTGGCCTTCTTCTCCAGCGTCCAATCCCTGCCGGCGGCCTCGTCGAAGTCCGGCGGCGTGTCGGGAAGGACGATGAGGATACGTCCCTTGACGTCGAGCCCTTCATAGTCATTCCAGGCGGGTTTTTCGGACGAGATGCCATAGCCGGCAAAAGCCGCCTCGCCCCGGGCGATGCCGGAGGCGGTCCCGGAGACCGGCGCAAAATCCCGGCCGCGTCCGGGGAAGTAAACGCGCCGCTCAGGCGAGACGATCTCCAGGCGGGTCGGCGGGCTGAAGTTCGACCAGCTCTTGAACGGGACCTCCTGGAACCAGGTCCCGTTCTCACCGCCGGGCTGGAGGCCGAGCTCTTTCATTTTTGAGGCCACATACTCTGCTGCCTTAGCGTACCCCGGAGTCCCAGATTTGCGGCCTTGGAACTCGTCGGAGGCTAAATGGCGCACGTGTTCATAGGCCTTTTGGCCGTCGGCTTTGACCTGGGCGGTGATTCGTCCGCTAAGGACAAGAATGGAGGCAAAGATCAAGATGGCTGTTTTTTTCATGATGGTTGTCCTGGGCGATGGCAATATCAGAAGAGAAGTCACGAGTCCAGAAATATATCTGGTCCATTGGCCAGATGTCAACCGGATGCGTGGGGCGAAGAAGCTCTCTCCAGATAAAGGCTTTTATTTATTTCATTTCCACGGGGATCGACAGGGGCTTGCGCGGCAGCATCTCCTCGCGCATGGCCGTCTGATAGACGAAATAGGCCATGACGACGGCCGATTGGATCAGGTCTTCGGGGACGCAGTGGTCATAGACGTCTTGATTCGTGTGGTGGATCTGGGGAACATAGTCGAGCGGGTCCTGGATGAACTGGAATCCCGGGATGCCGATGGCGTCGAAGGGCAGGTGGTCGGTTCCTTCTGTCGGTTGGAGGGCGATGGAGGTGACGCCCAGGTCCCGGAGCGGCCTCATCCATTCTTCGAAGATCGGCCTGACCTGAAAATTTTCCTGGATGTAAATGCCCTTGATCCGGCCGGACCCGTTGTCGTAGTTGAAGTAGCCGGAGATCTTGAAATAATCGGGTTTGACGACGAGTTTTTTGGCATTGACCAGGGGATTGCGCCAGCTTGACTCCCAGGCTTCGAAATCGACCTTTTCCAGCGACCGAATATCCGTATCTCCGAAGTGCTTGAAAACGTAGCCCCGGGAGCCATAAAATCCCTCCTCCTCCCCTGTCCACAGAGCGGCCCGGATGGTCCGGCGAGGCTTGATGCCAAGGGCCTTGAGGATACGCATGGCCTCCATGGTTACGGCACAGCCGGCGGCATTGTCCACGGCTCCCGTGCCGGCGCTCCAGGAGTCAAGGTGACCGCCCAACATCACCACTTCGCCTTGCTTGTCCCCGCCGGGGATCTCGGCCACGACGTTATATCCTTCGCGGTCCTGGTCGTAGATCGCGTTCCTGACCTCGACATCCAGCTTCACCGGGACGTTGTGATCCATAATCCGGCAGATCCTGGCGTAATGTTCCGCGGCCATGATGATCCTCGGGTTCTGGTTCGGCGTGGTGTGGTTTTTCCCGATGGCGTCATAGGCGTCGACCCTGACGGTGCCAAAATCGCTGCGGCTGGCGGAGCTCGATTCGACGAGAACGCCGACCTCCTCGGAGCGGTAGAATTGCTCCAAGTCTTCCCATTTCATTCCTCCGGACTTTCGCCCTTCTGCGTCTTTGGGCTTTACCGGTATCGGCGTGTCCTGGAGCTCTTTGAGGTCCTCATCGGTGTAGCGGCTGGCGACGGGCTTGAAATTGGGGTGCACCTGGCGGGGCGGCTGTGTGAAGACAATGGCGCCTTTGAGCTTCCCCCTGTATTTTTCAAAATCCTCCGGAGAGGAGATCCGAACGGATATCGGCTGGCCGACGATTTTTCCCTTTGTCCCCGAAGTCCAGGGCACGGGGTAAGCCAGGATCGGCTGGTAGGAAGGCTCGACCAGATGGACGGAGACGTAATCGTTCGACCAGCCCAGCCCGAATTCTCCGGCCGGATCGATAGCCACATTGGATATTCCCCACTCGGCAAACTTGGCCGCCGTCCAGTCACAGGCTTTTTTCATGGCTGGAGAAGCGGGGATGCGCGGGCCGATGACATCGGCCAGATAGCTCAGAGTTGTCATGATCTGCGACCGGGTGATGGCCTCCTCCCAGATGCGGTTGAGCATGGCTGTATCGGCCCGGTCCTGGGGCTGAGGCTTCTGGGGCGACAGGGAAAGCGTCGAAACAAGGATCAGGGCCACGATCGTGGCGGTGAGAAGGCGGTTCTTTATCATGGGGACTCCTTTATTTATCATTCAAGCCCAAAGATATCTCCCGGCGGTTGCCGGTGTCAAGGAGCGGGAAGAGGAGCGAGGATTTTCGCTATTGACTTTGATCTTTGCCAGGGGATATAGTTCTCTGAAAAGCATGACCTGATCTTTTTCTCTGGACTGTTTCATCGAAGGAGGGAGAAATGGTTGGAGAAAAAAGTCGACAAGCCATCTCGGCCGGAACGGGGGAAGTCTCGAAGTGGCTTTTCTGGACGTGTTTCATCGCCCTGGCGGCGACGTCGTTCGGGTTTATCATCCGGGCGAACATCATCGGCGATCTGGGGGTGCATTTCAACCTCAGCGAAACCCAAAAAGGCGAGATCCTCGGGGTTGGGCTCTGGCCGTTTGCCTTGAGCATCATCCTGTTCAGCCTGGTCATCGATAAAATCGGCTACGGCCGGGCGCTGGGCTTTGCCTTGGTCTGCCATGTGGCCTCTGCTTTTGTGACCATTTTCGCCGGCGGATACCAGATGCTCTATTGGGGAACGTTCATTCTGGCAGTCGGAAACGGGACGGTCGAAGCGGTCATCAATCCGGTGGTGGCCACCGTCTATTCCAAGCAGAAGACAAAGTGGCTAAATATCCTCCACGCCGGCTGGCCGGGAGGGATGGTCCTGGGAGGCCTGCTGATCCTGATCCTGATGCCAGGCCTGGATTGGAGATGGAAGGTGGGACTGGTCCTGATTCCGGCCGCGGTTTACGGGCTGATGATGATTCGTGCCAATTTCCCCGTTCATGAAAGGGTCCAAGCCGGCATCTCCTACAAGGCCATGCTCCAGGAAGCCGGCATCATCGGCGCCATCATCGTCATCATCATCATGATCGCCGAGATCGGGAGGATCTTTCAGTGGCCGCTGGGAGCGAAGGTCGTCGTCGCGGGCATCCTGATCCTGGCCTATTCCCTCTATGTCCGGAAGCTGGGACATCCGCTGTTCATCTTCTTGCTCCTCATCATGCTTCCCCTGGCTACGACAGAGCTGGGTACGGATTCCTGGATCACCGAGCTGGTTAATCCGGTGATGGCGAAAATGGGCCTTCAGGCCGGGTGGGTGTTGATCTACACGGCTTTCATCATGATGGTCCTGCGGTTCCTGGCCGGTCCGATCATCCACAAGCTATCTCCTCTGGGATTGCTGGCAGTCTGCAGCGCCATCGCCGTCGTCGGACTCGTGATGCTGTCGAAGGTGGCGGGCGTTATGATCTTTATCGCCGCCACTGTCTATGCCCTGGGCAAAACCTTCTTCTGGCCGACAATGCTCGGGGTGGCCGCGGAGCGTTTCCCGAGAGGTGGAGCGCTCACCATCAATGCCATCGGCGGCATGGGCATGTTGAGCGTCGGGGTGATCGGCGCCGTATTCCTGGGGAATATCCAAGACCGGCAGATCGACCGCGAGCTGGCGGCCCATAACCCGGCGTTGCACGCCCGGGTCGTCGACCAAGAAAAGGTAAGCGTGTTCGGAAAATACCAGCCCATCGATAGGGAGAAGTTGGCGACGCTCGGCGAGGAGGAAAAGACGGTTGTCGAGGATGTGACCGCCACGGCCAAAAAGAACGCTCTGATGACGGTGGCCATTTTCCCGGCCATCATGCTTGTCTGCTATCTCATCCTGATCTTCTATTTTAAAGCCAAGGGAGGATACAAGCCCATCGAGCTGGTCGCCCGGCGGGAGTGAGGCCTTCTCGCCCCGGTTATAAGGGGGAAGCCGTTATGATTTATAGAGCTTTTCCCGGCTGATCTCCAGGGCCAGGTTGAACTCGCCGGTCAGGACCTGGGCGGCCAGGGAAGCCGCGAATTCCCGGGCGGTCCGGATCCCCATGATGCGGAGGGCCTCGCGGGCCGGAGGCGAAATAATCCCCTCCGCGGACGACGCTATGCCCACCTCCACGTTGGGAAGCTCCACTCCGTAGACGACATCTCCCCTGTCCGATTTCGCATAGATGTTCTCAAATGAGGAGACGAGCGGACTCTGGGGGTTGACCTGGGTGGCCTTGTAGACGGCGGGAACGATCTCCCCGCCCATGCCCGAGTAAAACTGACAGCCCAGTTTCCGGGCGCCGAGCGCGTCCAGATGGACGAAAGAAATAAACTTGTCCGGGTCGACATTCAGTTCTTTCTCGAAGTCCTTGATAGGAATCCGGACTTCGGCGGAAGCGTATCTCCCTCTCTTGTTCCGCGGGCTCGGCTTCAGGTCGCCGTCGTAGCCTTGGACGATAACGCTGAGTTTGAAATCCGGGCCGTTCTTCGAGAGGAGTTCCTGACATCGTCTTTTCGCTAGGCCTACGGCTCGGCTCAGGCTGCCATGCCCCCGGGCATTCGGAAATTCGGCGGCGAAATCGACAAACAGCACGTAACCATCTTGGCTCTCGGCAGCCTCGAACTCGACGGCGCTGAGGCGGCCCGAGAATTCCTCCAGGAGGGAGGCCATCTCCTTCTTGATCGGCTCGAGGTGAATCCCGATCATCTCGGCCGCCCGGCGTCTCTCCTCTGCGGACGAAAAAATATATCCGATGCAGCGGGCCGCCCGGCCGAACTCCGATACTCTGACTTCCGCCCCGCCGAATTTGTTGATGTAACGGCATCCCCGGGTCACGCCGATAGGGCCGAGTCCTGATCCGTAGATGAGAAGGTTGGTGAACGTTTTCTCGATGTCGCCCTTGACCTGGATCGATCCGGCGCAGGAATAGTAGGCTTCGCTGCCTCCGACGTAGTTGGAGACGAGCGGCCTGTAGTCCGGAAGGGGCTGGAGCTCTTCTCCACAGATCGAGCAGCGCAGGTTCGTGTCGCGGGCGTCAAGCTCCCAATGGAAACGACAGTCCGGGCATTTATACTGAGTTATATAAGGTTTTTCAGGGAGCATGATGAAGGCGAATCTCTCCCCTGTCGTTCTCTCGATGAATTCACGACGGCTCAGGGCGGCCGGGCGGAAGTTCTCAGGGGGAGCGACTCCGTAGTGTTCCGCTATCTCCTGTTCGACCTTCCAGGGAGCGAGTTCACCTGTGATCATCCTGCCGGCGCAATCGTTGATGATTTCTTTTTCTTGTTCGTCCATGCCGGTTTGTCCTTTTCTTGAGGATTGTCTTTCGTTCCAAAGCCTGTGGGAGGCTTTATAACAGAGGGGCTAAATGATGTCAAAAAGCCGGGAATGGGATTGACGAAAGGCGGTTGGAGCGGGCCGTAAGCCGAATCCTGTCTCCCGCCTTGCGGCGGGCGGCGGTTATTTGTCTACCCTCCGGATTGCTCCGGAGGTCCAGCGACCTACCCACCCCTCGGGACGGGCCATCCCACTTCGGGGCTCGTTTGGTCTTGCTCCGGATGGGGTTTACCCTGCCCCTGATGTCGCCATCAGGGCGGTGAGCTCTTACCTCGCCTTTTCACCCTTGCCAGGAGAGGGTTGCCCCTCCCCTTCGGCGGTGTGTTTTCTGTGGCACTTTCCTCCGGTCGCCCGGGGTCGCGGTTAGCGACCATCCTGCCCTGTGGAGTTCGGACTTTCCTCCCCTTTCTTCTCTTTAGGAGAAGAAGGGGCAACCGCCTCGCCCACTCCAACCGTTATCTTTATACCATACTGGGCCAGTTTTTTATAGAGGTTGCTCCGAGGCGTATCGATCTCGCGGGCCGTCTGGGAGATGTTCCAATGGTTTTTCTCGAGCTTAGCTAGGATGAATTCCTTTTCCGCCGTCTCCCGGTAATTCTTCAAGGTTTTGGCCTGGCCGGCCCCGGGAAGCTTTGTCTTGACGCCCGTCCGGAGCGATTCGGGAAGGTCCTTCACTCCGATGGTCTCCCCCTCGGTCATGATCAGCAGCCGTTCGACGACGTTCCGGAGCTCCCTGACGTTGCCCTTCCAAAAGTATTTCTCCATGGCGGCGATGGCCTCGGAAGAGAATTTTTTCGGCCGGAAATTGTTCTCCTCGGCGAAGTTGCGGCCGAAGTATTCAATAAGCTGAGGGATGTCCTCTTTTTTCTCCCGCAGCGGCGGCGAAGAGATCGGGACGACGTTGAGCCGAAAGAAGAGATCATCCCGGAACGTTCCCTCGCCGATCTCTTTTTTCAAGTCCTTGTTGGTGGCGGCGATGACCCGGACATCGACCTTGCTGACCTTGCTCGACCCGACCCTCTGGATCTCCCCTTCCTCGAGGACGCGCAGCACCTTCGACTGCGTCTTGAGGCTCATGTCGCCGATCTCGTCCAGGAAGATCGTCCCGCCATCGGCCTGTTCGAACTTGCCCACCTTGCGCTCGGTGGCCCCCGTGAAAGCCCCCTTTTCGTGGCCGAAGAGTTCGCTCTCGATCAACTCCTCCGGGATGGCCGCGCAGTTGACCTGGACGAATGGCTCTTTAGCCCGCATGCTGTGGCTGTGGATGGCCCTGGCGATGAGCTCCTTGCCGGTTCCGCTCTCCCCGTGGATGAGGATCGTGGCGTTGGTGGGCGCTGTCTTGAGGATGTCTTTCCAGAGCTGCTTCATCAGGGGATGCTGGCCGACGAGCTCGTAGCGCTTCTCGGCCTTTTTCCGGAGGTCGAGGCACTCCCGGCGCAGCGTATTTTGGTTGAGGGCGTTTCGGATGCTGAGGAGGACCCGGTCCCGGTGAAGCGGCTTTTCCAGGAATTCGAAAGCCCCGAGCTTGGTGGCTTCCACGGCCGTCTGAATGGTGCCCTGCCCCGAGATCATGATCACTTCGGGGGCATAGGGACGCTTCCTGATTTCGGCCAGGATATCCAAGCCGTCCCGGCCGGGCATCTTGATGTCGAGAAGGACGAGCTCGAGGTCGATCGTATCTTTGATCAGAGAAAGGGCCTCCTCGCCGTCGACGGATTCGAGGAACTGATATCCTTCGTACTCGAGGATCATCTTGAGGGATTTCCGGATATTCTCCTCGTCATCGACGACCAGGATTTTGGCTTTGCGCTGGTTTTTCATGTCCGCCTCTTGAGAGGCATTTTAGCACAGCCGGGCGGCCGCCGCCAACCCCGATCAGTCCTAGTGAGCACTTCCCGTTTGGGTGAATCGATTGGGCGCAGGAAGCCGCCCTTGGCCCCCGCACCCCGGGGAACCAGT
>JBAQGA010000101.1:0-4468 GCA_049287565.1 Candidatus Aminicenantales bacterium
CTAACCTCCTCTCTCGAGAAGATTAGGCTACCAGAAAGCTCTCTTTTCTCCCGCCAGCTACGGTAACATTTTTAAATGACAAGACATATCCTCCTTCGGTAACATTTTAGATGACTCGATGCGCTCCCTTGAGGAATTTTGGGAAATCCGCTATATTGAAGTTTTATATAGGTGACCAATGGCCAAAGAAAAGAAGCCGCGAGAGAAGTGCCTCGTCCGCGAGTATTTCGAATTGATCGCCGAGACGGCTGTGTTCGTCTTCTTCGTCATGACCTTCGTCGTCCAGGCCTTCCAAATACCGACAGGGTCGATGGAGCCGACGCTTCTCGTCGGCGATTTCCTTCTCGTCAACAAGCTCGTCTATTCCACTCCCCCGACGTCTCTTGAAAAAGCCATCCTGCCGCGGCGGGATATCCGTCGCCATGACATCGTCGTTTTCAAGTACCCCAAAGAGCTGAATAAGGATTTTGTCAAACGCGTCGTCGCCCTGGAAGGCGAGAAGGTCGAGATCAAGGATAAACAGGTCTATATCAACGACCAGCCGATCTCGGAAAGCTACAAGGTCCACAACGACAGCCAGGTGTTCAACAAGAACGGCTACTACCATTATGACGATGCCATCCGGGACAACTACGGCCCCGTCGTCGTCCCCCCAGGCCATTGTTTCGTTATGGGAGACAACCGCGATAGCAGTCTGGACAGCCGCTACTGGAGCTTCCTGCCGATGAGCTATATCAAAGGGAAACCCTGGGTGATTTATTTTTCCTACCGGGCCGAGCGCGACGCTTTCACCAAGACAAGCTTCGGCGAACGGCTGAAGAAGTTCGCCAGTTTCCTTCCCAAGGCCCGCTGGGGCCGGATGTTCCGGATCATCCGCTGAACGACTTCGGGCCCCTCCGCTTCCCACGGTCATTGGGGCGGCTGGATCTGGAAATCCTCATAAGAAGATATATAGATGACGGGGTTGATAGCCCTGAAATCGTCGCTGAAAAGGGAGCTCCGGACGATCCCGTCCATGTCCCGGCCGACGGGAAGGCCCATGTAGTAGAGCAGCGTGGGAACGATATCCACGATCCGGATGATTTCCGTGCTCCTGGCCTTTCGGACGCCCCTCCCATAGAAGAACACGACGCCATCGGGCGCCAGCTCGTGGTAGGCCGAGATCTCCGGGTCGCCCAGCAGCCTCTCGACGAACCTTTTCCAGAGCGGGAGCGGCTCGACACCGAAGGCCGAATAGACGACCAGGATCTCATCGTCTTTCAATCCGGTCAGGAATTTCCCGATCAGTCCGTCGTAATACTCGTAATAGCGCTCTATCGCTGTGCCGTATCGGTCGATGCCTTCCTGGGGGATGCCGCCGAACTGCTGCGGGACGCTGTACTTATAAAAATAAGCCTGAACGGCATTGAGCCCGTTGAGGCGGAGGTGGAAGATCTGAGGTGAGCGCGCGCTTCGCTCTTCGTTCGCGGCCTCTTCGGTGGCCCAGTCCTGGAGAAAGGCGGTCCTGGCCAGCGCGAAAAGAGGATCGTCGGGAAAGGCGGAATCGTCCAGGAGTTCGGAAGCCTGCTTCTCCGCCCTCGGCCCGGAGACCCGGCTCTCCCGGCTCAATGGCCAGCTGATATCGAGATAAGGGATCCGGTTTCCTTGGAGGATCCGCCAGATGTCTTTGATCTCGATCACCGGATGGAAGGGAGCGATCTTGAGATAGCCGATTCGGGTGAGCTGGCTGAACAGGATGAACCGAGGGACGATTTCCAGCTCTTCTTTCATCTTCCAAAGGCGGTACCGTCGGCCGGAAAGAACCCGGTGCTCGGCCGGGAGCTTCCCCGTGCTGAACGATGCCTCCAGGCTGACTCGTTCCGTGGGCGAGAAGCTGGCCAGTCTCCCCGAGTTCCCGTTATCCATAAGCCAGGAAAAGTTGGGCAGTTTCCCCTGCCCGACGAGCGGGATGATGAAATCAAAGCTCAATCCCTCGAGGCCGACGAGAGTGATCCTCTTCTCGGCGTTTTTCCCCAGGAGGGGGGTTGATCCCGACCGTTCTTGAAACAGGGGAAAGCGGCTTCTCTGGACTAGGAGCAAAGCCAGACCGATACCCAGGATTACGAAATAGGCCCAGACCACAAAGGCTTTCCGGGAACGCCGAAATCCCAGAAAGCAGACCACCCCCAGAAGACAGAGCGCCAGCAAAATGCCCATCTGGATGAGCAGCCGGGTCCTGACCTCCGTCCCAAAAAAAGAGGAAAAATAGCCTTCGTTCATCCTGAATATCACCAGGAAAAGGATGATCAGGAAAGAAAGGCTCAAGGACAGGAACGACGGGGAGACGAAGGCGAGCCGGGCCGGTCGGCCGAAGAAGAACTGGCCGATGACAAATCCGAAGAAGATGATGAGAGCTATGAGCAGGCCGTAGATCAAGGCCAGATGGATGGTCAGTTGAGCGAAAAAGCCGGCGCCGACTTGACGGTTGATGTTGAGGTCGGCCGTCAGGAGGGCGAGCAGGAAGGCGAAGAAGAGGCCGCCCAGCAGCGAATTGGTGAGGACCCGGAGGAGGCGCATCGCTTTTTAGAATTAACATGAACGCCGCTCCCGGTCAACCGCCGGAAGCCTCCCCGCAACTATAATATTATAATGAGCAACTTGGGAATGTCAGCGCTCCCGCTCAGGTTTCTAACGCCGCTCCCTCAGCATTTTTCTCGGCGGTGCGGAACTCCGCGTGATAGATCTTTGCCTTTATTTTTATTTGGTCTCTTTTCTCACCCCTCTCCGTGCGATTATCCCGTGCTCAGACAGTCCTCCCGGCTGCCAGAGCAGCTTCCCTCGAAAAATGCCTCGGGAGGGCTAAACCTTCGAGGTCGCTTCTCCATTCCCAAGTTGTCCCTCACATAAATGGATATGATCGGCCACCGCCGTCCGAGTTGACCGCGCCCGATGATTGGCATAAGATGAAAAAAATGAAGCCTCCGCCGAGCAGCCCCGTCGAAAACCTGGAAGGGACGATCGAGCAGATCGTCTACTACAATCCTGATAACGGCTACACGGTTTGTCGGTTCGCCCCCGAGGGAGGGGAGAAGCTCACCCTCATCGGTTCATTTCCTCCGCTTTCGCCGGGCGAAGTCCTCCGCGTCACCGGCCGCTTTGAGATGAACCCCCGGTTCGGCCGGCAGCTCCGGGTGGAGAGCTTCACCCCCATCCTGCCCTCCTCGGTCAAGGGGATCGAGAAGTTCCTGTCCAGCGGACTGGTCAAAGGGATCGGGCCAGTCCTGGCCCGGAGGATCGTCAAGGTGTTCGGCTCTCAGACTATCGAGGTCATCTCCCGGGAACCGGACCGGTTCCGGGAGGTCGAGGGCGTCGGTGAGGTCAAGATCAAGGAGATCAAGAAATCGTGGGCGGAGAACCAGCATATCCGTGACCTTATCATCTTCCTCCAGGAGCACGGCGTCTCGACGAGCATCGCCACCAAGGTCCACCGGCAGTACGGGGAAAGGTCTTTTCATGTCCTCAAGCGCAATCCCTACCAGCTCTGCCTGGACATCTGGGGGATCGGTTTCAAGACGGCCGATCAGATCGCCCTGAAGCTCGGCCTGGATCCGGCCTCCGCCGAGAGGGTCAAGGCGTTCCTCCTCTACCTTCTTGAAAAGGACGCCGAGCAAGGAAACGTCTTTTCCTATCAGGACGAGCTGGAGGCGAGCTGCCGGAAGGAACTGGGAGTCGAGGAAGACAAGCCCCGGGCCGCCCTGGCCGAGATCGTCCGGGATAAGTTGGCGGTGACCGAAAAAACCGGCGAACGGACGGCCGTCTACCTTCCCTATCTTTTTGACGCCCAGGAAAACGTCGCCCGGTTTCTGCTCGAGCTTGGAGCCTCAGCATCCCCGGCCCTTCCCTCCGACGCGGACAAGACCATTGCGGGCATCGAAGCCGAGCTCGGGCTGCGGTTTTCGGCCCGGCAGAGGGAGGCGGTCAATGAGGGGTTGCGGAGGAATGTCCTGGTGATCACGGGCGGGCCGGGAACGGGAAAAACGACGATCGTCAGGGCCATCGTCGCCGTCTTCAGCAGCTTCGAACAGCGGGTCCTGCTGGCCGCTCCGACGGGCCGGGCGGCGAAACGATTGGCGGAGGCCACAGGGAAAGAGGCCAAAACCATCCACCGGACGCTTGAATTCAATCCCAAGAAGGGGAATTTCAAGAGAAACGAGCGGCATCCCCTGACGGCCGAGGTCCTCATCGTCGACGAGTCCTCGATGATCGACCTGCCGCTGATGAACGCCCTTCTGAAGGCCGTCCCCCGGGGCATGCGTTTGATCCTGGTCGGCGACAAGGACCAGCTGCCGTCGGTCGGGCCGGGAAACCTGCTCCATGACATCATCGCTTCCGGAAAGGTCGGTGTCGTGACGCTCGACGAGATCTTCCGCCAGGAGCAGGGCAGCCTCATCGTCCAGAACGCCCACCGGGTGAACCAGGGCCTGAGCCT
>JBAQGA010000102.1:0-28428 GCA_049287565.1 Candidatus Aminicenantales bacterium
GGGCAAGGGGGATTAATGCAATTAAGAACAGCTTCTTAAAGGGTCTTTCCGGGGAAATAATAAGAAAAGCTAAACCTTCGAGGGCGCTTCCATGTTCACAAGCAATACTTCACATAGAATGAGAACCTTGCCCGGGCCAGGGACGGTTGAGGATTGGTGGGGATTGTGTTAAATATAACTGATGCCTATGGACGATTGCCGCTGGCTGATCGCATCCCCTCGCCCCGAGGCCGATATCCTGGCCGCCGAGCTGGGCATCCCTCTGCCGATCGCCCGGGTTTTGACCAACCGGGATGTCTTGACTCCGGAGGCGGCCCGGACGTTCTTCGAGGGAACCCTGGACGATCTCTATGACCCTTACTTAATGGCCGGCATGGAAAGGGCCGTCACCCGGATCGAGGAGGCGATCCGGAAAAAAGAGAAAATCTTGGTTTTCGGGGATTATGACGTCGATGGAGTTCTCTCGGTAGTCATCCTTTTAAAAGCCCTTGCCGGGTTGGGAGCGGAGGTAGACTATTTCATCCCGGAACGGCTCAAGGAAGGCTATGGAATCAAGGAGGCGCACCTGCTGATCGCCAAGGAAAAGGGTGCCCGCCTGATCATAAGTGTCGATTGCGGGATCAAAGCCGTCGACTTCGCCGACAAGGCCAAGAAAGACGGGTTGGACGTGATCATCACCGACCACCATTTCCCGGGTGATGAACTGCCCAAGGCGGTTGCCCTGCTCAATCCCGTGCTTAAAGAGTCCGGCTATCCGTACCCGGGGCTGGCCGGCGTGGGGGTGGTTTTTAAGTTGCTCCAGGCGCTGCTGGAAAAGCGGGGGAAGTCGGCCCACCTTCCTCATTACACCAAGCTCGTGGCCATCGGTACGATCGCCGACGTATCCAATCTCCGGGGAGAGAACAGGCTTCTGGTCAGGTCCGGTCTCAAAGGATTGGAGAACGTCTCCAACCGGGGATTGCGCAGTCTTCTCGAAGAGTGTGGATGTCTCGACATGAAGGTCTCAGAGGGAGATGTCGGTTTCCGGATCGCCCCCCGGATCAATGCCGCGGGCCGAATGGGGACGGCCGACGAAGCCGTCCGGCTTTTTTTGTCGGCCGACGATTCGGAATCTTGCCGTCTTGCCCGGCGGCTGAGCGAACTGAACTCTCGAAGACAGAATGAAGAGGACAAGATTTTTTCCGAGGCCGGGAAGCGCATCCGAGAGGGCGCGCTGGACAAACGCTACAAGATGCTGGTCCTTGGTTGTGAAACCTGGCATCGCGGGATCATCGGTATCGTCGCTTCCAAGCTCAAGGACGCCTTCAACCGGCCCGTGCTGCTCTTCAACTACGAAGACGGCAAGGCCCACGGTTCGGGGCGGAGCATCAGCGAGCTACCGCTGATCGAGTGTCTCGATGCTTGCCGTGATATCTTCCTGGACTACGGCGGCCACCCTTTGGCCGTGGGCTGTGTATTGCTGAGAGAGAGGATGGGGATGCTCCGGGAACGGATCAACCGGGTTGTCGGCGAGAGATTGCGGACCGAGGACCTCCAGAGGAAGGTCCGCATCGACTCCCGCCTGAGCTTGAATGAGATCCAGACATCCTTCATCGACGCCTACCAGCGCCTGGCACCATTCGGCACTGGGAATTCGAAGCCGACATTCCTCAGTGAAGGAGTGGAAGTCGTCGGTCCCCCGAGGCTCCTCAAGAACAAACATCTCAAGTTCCTGGCCCGGCAGGAAGGCCGGATGATCGAGGTCTTGGGTTGGAATAGGCAGGAGTGGGCCGCGGATATCCGGCCGGGAGAGCGCTTCGACATCGTCTATTCCCTCCAGTTTTCGACGTTTCTCGGGGCGGCAAAATACAGCCTTTCGCTCGGGGATATCAGATCCTCAGGAAAATGACCAAGTTGACATTGGCCAGGACGATCCGGATCGTCTTCGCAAGCGTCCTGGTTGTTGTGATCGCGGTCATCGTCTGGTATTTTCTTTCTCACCGTCGGCCCCGGACGGTCGTTCCACAAAAAAGGGAGGGGATCCCAGCCGAGAAAGTGGAACGGCAGGAAGGAGTCGAGCACCTTGACTTCAAAGGAGATCGAGTCATCCAGGCTAAGGCAGAGAGGCATTATGCCGGCGAGGACGGCCGCTATTTGCTGGAAGGGAACGTTGAGATCCGGGAACTCGGCAAAGAGGAGGGGGAAGAAATCGTGCTCTCGGGGGAAAAGGTTTCTTATGACAAAGACTGGGCGGAGGCTTTTCTGGAGGGCAATGCCAAACTCCAGTATAGAGGCCTCACTGTAGAATCCGCGGCCTTCACCTACCTGAAGGACGACGAGATCCTGACCACCGACAAAGCGGTTGTTTTTTCCTCCAGAAGGGTCTCCGGGAAAGCCGGGAGAATGACCTACTCCTTCCGCAAGGAATCGCTGCGCCTCGAAGAAGAGGTCGAGCTCCGGTTGATCGAAGAAACAACGAGCGACATCCCGTTCGTGACGCGGGGGGATATCGTCACTTTCCAGAGGAGACCAAAACTGGGTGTCGTCGAAGGAAATGCGTCTTTCTCTTTCGGGAAGAGCCAGGGCCGGGCCGATACCCTGCTCTTCAAATTGACCGCGGACGAGCAGTATGCCCGGAGTTTTTCCCTGAGAGGAAACGCCCAGGCCACGCTTGTTGATGACGGAGAGCCGGCATCGGGCTCGGAGTACCCTGACCGGCCGGGCAGAGAGAGGGATATTTCCGCCGACGAGATCGACCTCCGGGTCTTCAAAGATATGCACAAGATCGATAGAGTCGAGGCCCGCAACGACTGCCAGCTGAGATTTTATGTGACCGAGGGAGGGGACACCGAGGTCCGGTCGGGCCGGATGAGGATACTTTTCGACCGCTCGGGGGGATTGCAAAAGTTCTTCGCCTGGGACGATGTCCGTCTGCAAGAACGGGGCGGGGAGCCTGAGAAAGAACGTTTTATCTCCGGACAGGAGATATACATCGGCAAAAAGGGGGGACTATGGAAAATCAAGGCCCCCGAAGGTGGGGAGGCGCGGATCGATTCTCGGGCCAGCGAAGTGACGGCCCGGTCCTTGACGTTATATGCAAGGCGAGAGGTTCTAGACGCGGAGGGGGATGTCAAGGTCATCCTCAAACCCCGGCCGGAGGAAGACGAAACGGTGGGTTTCTTTTCGAGCGAACAACCCGTGTTCGGCGCCGCTCAAAAAATGAGATACGACGAAAAGACGGATCGTTTACAATTGAGAGAGAATGTTCGGATGTGGCAAGGCAAAGAGATCCTCTTCGCCGACCTGCTGACTGCCTTTAGAAAAACGGGAGAAATCGCGGGGGAAGGGCATGTCCGGACTCTCTTGCACCATCTCCAAGAAACGGAAGGAGCGGAAAAAGAAAAGATCGAGATCGGCGGAGGGCAGGTGAGCTTCATCCCCCAGCAGAACCTGCTCACTTACGAACAGGCCTGTTGGCTCAAGTCCAGGAAGGTCGGACTGAATTCCGAACGGATCAATGTCCTCTTTCGGGAGAAAACAGCGGAGATCCAGCAGATCGAAGCCCAAGGCAAAGTGACCATCGCCGAAGAGCTCCGGGAGGGTCGTGGAGAAAAGGCTCTCTATTTCCCCGAGCAGGAGACCGTCGTCCTGACCGGAAACCCAAAAATCACGGACAAAGAGAAGGGGCTCATCGAGGGGGACAAATTGACTTTTCGCCTGGGCGAAGGTAGAATCCAGGTGGAGAACAAGGATCGAGAACGGTCAACGACCGTCATCAAGTCGTAACCCATGAGTCCCCTGTTGAGGGCCGTCGGCCTGGCCAAGAGTTATCATCAAAAGCGGGTTGTCGAAGGCGTCTCGGTCGAGGTCGGGAAAACCGAGGTCGTCGGCCTGCTGGGCCCGAACGGCGCTGGGAAAACGACCACTTTTTCCATGATCATTGGCCTCGTCCCGCAGGATGAAGGGAGGGTCTATCTGGGGAACGAGGATATCAGCGAAATGCCCATGTACCTAAGAGCTCAAAAGGGGCTCAGTCTCCTGCCGCAAGAGCCCTCTTCGTTTCGCAAGCTCAGCGTCGAGGACAACCTTCTGTCCATCCTGGAAGTGATACCGGATTTCGAGACTAGGGGGGACGGTGACGTCGGGAGGATCCTCCGGGAGTTCGGCCTGGAGAAACTGGCCAAGGCTAAGGCCTGCACACTTTCCGGAGGAGAACGGCGCCGGCTGGAGATCGCCCGGGCCATGACCATGCGGCCCGAATATCTCCTGCTGGATGAGCCTTTCACGGGCATCGATCCCCTGGCCATCCGGGATCTGCAGAAGATCATCCTCTCTCTCAGGGACAAGGGAATCGGGCTCCTGATCACCGATCACAGCGTCCGGGAAACGCTGAAGATCACCGACCGGGCCTACATCATCGACAAGGGCCGGATCCTCATGGAGGGAACGCCCCGGGAATTGGTCCTTTCCGAGGACGTCAGGAAGAGCTATTTGGGAGATGATTTCCGCCTCTGAGGCGAGAAAGGGAAAGAGCGACCGATAATGGACTTGAAACAGCGACTGGACCAGAGACAGGTCCAGAAACTGATCCTGGCGCCGGCGCTGCAGCAGGCCATTAAACTGCTTCCCTTGACCAACCTGGAGTTGATCGAGGTCATCGACGAAGAGCTCTCCCAGAATCCGATGCTCGAGGAGGAGACCCCGGAAAAGACGGTCCAGGAAAAAGAGGCAGGCGCAGGCGAGCGGGAAGGAGTGGAGGCGGGGGAGAGGGCCGAACGCCGGGAAGAGGCTGATCTGGGAGATGAACCGGGAGCTCCTGAGAGGACTATCGACCTGGAATTCGAGTCTCAATTCCAGCAGTATTTCGATGACGGGTTCCGTCCCTTCTTCTCGGAAAAGAAGGAAAGCCCCGCCCTGGAGAACATCCTGTCCAAAAGCATCTCGCTCTGGGATCATCTGAACTGGCAGGCCAACCTGACCTTTTTCGAGCCGGCCGAGCGGGAGATCGCCCAGCTGATCATCGGCAATATCAACGAAGACGGCTATCTCCAGGCTTCCGAGGAGGAACTGGGCAAGATGGCCGGGGTCGGTCTTGAGAGGATAGGGCCTGTCCGCGAGAAGATCAAAGTGTTCGACCCGGTGGGCGTAGGAAGTCTGGACCTCAAAGAGGCTCTCCTGGTCCAGATGGATTATCTCAAGATCGACGATGAGATCACCCGACAGCTCGTCCTCCATCATCTCCCCCTTCTCGAGAGATCGGATTACGCTCAAGTGGCCAGGCTGCTGGGCGTCGGCCTCCAGGACCTCAAGAACAACATCGAGGTCATCAAGAGCCTGGACCCCACTCCCGGGAGGAAATACAGTCAGGAAAAAACGTCCTATGTCCTGCCTGATATCATCGTCTCCAAGGAGGACAACGACCTCACCGTCAGCTTGAATGATGAGGGGCTTCCCCGGTTGAGGATCAATGCCTACTACAGAAAGCTCCTGGCTCAGGCGGCCAAGGAGAACGTCGAGGCCTATCATTTCCTCAAGGACAAACTGAAGAAGGCGCTCTGGTTCTTGCGCAGCCTCGACCAGCGCGACCAGACCGTTTATAAGGTGGCCAAGTACATCGTCGACCGCCAGCGCGAATTCTTCGAGAAGGGCATCGATTGCATCAAGCCCTTGACGTTGCTGGAAATCGCCCGGGAGATCGGCGTCCACGAATCGACCGTCGGACGGGTCGTGGCCAACAAGTTCATGAGCACTCCCTGGGGGGTCTTCCCCTTGAAATATTTCTTCCACAAGTCCTTGGTGGGCGATTTCGGCGAGGAGATCTCCTCGCTGAAGATCAAGGAAAAGATCAAGAAGCTGGTTGAGAGCGAGGACCGGAGCCGGCCTTTGAGCGATATCGAGATCGAGGACATCCTGGCCAAGAACAACCTCAAGATCGCCCGGCGCACGGTGGCCAAATACCGCAAGCAGCTCAAGATCCCGCCATCGCATATCCGGAAAAGAAAGTTCATCATGGAGGGAAGTTCATGATCGTGCATTTCACGGCTCGACAGATGGAGATCACGCCCGAGCTCAGGGCCGACTGCGAAAAAAGGCTCAAGGCCCTCGAGAAACTGATGGGGTCGGTGATCGAGGTCGACCTCATCCTGTCCGTGCAGAAGTATCGTCACAAGGTCGAAATCCATGTCAAGGCGAAAGGGGCGGGGCTTGTCGTCGTGGAAGAAACGCATGATCTGATGAACTCCTTGAACTTGGCCTTCGAAAATCTGGAGAAAAAGGTCAAGAAAGAACGGGAGAAATGGCGGGAGAAGAAGCGGCGGAAAGGCCGGGGACGCAGACAATCGGCCTATCCCCAGGAGAAAGAAGAGGAGACGCCCCGGGTCGTGCGCAGCGGTGATTATTCCCTGAAACCCATGCTCTTGGAGGAGGCGTTGCTCCAGTTTGATTTGGAGAAGCGGGACGTTTTCCTGTTCCGAAAGTCGGGTTCGGAGAAGTGGGCCGTGATCTTCCGGCGCAAGGACGGCCACTACGGATTGATCGATCCCGATTGATCCGGAGACGACAGGAGGGGCCGTGAAAATCCATAGCCTGCTGAACGAAGGCCTGATCATCCCTGAGCTTGTTTCCCAGGAGAGAGAGGCCGCCCTTGAGGAGATGGTCGCATACCTGAAGGCCGCGAACAAGATTACCGAGGATAAGGAGTTCTTTGAAAAACTCATCCAAAGGGAAAAGCTGGGGAGCACCGCCATCGGCGACGGAATCGCCATCCCGCACTGCAAGTTGAAAGAGATCGAAAGCCCGCTCCTGGCTCTGGCGGTCTCCAAGAAGGGAGTTCGCTTCGAGGCCCTCGATGGGAAGCCGACCCATATCTTTTTTCTGGTCGTATCTTCACCCGACAACCCCGGCCAGAGCCTGCAGATTCTGGCCGCCGTCGCCTATCTCGTCCGCAAAGCGGGTTCTCTGCAAAAGAGGATCATGGGGGCCAAGAATCCAGGCAAGATCCTTGAAATCATCCGTGAAGAAGAAGAAAAGACCCATGAATAAGAGGAGCGAGGTCGATTCCTCTCGCTTCATCCTTTCCGGCGGCTTCCTGCAGATCTTCGGTCTGGGTGTCATCATCTCAGGCCACAGCGGCATCGGCAAGAGCGAGAGCGCCCTGGAGCTCATTTCCCGAGGCCACCGCTTTATCTCCGACGATGTGGTGGAATTGACCCGGCGGAAGGACGGCCGACTCGTCGGCCGGTCGCCCGCGCTAAGCCGCTACTTCATGGAGATACGGGGGCTGGGGATCATCAATATCAAGGAGATTTTCGGGCCGAGGGCGATCTGCCGCCAATCCAATGTGGACCTGGTCATCTGGCTCAAAAAGTGGCAGAAAGGAGACGAATACGACCGTCTGGGCCTCGAGTTCCCCGCGGATTATGAGATCCTCGGCGTCAAGACCCCGCAACTGATCATCCCCGTCGCTCCGGGGCGGACGATCGCCCTGCTGATCGAGGTGGCCTGCAAGGTCCAGATCTTGCGGAAAAGGGGGTATCATGCCTCCCATGAGATCGTCAAGAAACTGGACAGAGCGCTCAATTAGAGGTCAGGCAAGGATGAAAGATGACCGCTTCCTGATCATCACCGGGATCTCCGGATCGGGGAAGACCGTGGTCAGCCATTTCCTCGAAGACCTGGGATACTACTGTGTCGACAACCTGCCCGCCAAGCTCATCCCCAGCCTCGTCGATCTCTGGTTGCGAAAAGAGGTCGAGCTCCAAAAGGTCGCCCTGGTCGTGGACATGAGAGAGCCCGGATTTCTGGCCGATTTCCCTGCGGCCGTCGAGAAGATCAGGAAAAGGATCGATCCCAAGATCATCTTTCTTGATGCCTCGGACGAGACCTTGTTGAAGAGGTTCAGCGAGACGCGCCGGCCCCATCCTTTGACTAAGAAGATGTCGGTGATCGATGGAGTCCGCTGGGAGAGGAAACGCTTGGCGCCGATCAAGAAAATGGCCGACGAAGTCTACGACACCTCGTCCACCAACATCTCGCAGCTCAAGGAACTGCTCACCCGCCGGCTGGTCAAAGGCCGGACTCCGACCATGCAGATCGTCATCGTGAGCTTCGGCTATAAATACGGGATCCCGCTCGACGCCGACCTGATCTTCGACACCCGATTCCTGCCCAATCCTTTCTACATCGATCATCTGCGGGACAAGACCGGGAAGAGCCCAAAGGTTCGTGCGCATGTCCTCCAGTCGGGCGTAACCCGGAAGTTCATCAACCGACTGTTTTCGTTCATCGATTATCTCATCCCCGAGTTCATCTCCGAAGGCAAAAGCTATCTGACCATCGCCATCGGATGCACCGGCGGGAAACACCGGTCCGTCGTCATCGTCGAGGAGCTGAAGGGCTATCTTCGGAAGAAAAGATATGATATAAAGGTCTTCCATCGAGACGTCTTCAAGTAGGCGTGAACAATGATCGGCGGGATTATCGTCTCCCACGGCCGCCTGGCCGAAGAGCTCCTCAATGCCCTGACCATCATCCTGGGAGAGGCGCCCAACATCGAGGCCATCTCGATTGGCTGGTACGACGATGTCGAGGACTCCAAAAAGAAGATCAACCAGAGCCTGAAACGGGTCGACCAGAAGAATGGTGTCGTCATCTTCACCGACATGTTCGGCGGTACGCCCTCCAACCTGAGCTTCAGCTTCCTCCGGGATAATCAGGTCGAAATCATCACCGGAGTCAATCTGCCGATGCTCATCAAGTTCGTCTCCCTGCAGCGCAGCAACAATTTGAAGGACGTCTCCAAAAAGGTCGTCGAGCAGGGCAAGAAGAACATCCATCTGGCCAGCGCCCTGTTGAGCTCGAAGCGATAGAGAGGCGCGCTCCGATGATCGAGAATGAAGTTCTCATCCGGAATAAATTGGGCCTCCACGCCCGGGCGGCGGTGAAATTCGTGAACCTGGCCAACCGCTATGGCGCCGCGGTCAAGATCATCAAGGACAACACGGAGATCGACGGCAAGAGCATCCTGGGGATATTGACCCTGGCCGCAACCAAGGGGAGCTCCGTTCTGCTCCGGGTCTCGGGCAAGGATGAAGAGGAGACCATGACGGCGCTGACGGCGCTCATCAAAAACAAGTTCGGCGAGAAAGAGTGATCAGCATGACGTTCATCCGCCTGCGAGGCAACGGCGTTTCCCCCGGGATCGGGATGGGGGAGATCTGCCTGAGCGATCCGGTCCTTTTTTCGGTCCGCAAGGAATCCATCCCCGCCTCTTCCGTAGAGGGCGAGTTGCGGCGGCTGAAAAGGGCGGTCGAACGAACCAAGAACGAGCTCCTGGTCTTGAAACAGGAGATGAAAAGCAACATGGGTGAGGAACACACCTTCATCTTCGACGCCCATCTGCTCATCTTGGAAGACCGCTCGCTCTTTGCCGGCATCGAAAAGAGCGTCCGGGAGGAAAAGGTCCGGGTGGAGTGGGCCCTCACTCAGGCCAATCGGAAGTATCAGGAAGTCTTCGATGCCATCGCCGACGAATATTTCCGGCAGAGGAAGTCGGATATTTCCGATGTGCTGGCCCGGATCGTCGCCAACCTGAAGCCGAAGCAGAAACGGCCGACGAGGCTCGAGGAAACGAAGAAACAGGTCTTGGTTGCTCATGACCTGTTACCGTCCGAGGCCGCCCTGCGACTCAGCCGGGGGAATGTCCTGGCCATCGCAATGGACATGGGAGGGCCGACCTCCCACACGGCTATCCTTGCCCGTTCCCTGAATATCCCGGCCGTTGTCGGCCTCCATAATGTGACCCAGGAGGTCAAGAACGGGGACTATATCATCGTCGACGGCACCGACGGCGAGGTCATCATCAATCCGCCCCTGGCGATCAAAAAAGAATTCCAGAGCAAGAAAGAGAAGTACGATAAATATTTCCGGGAGCTCAAGAAGACGGCTAAGCTGGGATCGGTCACTCTCGACGGTGCGAAGTTCGTCCCCTTAGCGAACATCGAGCTTCCAGAGGAAGTCATGATGGCCTTCTCTTTCGGCGCGGAGGGGATCGGGCTCTTCCGTTCGGAATTCATCTATCTCCAGCGCGCCAGCCTGCCTACGGAGGAGGACCATTTCGCAGCTTATTTCCGGATCGCTAAGGCCGCTTACCCCGCGCCCGTCTACATCCGGACGATCGACATCGGAGGCGAAAAGAGCCTTCCTCAGCTGAAGATCGAGAAGGAACCGAATCCGGCGCTCGGGCTGCGGGCCATTCGTTTCTCCCTTTGGAACAGGGATCTCTTCAAAGTCCAGCTCCGGGCGATCCTCCGGGCGAGCGTTCTCAAGAACGTCCGCCTTCTGATACCCATGGTCACCGAGCTCGAGGAGATCGGTGAGGTCAAGCTTCTCTTCGAGGAGGTCAAGAAGGAACTGGAAAAAGAGCGGGTGAAGTTCGACCGCCGGATCCCGCTCGGGGTGATGATCGAAGTCCCGGCCGCGGCCGCCATCGCCGACATCCTGGTGAAGGAAGTGGACTTTATCAGTATCGGGACGAACGACCTCATCCAGTACTACCTGGCCGTCGACCGCTCCAACGAGTTCGTCTCCTATCTTTACAAGCCCCTCCATCCTTCTGTCCTGAGGATGATCCGGTTCGTCATCCAGACGGCCTTGCGAGAGAGAAAGGACGTCGCCGTCTGCGGGGAGATGGCCGCCAACCCGCTTTCCGCCCTGGTCCTCCTTGGTTTCGGCTTGCGCAAGTTCAGCATGAATCCCATCTTCATTCCGCGCATCAAAAAGACCTTCCGCTCTCTTGAGCTGGGGACGGTGGAAAAGGTTGTCGATGAGGCGATGGGTCTGCGGACGGCTCAGGATATCGAGGAGTTCATCATCGAACGCATCCTGGTCAAGCACCCCAAGGCTTTCCTCCTGGGTCAGGTCATGTGACCCGGCCGAAATCGTCCTCGAGCCGGACGATATCGCTCTCGCTCGATCGCCCGATCCAGACCTCCATCACCCGGCCGGGACGGCGGCCGACGCAGCGGAGGCGGTGCGCCGTGCGACGCGGGATAAAAATCTCTTCCCCTCTCTTCGGCCGCCAGGTGCGTTTCCCCAGGGTCATCTCCAGCCCGGGATCGAGGACAACCCAGAATTCACTCCGGCGGAGGTGGTATTGCAGTGAGAGCGCCTGACCTGGTTTGACGGTGATGATCTTGAGGTTTCCCGTATTGCCGTGGGGGTAACAACGGAACTTTCCCCAGGGACGGACCTCCTCGTAGATTGTCTTTCTGAAGTCCGTCTCCGTCCGTTTCGGCGTCCCGGGAGTCAAATCCTTGGGTTCAGAAGGGGACCTCATCGTCCCCTTCGTCCTCCTCTCGGATACCCGTTTCTTCATCGGCGGATGTCTCCGCGGAGGACCTTTCGGCCGGGAACTGCTCGAACTCGGCGGCGTCTTCCCGCTTCCCGAGAAGAACGATGTTCTGAGCCTCGATTTCTGTGGTCGTTCGTTTGTTCCCCTCGCGGTCCTGCCAGCTGCGGGTCCGCAGTTTGCCTTCGATATAGATCTGTTTCCCTTGGGTCAGGAACTTCTCGCAGAACTCGGCCAGCTTGCCCCAGGCGATGATGCGGTGCCACTCCGCCCGGATCCGGCTTTCGTTCGTGCTGGGATTGAAGATCCGCTCATTGGTGGCCAGGGAGAACCTGGCGATGGCCCGCTGGTTCTGGGGAAGGTAACGAAGTTCCGGCTTTCCGCCCAGGCGTCCGATCAGGAGGACCTTGTTCAGACTGTTAACGTCTCTCATTTGGCGGACAAATCCTTGATCTTTTCTTGAGCGATCCTGGCTTCCTCATCCAGGGGATACTTGCTGGTCAGAAGCTTGAAGACGACCAGGGCTTCGTCCTTTCTCCCCAGCTCCGCCAGGGCCAGCCCCTTTTTCAGAAAGGCGGCGGCGATTTTATCCCCCTGCGGGTAATTGAGGATCAGCTCATTGAAGACATCGATGGCTTCGATGTATTTCCTTTGACTGAAAGAACATTCGCCGATCCAGTAGAGGGCATTGTCGGCCAGGGGACTGTCCGGGAAGCTTTCGCGGTAGATCTTGAACCCGTCCGTGGCCAGGTCGAAGTTGCCCTTGAGGTAATCAGCGTAGGCGGTATTATAGACCTCCTGGGGGGATAATCCTGTCGGCGGGGGGGCGGGGGGAGGGTTTTGGACGGACGGCGGGGCCGGCTGCTCTTTTTCCGGCGGCTTTTTCTCGAGGGCTGTCGCCGGCCTCTCTTGAGTTTCCTGTCCCGGACCGAGACCGGCAGGGGGTGCTCCCTTCATCGTCATCAGGTTTTCGGAGATCTTCGCCAGGAGAAGGTTGATCTGGTCGATTTTGTCGAGGAGGAATTGATACTGGGAAGGAATGCTTTTGAGGTTGTCCCCGACGTTACTCTGTTCGGCCTGGAGGAGCTTGACCAGGGACTGCAAGTCCCTGATCTGAGCCTTCAAGGCGGCGATGTCCTCAGCGCTTCGAACGAGCCTTTCCTCCAGGGCGAACAGCTGCTTCTTGAGGACCTGGACGTCCTCGTAGATAAGCTCGTAGGCTTTCTTGCTTCTGTCCTGCCCGAAGGAGAGCAGAGAACACAAGACGAGAGCGAGAATCCCCGCCAGTCTCTTGGTCATCAACGAAGGTCTATTTTTCGATGATCAGAAATTGAGATCTTCTATTCTTCTGCCAAGCCATCTCGCTGTGCCCGGTGTCGAGCGGCTGGCTCTTTCCGTAGGAGATGATTTTCATCCTCTCCGGAGAGATGCCGAGCGACACCAGGTATTCCATGGTGCTCTTGGCTCTTTTCTCTCCCAGGGCCAGGTTGTATTCTTCCGTGCCGCGCTCATCACAGTGCCCTTCGATGAGGATCTTCGCGCTTTTGAAATTCCGCATCCAGGCGCCGTTGGCTTCGAGCACGGGCTTGGCGTCTTCCCGGATGAAGAAGCGGTCGTAGTCGAAATGGATCATCTTCAGCGGCGCTTCGAGGTTGACCTCCTCGAGCGATTTGGCCATAAAGATCTCTTCTTCGGTCAGGGCCGGTTTCTTAACGGCGGGCGCTTCGTCGACTTTCTCCACTTTGGGCTGCTCTTTGACCGGGGGAGGCGGCGGTGGCGCCGTTTTGGCCTTCGGTTTGCAGCTTGTCGTCAGCATAAAGGCGAGACAGCAGATGCAAAAAAGGATCGCCATTTTCCTGGTCATTCTTCTTCCTCCTCCAACAAAATATTATAATACACGCTTGGGCGCCGTGGCGCCACGTTTCATTCTATCCAAACCGGGTTTGCCCTGTCAATAGAAAAATGCCTGTTGGACGGTCAGTTCGACCAGTCGGGGAGCTTGTTATTGCCCTGGGAGGTCAGCTGGCGCAGGTTCGCTCCGTCGTAATCGATGGCGTAGAGCTGGAGAGAGCCGCTGAGGTTCGAAGAGAAGACGATATGCCGGCCGTCCGGCGACCAGCTCGGCGATTCGTTACGGGCGTTGCTCTCGGTCAACTTGACAATCTGATTGTTGCGCAGGTTCAAAACGTAAAGATCGAAGATATTCTCCACCCGGGAGACGTAGACGATGCGGTCGCCGGTCGGCGACCAGGCAGGAGCGTCGTGGTAGCTGCCGCCGAAGCTGATCCGCCGGACATTGGAACCCTCCGCGTCCATGATGTAGACCTGCGGTTGGCCCAGGCCGCTCCGGTCGGAGATAAAAGCGATCTCCCGGCTCGTGGGGGACCAGGAGGGCGATGAATCGATGGCTTCGTTGAAGGTCAGGCGCCGGATATTCTTGCCGTCGGAGTTGGCGACATAGATCTCCGTGTTTCCGTCCATGGTCGAACAAAAGGCCAGCTTCTTACCGTCGGGAGAAAAGGACGGAGAGAAGTTCGTCCCCCGCGTGGAGACGGCCGTCACTTTTCCCGCCTCCAGGTTCAGCAGATAGAGGCCGGCGTTGAGGTTCTTGTAGGACGTATAGGCGATCGTCTTCCCGTCGGGAGACCAGCCCGGCATATAATCGCGGAGCGTGTTGAAGGTCAAGCGGGTCTGGTTCTGTCCGTCGTAATCCATCATGTAGAGTTCGTCATTGCCGTCCCGGTCGGAGACGAAGACGACCTTTGACACGAAGATCGGTTTCTCTCCCGAGAGAGTCTTGACGATCTCATCGGCCATCCGGTGGGCGGCCAGCCGGTAAAGATTCTTGGGGACTTGATAGCGCTTCCCGGAGATGAACCGCGCTCCCTTGACGTCGTAGAGCTTCCCTTCGAAGACGATGTCCTCGCCCTCGCCGTCGGTGATCTCTCCGGCGAAAAGGATATTGGCCTGGATGGACTCCCAGTCCTTGAAAAAGATGTTGTTCGGGTCGAGCGTTCGGATGTAGTCATAGTATTTCCTGGGCAATAGCGAAAAGATGCGGCTGTATGTCAGGTCCGCGGAGAGCACCTGGTGGAGCTCGGCGGCCGCGTCCCGGGCCTTGGCCGAAGGGCTGCGGGCGATGAGGTTGGGCAGCGCCAGGCTGATGGCCGGGACTCCCTCCTTCAAGGTGATGTAGACTTCCTGCTGCGAGAACAGAAGGGATGAAAGGCCGAGCCAGAGGGCGACAAAAGCGAGAAGTTTGGTGTGTTTCATTTGGAATGCTCGAATATCAAATGGATGCCCAGGTAGGCATCTTCATACTCTCTGGGCAGCGGAGGAAATGGCGCCGACGCCTTGATGGCGCGGACGGCCGAGAGATCGAGGGGAGTCGCTCCGCTCGACTGCTCGATCTTGACGTCCGCTATCTGCCCGCTTTTTTCGATCCTGAAGTAGATGATGGTCTGGAAGTTCCCCGAGACTCCCGGGTCGACGAGCGAGGAGAACCAGTTGGACGAAACCCGGTCGGTGATGATGTTGAGGTAATAAGTATAAGGGAAATTGGCCAAACCACCGCCAGGACCGAAGCCGGCTCCTCCAGGGCCGAAGCCGCCGCCCCCCGGTCCGCCTCCGCCGCCGATCCGCAGCCCGGTGCCTACGCCCTGGCCGCCGGACGCTTCTTCAGATGTCCCGATTTGATCCGTCTTGTCCGCCGGAGACGGCTCGGGCTTGGTGATGGCGGCCTTTTTTTCCGTTTTGGCCTTGGGTTCTCTCTTGGGCTTTTCCACCGGGTAGCGCATGGCCGGTTTCGCCTCCGGCTGGGCTTTTTGAGGAGTCGTCAGGTCGCGGAGCGTTTCTTTTTTGGCCGGCGGGGCCTGAGCCTTGGCCGCGGGTCGTCCGCGGCCGCCCCCTCCTCGCCCTCCACCGCCGGCGACCACCATGTCCAGAGGAATGTAATGGATCAGGCCTTTTCGGGACGGCCGGGGCAGGTGGGGCGAGATGATGATCAGCACCAGGAAGGCAAGATGGCCGCAGAGAGAGATGTAGACTGCCCGCTTGAAGAGGAGGCGTTCTCCGCTGGCAGTCATTTTCTCCTGGTGGTCGAGCGGAGATCCATCGGTTCGGTCACCAATCCGACGGCCTCGACTCCCGCCTTTTTGATGATGTCCAGGGTGTCGATGAAAAAGCCGTAATTCAGTCCCTCATCAGCCTGGATGAAGACAATCTTCTTTTCCTTCCCGGCGAAATATTCCTGGAGCTTTCTTTCCAGGAGGTTGATGTTGATGACCGCTCCCTCGATGTGGATGAAACGGTCTTTGGAGACGGTGATGGTCAGGCCTTCCTCGGCCGGCGCGGATTGCGTTTCGGCCTGGGGCAGGTTGACGCCGATCCCCGACTGCATCAACGGCGCGGTCACCATGAAGATGACCAACAGGACCAGCATGACATCGATGAAGGGCGTGACGTTGATCTCGGAGAGCGAAGTTCCGATACGCCCTCTCTTCGAGCTGGATAGGAATTGTGGTTTAAGTGCCATAGAGTCGGTCAGCGATATTGAGGAATTCCAGGCTGAAGTCCTCCATCTCGGTGATCAGGTCCTTGATCCGGTGGAGGAAATGGTTGTAGGCGATGACCGCCGGGATGGCCGCGAACAACCCGACGGCGGTGGCGATCAGCGCTTCGGCGATGCCCGGCGCGACGGTCATCAAGCTGGCGGAACGGACGATGCCGATCTTCAGGAAGGCGTCCATGATCCCCCAGACCGTGCCGAAAAGGCCGATGAAGGGAGTGACGCTTCCGGTCGTCGCCAGAAAACCCATCATCTTTTCTAACTTCAAAATCTCGGCATTGGATGCCTTGGTGAGCACCCGGCTCAAGCTTTCCAGGCGGTTGGCGTTGGGCGGATTCTGGGGGTTGGAGCGGGAGAGGTGGGTGAGCTCCTTGAATCCCGCTTGAAAAAGGGAGACCAGGGGGCTTCCCTGGTAGCGCCTGGCCGCGTCGTTCACCTCGGAGAGGTTCTTGCTCTTGCGGAAAGCGCGGAGGAACCGGCTCGATTGAGAGAAAGCCAAACGGATGACCCGCCGCTTGTAAAAGACGATGGCCCAGGAAAAAACGGAAAAAAAGAGCAGAACGAGAATGACAAACTGGACGACCGGGCTGGCCTCGGCGATCAGTCTGAAGATGTTCATGATCGTTCGCTCAAAATTAGCATAGCCTCGCCCTGATGTCAAACGGCCCGCCGGCGTTGACAAAAGGGCGCATAAATAATAGATTCTCTCTGGTCTGGAGGAGGAAATCCCCATCGCTATCCATAAAGAGAAGTTTTTCCAGCCGGCTCAGGTGCTGGCCATCAGTTTTGCCGGCGCCATCTTCATCGGCACATTGCTCCTGATGCTTCCTTTCTGCAGCGCCTCGGGCCGTCTCTCTTTGATGGACGCCCTTTTCACGTCCACTTCGGCCATCTGCGTCACCGGACTTATCGTCGTCGACACGGCGACCCATTTCACGCTCTTCGGCCAGATCGTCATCCTGGTCCTGATCCAGTTGGGAGGCCTGGGGATCATGACCTTCTCCACCATGGTCCTGCTGGCCGCCGGCCGGTCCATCACCATTCACGACCGGATCCTGATCCAGGAGGGATACCACCCGGGTTCGCCGCGCAGCTTCAAAGCGTTGATCAAGAACATCTTCGTGTTTACCGCCATCATCGAAGGCATCGGATTCGTCCTCCTGTCCCTGCGTTTTCTCCGGGATCATCCCTGGCCCAGGGCGCTTCTCTCGGGCCTCTTCCACGCGGTTTCGGGATTCTGCAACGCCGGGTTCTCCGTTTACAGCGATAGCCTGATGGGTTTCAGGGGGGATGTCTTTATCAACCTCATCATGGCGCACCTGATCATCTTCGGAGGTCTGGGCTTCCTGGTCATCGGAGAGGCGGCCATAGCCGGCCGCGGGTTATTGAAAAAGAAGAAGATGAGGCTTTCCCTGCACACCAAGATGGTGCTGACGTCCACCACCATCCTCATCTTCGGCTCTTTCTTCATTTTCCTCGCCCTCGAAAAGGACCGGGCGCTGCAGTCTTTTTCCTGGAAGGACAAGCTCCTCGCTTCTTTTTTCCAGGTCGTCACCCCGAGGACGGCCGGGTTTAACACCATGGACCTGACGACGCTGGGGCCTGCCGCCGTTCTCCTCCTGATGCTTCTGATGTTCGTCGGCGCCTCCCCGGGCTCGACCGGCGGCGGCGTCAAGACCAGCACGTTCGGAGTGGTCCTGGCCTTCATCCGTTCCAAAATCGCCGCCAGGGACTCGATCTCTATGTTTTACCGGACGATTCCCCAGGACAGCGCGGTCAGGGCCTTTACCTTGATCTCTCTGTCTTTGAGCCTGATCTTCATCGCCGGGTTTGTCGTCTTGATTAACCAGCCGAGCCTGCTGATGAGGGATGTCTTCTTCGAGGTTTTTTCCGGGTTCGGCACGGTCGGCCTTTCCCTGGGCATCACCCCCAACTTGAGCGTCCTCGGCAAGGCCATGGTCATCCTCTTGATGTACGCCGGGCGGATCGGGCCGCTGACCCTGCTCTTGGCTTTCAGCCGGCGCCGGGCGATCGGGAAATATGAATACCTTGAAGAGAGGGTTTTAATCGGCTAGAATATACGGAGTGAATCTATCATGAAATTCGCGGTCATCGGGCTGGGGAGCTTCGGGTCGAATGTCGCCAGAACCTTGTACGAAAGAGGGCATGAGGTCCTGGCCATCGATACAGACAAGAACAAAATCGAAGAGGCCAAGTCCTTTACTTCCCAGGCGGTCATAACGGATGCGTCCGAGATGGAGAACCTGGAGGCGCTGGAAATCAAAGGGATGGATGTGATCGTGGTCAGCCTGGGGGAGGCGATGGAAGCCTCAATCCTGACCGTCCTCCACCTTCACGAGATGGGAACCAAGCGCATCGTCGCCAAGGCCTCCACCGAAGACCATGGCAAGATCCTGGAGGCCGTCGGGGCGACCGAGGTCATCAACCCGGAAAAGGACATGGCCATCCGGACCGCCCTCAAACTGACCAGCCCCGCCATCCTGGAATGCCTGCCGCTCATGTCCGGGATCAGCATCCAGGAAATCGCCCCCCCGGAACGGTTCATCGGCAAATCCCTGAAAGAGATCGACCTCCGCAACAAATACGAGATCCAAGTCATCGCCATTCGAGAAATCGTCCCGGAACGCACGGTTTACGTCCCCAAGGCGGATTTCATCATCAAAGACAGCGATGTCCTCATCGTCATGGGGGATGAGAAAAAGCTGGAGAAAATAACCTCCCTCTGAGCCCGCTTTCTATTCTTCGAGAAGTCCCCGCAGGATCTCCCGGGCCACCTGCTTGGCCTGACGGCTTGTCTCCCGGGCGGGTCCCCGACGCTCGCTGGTCACGTCACGAGCTTGCGGCAGGCCAGCTCGAGCGGAGCGAGCTTATTGGCGACAATGTCCCAGACGATCTTCGTGTTAACGCCGAAATACTGATGGGCCAGGAGATTTCGGAGCGCCACGATTTTGCGCCACTCCGTGTCCGGCGCCTTGAGCTTGATGTCTTTGGGGATTCTTCCAGCCGCCTCACCGATGACCTCTAGGTTTCTGACGACGGCATCGACGGCCATAGGGCTCCTTTCGAAATCGTCTTCGGTCATCCTTTTTGTGTACAGACGGATCCGGCGCGATGCCTCCAGGATATCCTCCACGTAGACCCTGTAGTCCCTAGGCATAGACAACCTCGCTGAGGATATTTTCACGGATCGCGCTTTTCAGCGAATCTGCAAGGACGAGATCGCATTTCCGGCCGAGAAGGCCCTCGAGGCGGAACTTCAGATCCATGTAGCGGTCGAAGGTCGGGTCGTCGAACTCGACCAGAATGTCGATGTCGCTGCCTGGCTTGGCCTCTCCCCGTGCCGCCGACCCGAACAGGCCAATCCTGGAGACTCCGAATCGCGTCTTCAGGTCCGGAAGCGTGTCCCTCAGGAGCCGGACCAGGCGATCTCCCCCGCCGGATCGGGTGGAATCAGATGCCCCCCCCTCCATCCACGCGTCGATTTCGGAACGCCTGAACTTCAACAACCTGCCGATTTTCCGGGAGGGCAGGCCACGCCGCTCCACCCATTTATAAACGGTTCCGGGACGGATGCCCAGGTATTTCGAGACATCATCGACCGACAGCCAACGTTCATCCATTGGATCTCCAAAAAAACTTGTCTAATAAACGCTTATATAGGCTAATAAATATTAGCTAATATCATTTGCCGTGTCAATAGTTATGTCCGGGTTTTTCGGGAGGTTCTGGGGATGCCTCCCTGAAGTTAGGCCGGCCGGAGCTCTTCCTCCACCATCCGGAGAGGGACAGCGGCTTGACCTGCCTTCTTGACTTTCCCCCGATGCGCGTTGGCATAGAGGTCGTAGTAACGAATAGTGACTTGTCTCTTTTCGGGAATATGGGAAGTCGTCCGGGCGATGAGCTCCAGGTAGTCCATCCGCTCCAGATCCTATTTTCCCACCCACTCGCCCCATTGCTCAAGCCGCTCGGCATGGCAAGTGGGGCAGAATCCGCGTTTGCGGCAGGAGAAAAAAATGAAATAAAAAAGATTTTCGGGCAACCTTTTCTATGGATGCCGAGTATCTAAGTAATGAATACTAATAAAGGAATAATATAAACAAAGGATAGGGCATGAATTATCTGACCCGAATCGAGGAAATTCTCCTTCTGGCCGTCTGGAAGCTCCGGGACAATGCTTACGGAATTTCGATCCGGAAGCAGGTTGAAAAAGACACGGGCGTCGATTGGTTGTCCGGGGCGATTTACGCCCCGCTCAACCGGCTGAAGAAAACCGGTTATATCGCCGCCCGGACGGCGAAAGAATCGGGAGAACTTGGTGGGCGTCCTCGGGTTTACTACACCCTGACTCCGCGCGGCCGGGAAGAGCTGTGCGCTGTCCAAGAGATGACCCGCGGCCTCTGGGCGGGCGTTCCGTACCTCAGGAACAAAACCGGAGGAGGATAACATGTCGGACCGACGCGACGTCTTCGCCCGGAAGGGACTGTTGTCCCTTCTGGTGGACTCGGAGATGGCGTCCACGATTCGCGAAGACCTCGAATATCAACGATCCACGGATCGTAAAGAAAAAGGCCCCCTGATCGCGGCTCTCCGTCACGCGGTGCGGCTCGCCGCGACCATCGGCTCGTTGATTGTCTACGCCTTCATAGGAGGATGCATCATGATCGGCAATTCCATGAGAATGGCTCGCCGCAATCTGGCCAAGCACAAAGGATATTCTTTCATCAATATCGCCGGACTGGCGTTGGGGATGGCGGCCTGCTTATTCCTGGTCCTCTGGGTGCAAGACGAATTGAGTTTTGACGCCTTTCACAAAAACGTGGCCGATATCTTCCGTGTCGACGTCGGATGGGTGTAGACACCTTACCCCCTGGCGCCGGACGCCCGGCAAAATATTCCCGAAATCGAGAACACCGCCCGTCAGACGGGGCTAGGAACGGTGGTCCTGCGGGCCGGAGAAAAAACGTTCTATGAAAACAGGACCCAGGCTGTGGATCCGTCATTTCTTCAAATCTTCTCTTTCCCCCTTGTCCAGGGAAATGTCGAGACGGCCTTGAAACAACCGCATTCCCTGATCCTGACGGAGAGCATGGCCAGGAAATATTTCGGCGGCGAAGATCCGATGAGCAAGACCCTGACCATGGATGGAAAATTCGACTTCACGGTGACCGGGATCATGAAGGACGTCCCGGCCAATTCCACAATCCAATATGATTCGCTTGTCCCCCTGGAGTTCATGAGGGAATTCGGCTGGTATATCGACCGCTGGGAGAGCGACAATGTCGTGACCTGGGTGCAATTACACGATGGGAGACAAGCCGAAACGGTCGGGAAAAAAATTTCCGAGATGTACCGGGTCCATTCCCGACCGAGGGAGGCCCTTCTCGTCGGATTGACGACCATCAATCTGTACGCCTCCGCCCAGCCCGGCCAAACGTCCCAAAAAATACAAAGCGTCTACCTGTTCAGCGGGCTGGCGGCCGCGATCCTGCTGATCGCCTGCATCAATTTCATGAACCTCTCGACGGCCCGATCCTCGAAACGAGCCCTGGAAGTGGGATTGAGGAAAGTCGTCGGCGCTCTGAGACGGAATCTCATCGGGCAGTTCTACGGGGAATCCCTGTTGGTTACAGGAATAGCCCTTCTCTTGGCCTTGGCCCTCGTTCTCGTCCTCCTGCCTTCGTTTAACGCCTTGGCCGGAAAGTCCTTGACCGTCCAATCTTTGATGCGGATCGAATACCTTCTCGCCTTCGTCGGCGTCGCGCTTATCACCGGGATCGTGTCGGGAAGCTACCCGGCCCTCTTCCTGTCCTCATTCCAACCCGTCAAAGTCCTGAAGGGGACTTTGCGGACGGGGGCAAAAAGCGGGCTGGTCCGCAAAGCCCTCATCGTCACCCAGTTCGGTTTGGCCGTCATCGTTCTGGTGGGGACGCTCGTCGTCCTGAAGCAATTGAACTTCCTCCGATCTAAAAACGTCGGCTATGATAAGGACCAGCTCATCTATATGAGCCTGCAGGGTGAGCCTCAAAGTCATTTTGACGCTTTGCGCGAGAGCTTGATCCGCGGAACGAATGTCTCCGGGGTCACTGGGGTTTTTCACCACCCGACGATGTTCGGCAGCCGGGTTTCCGGCGCCGACTGGGAAGGGCGGACACCCGAACAAAACCCGACGATCGTTTATACGGCCGTCGATCCCCATTATATCCAGACCATGAAAATCGAAATGGCCCAAGGGCGGCCGTTTTCGGCCGATTTGCCCGGGGATTTTGCCGATGAGGCGCTGATCAACAATTCCATGGCCCGGGACGTTCCGGATAATTATGTCGCCAACCCGGCCAACGCCTTCCTGATCAACGAGGAACTCGGCCGTTTGATGGGCGGAGAAAATCTGGCCGGCAAGAGGCTCCGATTTCTGGGAGTCAACGGCGTCATCGTCGGGGTGATGAAAGATTTCCATTTCCAGTCCCTCCAACGGAAAATCGAACCTTTGATTCTGTTCACTTCGCCCAAACACGTGCGCTTCGCCGTCGTCCGTCTTCCCAAGGGCAATCTCGGCGCTTCCTTGGCCGCGGTCCGGGCGACCTGGGAGCGTCTCTTCCCCCGCTATCCATTCGAATACCGCTTCTACGACGAGGATTTCGGACGGATGTTTCTGTCGGAGCAGCGGATGGTTACGCTCCTCCAATGGGCCGCGGTCCTGGCGATATCGATCGCCTGCCTGGGATTGTTCGGGCTGGCCTCTTTCCTGGCCGAACAGCGGACACGGGAAATCGGAATCCGCAAGACGTTGGGCGCGACATCCTCGGGCATATCCCTGATGCTGACCAGGGAATTTCTTCGCTGGGTGTTCTTTGGCAACCTGATCGCCGTTCCGATCGCTTATTGGTTCGCGGAGCGCTGGCTGAGCGGTTACGCCTATCGCATCCCGCTGGATGGATGGCCCTTCATTCTGGCCCTGGTCGTGACCTTGGGCGTGGCCCTGCTGACGGTCGGTCGCCAAACGTTTAAAACCGGGCGCCTCGACCCGGCCCGCTGCATCAAATATGAATGACCGCTCATCAACATCGCCAAGCCTCAGGTGCCGCCTTTTTTCATGGCCCTAAAACTCGAGTCCGCCCGATCATTTGAGGGCCGACCCGAACCGCGCGCGGCGCTTTGTTCTATTTTTTTCGGATCGAAGATCGGGCCTTTTTGGTCCCCGTTGTTGCTGTAGCCGCGGTTCTTCCAAATCCCCCCGAAAATTCGGATTCGCGGACAAGCCCAAACCGGCTTAAACTCACCCAGGCTTTTTCTATGGAGGAAGCAAAACGTCACGAAAAATAGTCACTGCCGGTCTCGGCGGCCATCAGGAGATCTTGATGAGCGAGATGGGGCGGGGGCAGTTTGTCGGCGACGAAGGTTTTTTTGCTCTGGGCGCAACCATTCCCAGGTATGGTGGTTAGTTATGAATGAAGGCCTGTTTCTGCCGGGAGGTGTTCACGATGCGGCTTCGTTTCATCGCTTTGGTCGTCTTTATTTTACCCCTCATATTTATCTCCGCCCAACAGGAAATCCGGCCGTCCGATCGAAATCGCCATGAAGCACCCCCTGGGCTGCAAACCGTTTTCCTTGAGGCTCGATGGCGTGGGCATTATGAACTGCATCTATAACGGACTCGAAGATACCTCGGCCATCCCCAGTCTCCTTCTGGTCATCGACGCGGCCTGCCGGGGCGAGAACGGCCGCCTCGCCTCGTTCGCGCGATCTTTTTTGGCGTCTGCGCAGGGAACGGCCTGGGGGATGAGGATTTCGGTATGGTGCAACGAGGAGCTTCCGTTCGCAAGGCTGGAAAAGATCCTCAAGCCCGCCGGGATGCTGCCCGAGCTTGAGCGATTCATCCAACCCCAGATCCCGCTGGAGGCCCTCTGAGTATGGCCTCAAGGCCGGCCGGACGCGAAGGAGAACGAGCCGGTGCGGAGCCGCATTCCGGCCTTGATCGCCGCCGGCGAGTTCGATCCCGACACCCCGACGAAGTGGGCCCGCCAAACCGCTTCCTTCCTGCCGAACTCGCATCTCATCGAATTCGCCGGATATTCCCATGTCCCCCTGTTCAAACATCCCGAAGCGGCCCGGATCATGCGGCGGTCCGTTCCTCTTTTATGCTTTCCTGGGAGGAAAAGACGACTGATGAGAAGCGTGGCGTATGACATTTTGCAGAGGTCCGGATTGACGGCTATCCTCGGTCGGAGATATGATCTTCTTCTAAAACCGAAGGAGAGGACGAATGCGTCTTTTTAAAAGGGTCATTTGCTTTCTGCTCATCGCGGCCGTTACCGCGGGCCTTGTTCTCACCGCCGACTTGACCAAGGAGGAACAAGCTTGGTTGGCCAAGGCGGTTCGGGAGGAAAGTAACGGCTGGGTCTTCCTCCATATCGAGGGGAAGCCCTTTGTTCGTGGTTTTCAACATGGCTATCTACTGGCCAAAGAGATCGCAGAGAGCCTGCGCGTCGAGAAGTACATCACCCGGTGGGACACGGCAAAAGAGTGGTCATTTTTCGTCGAGCAGACCCTCAGGATGTTCGCTTCCAAGATCGAGCCCGAGTTCCGGGAGGAAATGGAGGGGATCACGGCCGGCGCCCAGAAGGCCGGGATCCAGGTGAGCTACGGCGACATCGTCCTGCTGAACGCCGAGTCCGAGATCATGGGCTACTGGTATCCGTGGTTCCAAAAAGAGGGCGGGCCACCTTCCAAGGGCGGCGGCTGCAGCGCCTTCATCGCCACCGGGAAGGCCACGGCCGACGGGCGTATCGTCATGGCCCACAACACCTGGGCCCCATACGTGACGTGCAGTTCGAACGTGGTCATCGACCTGCTGCCTGAAAAAGGATACCGGATGCTGATGCAGGCCTTCCCGGCGGGGATCCACAGCGGCATGGACTTCTTCGTCTGCTCCTCGGGCATCGTGGGGACCGAAACGACCATCGACTACTTCAAAGGCTTCGACCCCGCCGGGATCCCGGAGTTCATCCGGATCCGTAAAGCGATGCAGTATGCCGCCGACCTGGACGACTGCCTGAAGGTCATGATTGACGGCAACAACGGAGGCTACGCCAACACCTGGCTCTTCGGCGATGCGAGCACAAACGAGATCGCCCGTCTCGAACTGGGGCTCAAGCACCACTCCGTCGAGCGCACGCAGGACGGTTTCTACTGCGGTTCCAATATCACCGAGAACATCCCCCTGCTGCGCGAAGAGACCGACGCGGATTTCGACAACATCAAGCGCAGCGACATCGCCCGGCGGGTGCGCTGGCTCGATCTGTTTGATCAATGGATGGGAAAGGTCGACGTCGAGCGGGCCAAGGTCATGCTGGCCGACCATTACGATGTCTACGCCGGCAAGGAGCTGCCCGGCGAGCGCACGATCTGCGGCCACTGGGAACTGGCTCTCGATCCGGCCGGAGCTCCCGGGGACTCTTGGGCCAAGCCCTATTACCCAGGCGGCGCTCTGGACGGCAAGGTCGTGGACGCGCGCATGGCCCTGGGAATGTCCTTCTGGGGAAAATGGGGAAGTTCCTGCGACATCCCTTTCGATGCCGAAAAATTCCTGAAGGCCCACCGACAGTACGACTATCTCACCGGCTACCTGAAAAGCCGCCCGCCCGAGCCCTGGACGGTTTTCAAGGCCCGGTAGTCCTGATCAAGAACCTTTTGCGGCTCATCCCGTCCATCCCCGAATCCGAACGCGATTCGATACTCTTGAACTTTCCTGCCCAGCGAACGCTCGGAATCCTTGGCGTTCGGTTCCCCCCAGGACAAACAGGCTATCGCGGCGCTATCAGGACGACGGCGACGCCGTCATGGTCACCGGTCCCCACCTGGGGATCGCTGAGGATCGCGTTATCCAGGCTCTGGAAAGTCTCGATCCGGAAACCGGCAAACATCCAGATCAAACCTGTGACGGATTGCTGGATCCTCAGATTGAAGTGAATGTCGACCTGCGACGATAGCTGAAATTGAGGGACTGTAGCTAATTCCAGTCTGTGTTGCCTCGCTCAGTGCCCGCATCAGAGCCGCTAAACAAGGAGTCCCGGCGGAAAGGATCAGTCAGCGGCTGACCGCGCTTTTCTCCATGGCCGAAGCATAGGCAAAACAATAAAAGTACTTTCTCCAACTTCTCTCGGTCGAGTGAAACTCGTTGTCTCCGAGGAAAAAATCCAGGAGAGCTTCCCGCAGGCGGGTCAGTTCTTTGAGCCGGCGCCGATGCCGGGGATCGGCGATCGTCAAGTTCATAAGTTCCAACGCTCGGAGGAAGGCCAGTTGACTGTATTCGGGATTATGTTTATTCAGCCAATTGAGGGCTCGTTCAACTTCGCTCCCGACGTTGGCCAGTTGTTCCATAAGGGACAAAGCCTGCCATCGGCCCCCTGCCAACGAGGAATGCTGAACAGTCGTCATTTCATCAATCCGACAACGACCTGAAAGACCTTTTCCCGGAGCACCTGGTCGTCAATGCCGCGAGAGCGGTTTCCTTGTGAGGGACGGATATTGATTACAGAATCAAATTCGATCCTGTCCGGGCCCTCCAGCTCCGGATAGATATTGATCCCCCACAACTTTTCCTGACGCGAGCCGTTCTCCAGGAGGAGGGCTTCCTCATCGGCATGAAGTTCCCCGTCGAGAGCCATGATTTTCCGCTCCACATCCACGACGGCCTTGACCAGATTTCCAAAGCGGCCCCCGGCCATGGCTTTGAGATCAGCCAAAGAAATTGGAGCGTCAATGATAATCATGGGGTATATATAGCACAGCTGGCTAAAATATAGGAATTTGGTTTTTAGGAGTCGCCGGCAGCGATTGCATTTTTGCCCCTCTTGCTCCTCCAACCATCGTCAGGAAATATCAATCGCGACACAAAAGCTGTCCAGGACCATCGGAAGTTTGCCCATGGTGTGCCAAAACACCTCCACAGCCGCGGAGACGAGGAAAAGCGCCGTAAATCAGCCGGACTTCCCCTTCCGGGCAAAGAGAGAATCACGGAGAATATTCTGTGGAGGCCTCAGCGGCCATGAGACGCTCCTGATAAGCGAGATGGGGCAGGGGAAGGCTTGGCGGCCACAAAGATCAGCTCTGGAGAAGATCACGTGTCTCTGAGCCTGCCGCCTACTCTTCCAGAAGCCCCCGCAGGATTTCCTGAGCCACCTGCTTAGCCTGGCGGCCCGTTTCCCTCGCGGGTCCAACACACGAAGGACAGCCCTCCTGGCACGGGCAGACGTTAATCGTCTTCAGGCCATGCTTGAGGAGGTCTTTTTCCAGTTCGAACAGGGCCGGGCTCAACCCGATACCGCCGGGATAATTGTCATAGATGAAGATATTGGGTTCGAAGTCGGGCTCGATGAAGACGGGATTTTCGTCGAAGGTGGCGATACGCGGAAGGATATCCCGAGGCGGGACAGACTCGCCCGTCAGGTTGTCGCCGACTGAAACCCCCACATCGTGAAGGTCGCACATCATGAACAGCGGCGAGACGTGGTGGAGGAGGTAGGCCAGGCCGAAAATTCCGTTGATCTTCTCTTCCGAGGAGAAGGGCAAGGACTGGATGAGCGCGGCGGGAATGGTCAGCCAGTAAGCGGTGGTGTGCATCTCGTTCTGGGGAAGGCTGAGGTTGCCGGTGCCGACATTTTCCTGGGTGAAGAGCTTGATCTTCTTGAAACCCACGACCTGGGTGGCGACGTGGACCTCGCCGTGGGAGATGGGGCAGCGGGCGAGTCTCTTCTTGTTGAAGACGTCCAGGATCTTGATCTTTGTGTAGTCGATGGCATCGGTGAAATAATCGACGTCCGTCTTCTTGACAGTGGCCTTGCGCTCGTCGAAATCGAGCTTCTCGACGAAGTACTGCTCGCCCTCGCACATGTAAATGGCCTTGGGATGGAGAGTCGTCAGGGCGGAGGTGAAGTCGACCTCGGCGATGACCTTGGTCTCATCGGTCGCGTCGACGACGACGAAGTTGTCCGAGCTGATGCTCCGCAGGCTGACGCCGTCGGCCGGGTAGGCGTCCGAGGTCCAGTACCACTTGTCCTTGGAATGATGAAGCATCTTCTCCTCTTCCAGGAACTTGAGGATGCCGGCGATGTCGAGCCGGCCGAACTTCTCGCCGTCGCTGAGGGGGAGCTCGAAGGCGGCGCATTCGACATGGCTGACCAGGATGGAGAGGTTATCAGGGTTGATGAGGGCCTTTTCCGGGCTCTTGGCGAAGAAATAATCGGGATGGTTGACGATGAACTGGTCGAGCGGTGAGCTCGAAGCCACCAGGACGGCCGCGGACCTTCCGGTCTTCCGGCCGGCCCGGCCCGCCCTCTGCCAGGTGCTGGTGATCGTCCCCGGGTAGCCGGCCAGAACGGCCACGTCAAGGCTTCCGATATCGATGCCCAACTCCAGGGCGTTCGTGGAGACGACACCCAGGACCTTCCCCTCCCGCAGCCCCTTCTCGATCTCCCGGCGTTTGAGGGGGAGATAGCCGCCCCGGTAGCCCCGGATG